>JAEWIJ010000191.1 GCA_023387235.1 Pseudomonadota bacterium
CGGTGGAACACGCGGAGGAAGGCGCCCTGCGCGTGCATGGACCAGCCGAAGGCGAGCATCAGCACGAAATAGGTGGCCATCAGGTACATGAGGGCTGCGAGAAGCAGGTTCGGCACGTGGAAATACCAGTGCTCCAGCAGGGCAGCGGTCGTTGGCATAGGGCTCTGTCCGGTCCTTGGAAGGCGAGCCGATCCTGGAAGGCGGGTCACTCTCAGGGAAGAGGGCAGTAGGCGCAAGGTGGACGGCAGATTGTACCTGTTGCGTAAGTGCATCTTTACCGGGGACCGGTCAAATGGCCGTGGGTCGGCTGTTGGCGGGCTGTCGGCGCTGGTAGGATGCGTGCATGAGCCGAATGCTGGGCACAGAGATCGTAGGCGTCGTCCTGGCTGGCGGCCGCTCCACGCGGATGGGCGGTCGCGAGAAGGCGTTTCTGGCGCTCGCCGGAAAACCCATGCTGGCCCATGTCCTGAAGTGCTTCGCGCCACAGGTTGCCCGCGTCGCCATCAATGCAAATGGCGATTCTGAGCGGTTTGCCGCGTTCGGCCTTCCGGTGATCGGCGATCCTCTGCCCGACCATCCGGGGCCCTTGGCCGGCATCCTCGCTGCGCTGCGCTGGGCCGCCAGCCAAGGCACGGACCGCGTCGCAACCGTTTCCAGCGATGCGCCGTTCATACCCCCGGACCTCGTCGCCCGACTGGCGGAGGCATCGGCTGCCGCGCATGGGACCATTGCCGTCGCGCGATCGGTAGAGCAGGTGCATCCACTTGCCGCACTGTGGCCGCTCGGCATCGCGGACGACCTCGAGCGCGCGCTCGCGACGGGTGAGCGGCGCGTGCAACGTTGGGTCGAGATGCAGGGCATGACGGCCGTCGATTTTGATCCCATAGGGGTGGAGGGGCGCTCGATCGATCCGTTTCTCAATGTGAACACGCCGGCGGACCTCGCCGAGGCGGAGACGCTGATGCAACTCCTCCAGAGCCGCGAGGCGCTGACATGAGCGATGCCGAAGCCTTCGAGCTCGGTGGGCTGCGCCGTTATGCCGGTATCATCGCGGCCATCGTGCTCGCCTTTGCGCTGTGTGAGACGGCGCTGGCGCAGAAGGAGCGCGTCAAGCCGCTGGTGCCGCCGGGCGTCGATCCCGGCGGTATTGCGATCGCGCTCATCGCGACGGGCATCGACTATACGCATCCTGAGATCAAGGACCGCCTCGCGCGTGACGGCGAGGGCGATGTCATCGGCTTCGATCTCATCGACAACGACAATCGGCCTTACGCGGCGACGACACTCCCCGAGAACCACGACGGCGCCGTCGATACGCTGCTCGCGCGCCGGATTCTCTCGACGTATCGCCATGCGCGGCTCGTTCCCGTGCGCGTCGATCCGAAGGACAAGGTCATGCTCGCCCGCGCGCTCGCCTTCACCGCGACGACGCCGGCGCGGATTGTCGCTGTGCCGCTCTGGGGCGAGAGCCGCGAGACGTGGGAGTTCTTCGAGCAGGCGGCGGGGCAGGTGCCGGATCATCTTCTGATCCTGCCGGCGGGTGATGCCGATGCCGTTGCGCAAGGGCGTGCGCAGTTTCCCGCCGCGCTCAATCTGAAGGGCGCGGTTATTGTCGCGGCTGCGAACGAGACCATGGAGCGCGGCACGCTCACGCGGCCCGGTGCGCCGCGCATCGATGCGCTGGTGTTAGGACGCGGCGGCTCGTGGTTCCCCGGCATCGTGCCGACGGCCGCCGATGCCACCGAGGCGGTGGCACTTGCGGCGGGGCTCGCGGCGTGCGCGCAGCACGGCAAGCCGCCGATCGCGGCGCAGGTGCTCAGGGAGCAGCTTCTGGGTCTCGCCGTGCGCAAGGAAGGTCCGCGCGAAACGCCCGTGCTCGACCCGTTGTGCCTCTATGGCGGCACGCGCTATTGAGGATCATCAGCGCGGGGTGATGTGGGGCGGTCGGCCGCGTGGACGGCGAGCAGAAATCCGAAACGTCAGATAAAACTGCCGCAACCGGACGGCGCGCGCCGCGCGTAGGCAGAGGCCTGCTGCTGGCGCTCGTTGCCGCGATTGCTTTCCTCGTCATGCGCCAGGGTGTGCTGCCGACGTGGCTGAGCCCGTTGCCGGTGCTCGATCTCAGCGTGTCCAATGCGTGGCTCGTCGACTGGCGCCTTGCCGAGGTCGGCCGTGATCGCGCGCTTTGTGCGCGCGTGCTCCGCTCACCCGTGATCTCGGCGCAGCCCATAGGCGCCAATGCGATCAAGGATGGCTGCGGCTGGGAGAATGCCGTGCGCATGTCCAGTGCGGGCGGCGCCTCGCTGAGCGTCGGCACGGTGTCGTGCGAGGTCGCGGCGAGCATCGCCATGTGGATCGCGCATGACGTACAGGCCGTCGCGCAGGAGATCTTCGGCGCGCGTGTGCGGTCCGTGCAGCACATGGGCACGTATGCCTGCCGCAATGTCATTGGTCGCAAGTGGTGGTATCCCTCGCGCAGCCAGCACGCGAGGGCGAATGCGCTCGACGTCTCGGGATTCACGCTGGCGAATGGACGGCAGATCAGCGTGGCGCGCCATTGGTCGGGAACGGGCCCGGAGGCGCGTTTCCTGCGCGAGATCCACGCGCGTGCGTGCCGCTATTTCCGCGTGGCGATCGGGCCGGACTACAACGCCTTCCACCGCGATCACTTCCACTACGACCGCGGCAGTTTCTCGCGCTGCAAGTAAGAATTGTTCCCTCTCCCCGCGCGGGGAGAGGGAATGAAGAGCGCCTGCTTACGCAACCGCCTTGATGACCGCCTTGAGCTTGTCGGTGATCTCGCCGATCTGGCTCTCGCTGACGATGAGCGGCGGCGAGGGCGCGATGGTGTCGGCAGTGACGCGAACGTAGAGGTCGTGGTCCGCATACATGCGCTCGATAGCGTCATAGCCGCGCAGACCGGGCTTGCCCGGAATGGGATCGAGGTCGATGGCCGCAAGCAAGCCGCAAGAGCGGATGTCGACGACGTTCGGCAGGCCCTTCAGGCTGTGCATCGCGTCCGCGAACACGGGCTCGAGCTTCTTGGCGCGCTCGAACAGGCCTTCATCCCGATAGAGCTTGAGCGTTGCGAGCGCGGCGCCAACGGCCAGCGGATGACCCGAGTACGTATAGCCGTGGAACAGCTCCGGCAGATGCTCGGCGCCGGTCATGTGCGTCTCGTACACGCCCTTGCGCACCAGCACGCCGGACATCGGCACGGCGCCGTTGGTGACGCCCTTGGCGAAGGTGATCATGTCCGGCACGACGCCGTAGCGGTCGGACGCGAAGTTGTGGCCGAGGCGCCCGAAGCCCGTGATGACCTCGTCGAGGATGAGCAGAATGCCGTGCTGCTCGGTGATCTGACGAAGCTTCTCGAGGTAGCCCTTCGGCGGCGGCAGGCAGCCCGTCGATCCCGCGACCGGCTCGACGATCACCGCCGCGATGGTCGAGGCGTCGTGCAGGCCGATCATGCGGTTCAGCTCGTCGAGCGTCTCCGTGCCCCACTCCGGCTCACCCTTGGTGTAAGCCTGCTTGGCGCGATTGTACGTCGTCGGGAGGTGATCGGTGCCCGTCAGCATGTTGCCGAACATCTTGCGGTTGGCGACCATGCCGCCGACCGAGATGCCGCCGAAGCCGACGCCGTGATAGCCGCGCTCGCGGCCGATGAAGCGCGTGCGGCTGCCTTCGCCGCGCGAACGGTGATAGGCGAGCGCCACCTTCAGCGCGGTATCGACGGCTTCGCTGCCCGAGTTGGCATAGAGCACGTAGTCGAGATCGCCCGGCGCCATCAGCGTGAGCTGCGAGGAGAGCTGGAACTGCTGCGGATGGCCGTACTGGAAGGGCGGCGCGTAATCGAGGGTGGCGGCGGCTTCCTGGATGGCCTTGGTGATCGGCTCGCGGCCGTGCCCGGCATTGACGCAGAAGAGGCCGGCCGAGGCGTCGATGACCTTGCGCCCGTCTGGCGTGATGAAATGCATGTCCTTGGCGCCGGAGAAGAGGCGCGGCTTCTTCTTGAAGGCCCGGTTGGGCGTGAATGGCATCCAATAAGGCTCGAGCTCATTGGGCTTCATGTCGAGCGGGGCCATGGGGTCCTCCTGGCTGGAATACGGCTCATGATCGGCGGATAGGAAACTTGGGCAGGACGATATCAAGGGACGCGAATGTTTGAAAGTCGCGGCCCGCTTGCCGGAGCATAGGTCCCCTGCAATAAGGGGACCCGCTCATCGCTGCGCTGCGACGCAACAACGCAATGGACCGGATCGTCCGTCATGCCTGCCTTCGTTCTCGTGCTCATCGCGCCGGCCGCCGGAGCGCCGTCCATAGGCGCTGTTGCTGCGGCCACCGCTGCCGAGATCGGCGCGGCGGAGCCTGTCTGGCTCGCGCCGGGCGAAGCGTGTGAGCTTGCCTTCGAGGTGCAGGACGTGGCAAGCGCGCGTGCCGTGCGCGACCGGGTCGCGGCGGATATCAGTCACTTACCCATCGACGTCTGCGTGCTGCCGGCCGCCGGACGGCGCAAGGCACTGCTCATCGCCGACATGGATTCGACGATCATTCAGCAGGAGTGCATCGACGAGATGGCGGACATGCTGGGTCTCAAGTCCCGCATTGCCGCCATCACCGAGCGCGCGATGCGGGGCGAACTGCCCTTCGAGGCGGCGCTCCGTGAAAGGCTAGGATTGCTGGCCGGCTTGGAGGTCACTGCTCTGGAGCGCGTGTTCGACGAGCGCGTGACGCTGATGCCCGGCGCCCGGACGCTCGTCGCGACCATGCGCGCGAATGGCGCCCTCACGGCGCTGGTCTCGGGCGGGTTCAGCTTCTTCACGTCGCGCGTCGCGGCGGCCGTCGGCTTCGACGTCAATCAGGCGAACGAGCTCGAGATCGTGGACGGGCGGCTGACGGGTAGTGTGGTCGGGCCCATTCTCGGACGCGAGGCCAAGCTCGCGGCGCTCCGCCACTATCGCGACGAGCGAGCGCTAGCGGGCGACGCCACAATGGCCGTCGGCGACGGCGCCAATGACCTCGCCATGATAGAGGCGGCGGGTCTCGGCGTTGCATACCGCGCCAAGCCCGTGGTCGCTGCCGAGGCGGATGTCGGCATCACGCACGGTGATCTGACGGCGCTGCTGTACCTGCAGGGCTATCGCAAGACGAATTTCGCCGCAGTGGGCTGAGGGCACGGGTCCTCAGCGCGCACAGTCGCCCGGCGCCGCGCTCTTCAGAATGATCTGGACGTTGATCAGCTCGTTCGGAACCGAGTAGGGCTGCTTGCCCTCGGTGCAGGCATTGAGCACGCTCGGCGCTTCGATGACCAGCCTCAGGAAGTGAGCCTTCGGATCGGTTGGCTTTGTTGGAAGCGCCTCGGCCCGAAATTTGCCGACCGTCTTGTCGCCGCACTTCATGGTGCAGGCGAACGTCAGCTTCTCGCCGGTACAGGCCGCGGAGGTATCGGTAGCGAGCGGTCCGTTGTCGCCTTTCGGCCGCACGCCGAGGCGCATCCGCGTCTCCGGAACGGGCTTGTTCTCGACCTTGAACTGGAGGGGCTGCAACTCGACCCGATTGACGATGGCGGCAGCGGGGTCCTTCTCGACCCCGGTCTCCTCTTCGACGCTGTAAACGAAGCAGGTGCCCGGCGTCGCCTCGGCTTTCGGCAGATCGTCGGCTGCATGCAGGCTGGTTGTGACGAGCAGTTGCGTAACGACAGCCATGACGTAGCGACTTAACATCGGTTCTCCGGGCGGCGGCGAGCGCGCGATCAAGGTTTACGGCATACAGTGCAGCCTCGCGGCACATGCGATCAAGGGCCATCGCGCCCGCGCGCGAACAAATTGCCGTAGGCCGCTAATATTTCATTGGAGGCGTGCCCTGAGGGCGCTCCAGGCGGGCTGCCGATGAATAAATCTTCATGCTGTGGCGGGCGAAACCTGCGCCGCCGCAGGCGCGTGCCGACCTGCCGATCGTCAGCGCGGGCGCGACGTCAGTCGCAATCCGCGCCAGATGCCGGCCACGAGGCCGATCAGGCCGCCGACCGGCCCGATCGCGAAGAAGGCGACCATGGCGCGCTCGCCTTCGAAGTCCGAGAGGCCGAGCGCGCTGCCAAGAATGAGCGCGCCGAAGGCGGCGATGACCCACCCGAGCACGAGGCCGACCAATCCTACGAGGACGGCGATGACGTACCTCAAGCGGCCCTCATGTCGGTGATTGAGCCCGGCGCATCTTCGCGACGCCTTCGCCCGTCAAGCCTTGTTGGTCAGGCCTGGCCTTCGGTCTCGAACATGGTCGAGGCGAGGGCCTCGCGGCTGTCCTTGCCGGCCCAGACGACGAACTGGAATGCCTGATAGTAGCGCTCGCAGGCCTCGAGGGCGGCGCGCAGCAGCGCCTCGCACTGGCTCTGGGTGGCGATGGCGCCGTTGAGCATGAGCCCCTGACGGAACATGATCAGGCCTTCGCGGGTCCAGATGTCGAAATGACCGAGCCAGAGCTGCTCGTTGATCTGCGCGACGAGGCGGTAGACCTCCGAGAGCCGATTGTCCGGCACTTTGAAGTCGAAGGCGCAGGCGATGTGCAGCGACTCGAGATCCTCGCGCCAGTTGAGCGAGAGCTGATAGTCGGTCCAGTTCCCCGCCACGACGAGGGTCAGCTCGTCCTCGTGCGTACGGTCGCAGGCCCAATCGTGTGCGCCGGCGACCTGTTCGATCAGGTCGACCGGGTTTCTGGCACGCGTGAAGCCCGTCTCTGCCATGGCCATGCAAGTTCCTCGTTTGGCGCGTCGCCATCCCCCTGAGCGCGACGAAGCACACGGCGAACCGTGCGCAGGACGGAGCTAATAGAAGCTGCCCCATGCCGACAAGCCACCCTCCGCCTTCTCCACGAACAAAGTAAACGAGGGTGGCGAAATGAAGGGCGCAGGCCCCTTTGCGCACGGAGATCGTGGAGAACTTGTGCGCGGACGGAGAAACCCGGGGAATGTGGCGCCGCCGGACTGGTTCGCGCGCGGAGCGCGATTCCGGATTTCTCCCGCGCCCCCCGGTCTCAGCCGTTCCCGGCGCCGAGGCGGGCCTCCAGCGCGGCGATGCGGGCGGCGAGTGCATCGTTCTCCTCGCGCGCCTTCTGCGCCATGGCTTTCACGGCCTCGAATTCCTCGCGGGAGACGAGGTCCATCTCGCGCACGATCCGCTCACCCTGGGCTTTGAAGAGGTTCGTGGCCTCGCGCTGGACGCCCTGGGCGGCTCCTGCGGCGTCGGTCAGCAGCTTGGCCAACTCGTCGAGCAGGCGGTTGTTCGTCTGGGTCATGACAATTCCTCCGCGCGTCATTGGCGGGTTTTGAGGGCTCTGCTACCACGCCACGGACGCGCTCGGGCACATTTTTGAGCCAGATTGTCGGATCGGAGCGCCGGCCGCCGTCCTCGGTATGTAGGCCGCTGGCCCGGTATCGAACAGGAGGACCCCCATGAAAGTCATGGTCATCGTGAAGGCGAGCAAGGCATCCGAGGCCGGCGAGATGCCGAGCGAGGAGCTGCTCACCGCGATGGGGAACTACAACGAACAGCTGGTCAAGGCCGGCATCATGCTGGCGGGCGATGGTCTGAAACCGACAAGTCAGGGCAAGCGCGTGCGCTTCTCGGGCAAGGACCGCATGGTCATCGACGGACCGTTCGCCGAGACCAAGGAGCAGATCGCCGGCTACTGGATCTGGCAGGTCAAGGACATGGACGAGGCGGTCGCGTGGCTCAAGAAGTGCCCGAACCCCATGCCTGAGGAGAGCGAGATCGAGATCCGGCCGTTCTACGAGCTATCGGACTTCGGCGAGGCCTTGACCCCGGAGCGGCGCGCCCAGGAAGAGCGGCTCATGGCCGGCGCGAAGAAGAATGCGGGCGAGTAATTGGGACGGGCCGGCGCCGCCGCAAGCTCAGGAATGCGAGCGGCGCGCGAGGGCTCTGTCGAGCCACACCATCAGCCAGCCGGCCCCGATAAAGCCGACAGCGATCACGGCTGCCGTCACGAGTACTTGCGGCCATCCATTCGCGGCGACGTCGATGAAGGGGTACGGGTAGACGCCCTCGAAGTGGCCGCGAATGAGCGCGTAGATGAGATACACGAGCGGATAAAGCGACCAGTTCAAGGGATCGCGCCATGCGAGCCGGCCCTTGGGCGCGTACCAGAGCCAGAAGACCAGCGCGAGCACGGGGGTCACCTTGTGCAGCAGGAAATCCGCGGCGGCCGCCGCGCCTGCGATCGGACGGGCGTCCTGCAACAGCAAGGCAAAGACGACGCCGACGAGCACGATGGCCGATACCGAACCCGCGAGCACCTGCGGTGGCAGCACTCTGATGCCGCGCATCGCGATGTTGGCGAATACGATGGCGAGCAGGCCGTTCGTGAGGATCGTGAAGAAGCGAACGAGAATCCAAACCGCCTTCGGCACCGAGTGGCCCTGAGCGAGCAGGTTGCTGAGCTCGAGGCCGATCCCCGTTACGGCTGCAATGCAGATGACGGCGGCGAAAAGTCGTGCGGGCACGCGGGGCCTCGTGTGCGGCGGGCTCAGGCCGGGATGCCGATAGTCCATGGCGGGGCCTGCGGTCAAATATGCGAAATGGATGCAGGACGGGACGGGTCATCGCACCGCAGCGCCATCACGTGCGCTTGCCTTGACAGCGCCCTCTCGCTCGCCGAATGGTCCGGGCACCCTATAACAGGAGCCGTCCGGCCATTTCATGAGCCCGTTTGCCAGCCTGCTTGCCATCCCCTTTCCGGCGATCGACCCCATCGCACTGCAGATCGGTCCGATTGCGGTCCGCTGGTACGGGCTCGCCTATGTGGCGGGCCTGCTGCTCGGCTGGCTCTACCTGAAACGGCTCGTCGCCACGCCGCGTCTCTGGCGCGACGAGAAGCCACCCTTCTCGCCGACACTCGTCGATGACCTTTTCATCTGGGTGGCGGTCGGCGTGATCGTCGGCGGGCGCCTGGGGCATGTCCTGCTGTATGAGCCCGGCTACTACCTCTGGAATCCGATCCAGATCCTCTATGTCTGGCAGGGTGGCATGGCGTTCCACGGCGGTATGCTCGGCACGATCCTCGCCATGTATCTTTTCGCGCGGCGTCACGGCATTCCGGCCCTGAGCGTGATGGACAGCGTCTCGGCCGCCGTGCCGATCGGGCTGTTCTTCGGGCGGGTCGCGAACTTCATCAATGCGGAGGTCGTCGGCACCGAGACGAGCGTGCCGTGGGGCATCGTCTTCCCCGGCTGGGGAGATGTAGCGCGCCATCCCGTCCAGCTCTACGAGGCGGCGCTCGAGGGGCTTCTGCTGTTCCTCATTCTGCGCCATCTCATCTATCGGCATCGGGCGCTCGCAACGCCAGGACTGATCGGCGCCGCATTTCTCGCCGGCTATGGCGGCTTCCGGATCATCTGCGAGTTCTTCAAGTACGACGAATATCGCACGATCGTCGCCGACGGCTGGCTCACGACCGGCATGATCTATTCGATCCCCATGGCTCTCTTCGGCATGGTCGCCTACATCGTCCTGCGCCGATTGAACCCCGTGTGATGGCGCATCGGCAGCCAACGCCGCTCGCTCGAGTGCTCGCCGCACGCATCGCGCGTGACGGGCCGATCTCGGTGCGAGACTACATGGAGGCCTGCCTCCATGATCCGGCGCACGGCTACTACCGCACGCGCCGCGCGATCGGCGCGAAGGAGGACTTCGTCACGTCGCCCGAGATCAGCCAGGTCTTCGGCGAGCTGATCGGGCTCTGGGCGGCGGTCGTGTGGCAGCAGATGGGATCGCCCGCGCCTGTGCGGCTTGTCGAGCTCGGTCCGGGGCGAGGCACGCTCATGGCCGATGCGCTCCGCGCGGCGCGCAAGGTGTCGGGCTTCATGAATGCGCTCGACGTCGTGCTCGTCGAGCCGAACAGCGCCCTGCAGGCCGTCCAGCGCCAGACGCTTGCCGATCAGCCCGTGCGCTGGCTCGCCGACATCGCGGAAGTCGAGGCTGTGCCCGGCAGCGCAACGATCCTACTCGCCAACGAAATTCTCGATGTGCTGCCCGTCACGCAGCTTCAGCGCACCGAAAGCGGCTGGGCCGAGCGCGGCGTCGGCATCAACGACGCTGGCGATCTCGTGTTCGGCATCACCTCTGCCGTGATGGCCCCGCACCCGTCGAGCGCTGCAAAAATCGGCGAGATCATCGAGCAGCGGGATACGGGCCATGTTGCGGACAATCTGCGCCGGCTCGCCGAGGCCGGGCCGCTCGCCGCGCTCTTCATCGACTACGGCTATGAGGGGCCCGCCGTCGGCGACACGCTGCAGGCCATACGTGCCCAGCGCTACGAGGATCCGCTCGCCGCGCCGGGGCTGGCCGACCTCACGGCCCACGTCGATTTCACCGCATTCGCCGCCGATGCTCGGGCGCGCGGCTTTGCTGTCGATGGGCCCGTGCCGCAAGCGGCCTTCCTCGGCGCGCTCGGCATTGTCGAACGCACCTCGCATCTGATGGCGGTAAATCCGTCTGCCGCAGCGTCGCTCGAAGCGGCAACGGCCCGCCTCACCGCACCGACGGGCATGGGCACGCTCTTCAAGGCGATCGGCGTGCGCTCGACTGGATTGCCGCCGCTGCCGGGGCTTTGAGCGCCTTCAGCCCTGAGGATTTGTCGCGGGTGCAGGCCCGCTCAGGCACCGTGCGCGAGAGAGAATGGCGGCCGTGCGCTCGTCGAAGGATTGGCCCTGCCGGGGCGCGCGCACCACAATGAGGCCGCGGCTTTCAGGCGCCTGAATACGCGAGGCATCGAAGTTCGGCGCCGTGCCGATGCCGAAGAGATTGAGCAAGGTCGCCCGCGACGGCTCGAGCACGAGCGTCACGTCGGGCTGGCGCAGGCCGGCGGCAGCCACGGCATAGAAGTTGTCGCCTTGGGCGCTGTAGATCGCGAGGCTCCAGCCCGGATCGGGCAACGTCGCCGTCAGGGTCAGGAGACCCTCGTCGAGATCGAAGGGGCAGACCGCCAGAAGATGCGCGGGATCGTTGTAGGGCAGCAGCTCGCCCCCCGGCGCGATGGGGGCCAGAACCTGCATGGTGTTGAGCTTGAGGCCGGCGCTGACGCGATCGAAGGCCGTTGCCGCGCCCATGTAGGGGATGGCCAGCGTCGACGCGATATGGACGATGCCGCCGGTGACGAGCGCCATGATCAGCACATGCACGCTGAGCCTCGGCAGGAGGCGAACCCGGCTGTTCAGCATCCGACCCTCCGCACGGCTGGAAGCTGCACGATGGGCTCGTCGTCCGTGTCACCGGTCCCGCCCGTCGTCGCGTCGTGAGGATCCTCGACCTGGAGCACGAGGGTGAGGCTGCCGGCGCCGCCGGTCGGCAGCCAGTTGCCGGGACGCGCCGAGCGGGCAAGGTGGATCGCGACGCGGCCCGAAGGCGCGCGCATGGCGGTGTCGGACGTGAAGGAGTGCCGCCCGGCATCGTTGCGGATGAGTTTGCCGCTCGCGTCGAATACGGCGAGGCTCCACCAGCCGCGCGAAGGTTCGGGCCCTTCGAGCACGTACTCGCAGGAGGAGTGGAGCGGCTGGCCGTCGCTGTCGGTGCTCGCATGATATCGCGCGATCAGCGATGTGGAGACCGGCAGCAGGGCGTGGCGCACGAAGTGAGCGCGCGTGTAGGGATCGGCGTCGAGGCGGCCGGCGGCCGTCCAGTGCGTCCAGGGGCCGTGCACCTCCGTCGTGAGGGCAGAGCCGCGCTCGACCATCATCCAGGTGGCGCTCAGGCCCCCGCCGACGGCGATCAGCACGAAGAGGAGCATGTTCAGCATGGGCGACGGCTCATGTGATCCTCGGCGCGCTCACCGCTGGCGTCCCGTTGATGACTGGACCGCGCTTGCCGGCTCGAAGAGGCGCCCCGATGTCGGGGTGTCTGCGCGTCGGCCAGGTTTCGTGGTGCTGGGCGCGGGGGCTTGGCCGGGTCGGCCGATGCCCGTGCCAGTGCCGAGGCCGTCGGGGCGCTCGGTGGCGACGCGCATGTCGTCGGCGAGCTGTTTCAGCGTCTGGCGCGTGCGATCGGACATCGTCGTGCGCGCCGCTGCCGGCCCTGTGGTCGGCGCGCCGGCCTGCGGGTCGAGCTGGCGGAGCGCGGCAATGCGCTTCTGCTCCTCGATCTTGGCGGGATGCGGCTCCAGGCCGTCGATGGTCGGAATATCGGGATTGCTCGTCGCGATGGACATGAAGCTGTGCCACGCCGTCGCCGGCAGGTTGCCGCCGGTCACCTCGCGCATGGGACGGAAATCGTCGTTGCCGATCCACACGCCCGTCACGTACTGGCCCGTGAAGCCCATGAACCAGGCATCGCGGTAGCTCGAACTCGTCCCGGTCTTGCCGACCACATACGTATTGTCGAGCGCCGCGCGTCGTCCCGTGCCCTCGGTGACGACGGCGTGCATCATGCGGTTCATGTTCTCGACGACGCGCATGTCGAGCACCCGTTTCGCAGGCGGCTCGTCCTTCTCGCGGGAATAGATGACGTCGCCGCGCGAATTCATGATCTCGAGGATGGCGTAGGGCTTCACGGCCATGCCGTGATTGGCGAAATGCGCGTAAGCCGTCGTGTGCTCGAGCGGTGTGATGCCCTGGTCGCCGAGCGCCATCGAGCAGGTCTTCTTGATGCCGTGCACGCCGAGGCGCTGCGTCATCTCGACGACCTTGTCGCGCTCGTACTTGAAGGAAAGATCGACCGCGGTCGTATTGAGCGAGCGGGCGAACGCGCTCGTCATGGTGATGCGCGCGCCGCTGCCGTGACCGCCGTCGTAGTTCTTGGGCGCCCAGTTGCCGCACGCCGGGGAGGCATCGCGCACGATGGAGGTCGCGCCCAGGCCCTGCTCCACGGCATTGGCATAGACATACACCTTGAAGGACGAGCCGGGCTGACGGCGGGCGGCGGTCGCGCGATTGAACTGGCTCTCGCCGTAGTCGATGCCGCCGACGAGCGCGCGCACGGCGCCATCGGGCTCCATGGCGACGAGCGCGCCCGAGGTCGCGTTCTTGCCGCGGCCATGCTGGCGGATGGTCGAGACGAGAGCCTGGTCCGCGGCCTGCTGGAGGCCGACGTCGAGGGTCGTGCGCGCGGTCAGCACGAACTGGCCCTTGCCCTCTGCAACGCGCTGGATCTCCTCGAAGGCCCAGTCGAGATACCAGTCCGGGCTATAGGTCGCGCGCGTCTCGATCGGCCGCGCCGGATTGAGACGTGCGCCGTGGACCTGCCCGGCGGTCATGAACCCGGCATCGACGAGGTTCGTGAGCACCACGTTGGCGCGGGCGCGCGAGGCGGGCAGATCGATGTGCGGCGCGAACTTGGTCGGCGCCTTGAAGAGGCCGACCAGCATGGCCGCCTCGGCGAGCGTGATCTCGCGCACCGACTTGCCGAAATAGAAATGCGACGCGGCTTCCACGCCGAAGGCGCCGCCGCCCATGTAGGCGCGGTCGAAGTAGAGTTTCAGGATGTCCCGCTTCGAGAACCGCGCTTCGAGCCAGAAGGCGAGGAACAGCTCCTTGAGCTTGCGTTCGAACGAGCGCTCGAAGGAAAGGAAGAGATTTTTGGCGAGCTGCTGGGTCAGCGTCGAGCCGCCCTGCACGGTCTCGCCCGCGCGCACGTTCTCGACGAAGGCGCGCGCCGTGCCGAGGAAGTCGATCCCGATGTGCTCGAAGAAGCGCCGGTCCTCGGTCGCGAGCGTCGCCTTGATGAGGTAGTCGGGGATCTCCTCGAGCGGCACGGCGTCGTTGTGCAGAATGCCGCGCTGGCCGATTTCGCGGCCCTCGCGGTCGAGGAACTTCACGCTGTAGCGGCCGGTCGAGAAGATCTTGGCTTCGTCCATCTCCTCGAAGGCCGGCATGGCCAGCGCGTACATGAGGACGAGGCCGCCGCAGAAGAGCGTGAGGCTTTCCGAGGCCAGCTCATTGGCCATCCGGCGCCAGCCATAGAGGCGGAATCGGGCAAAGAAGCTCGATGCGGCATTCCAGCGGTCCTGGAAGGACTCCCAGGCCTCCGAGAGCGACGAATCGATCAGGCTGTCGAGACGCAGCCAGTCGATGCGGCCCCGGCGCCCGTTTCGATGCCTGCTGAGCCAGTCGCTCAACGCCTACCTCCTTGGGTGACCCGCCCGGTCGAAAGACCAGGGCCGGAACGGCTTGAACATTCCGTCCGATTTAGGCGTTGATATGCTGAATCGATCCATTCCGGCAAATATGATAGCTGTGCAATTCGTGTGATTCAGGAGCTTCCGTTGCCACGCCGCGAGCCTCGCCCATTCTGGCAGACCAAGACCCTCGACGAGATGACCTCGAGCGAGTGGGAGCAGCTCTGCGACGGCTGCGGGCGATGCTGCCTCGTCAAGCTCGAGGATGAGGACACCGGCGACATCTACCTGACGCGGCTCGCCTGCGGACTGCTCGATCTCAAGACCTGCCGGTGCCGCGACTACGCCGCCCGCCACGAGAAGATGCCGGACTGCATATCGATCACGCCGGAGAAGGTGCGCACGCTCGGCTGGCTGCCGCCGACCTGCGGCTACCGCCGCGTCGAGGAGGGCAAGGACCTGCTCTGGTGGCATCCGCTGATCTCGGGATCGCCGGAGACGGTCCATCAGGCGGGCATCTCCGTGCGCAAGCTCGCGCGCAGCGAGACCGGCATCAAGCCCGGCTGGATTCCGCATTACATCATCGACGACTTCGTGGATGACGAGGCGGTCGCGGAGCCGGCGCCGCGCAAGAAGCGCGCGGCCGGCAAGCGCTAGCGCTACTAGAACCTCAGCACCCGAATCCAGCGCATGACGTCGAGCAGGCTCACGGCTGCCGCTGCAACATAGGTGAACGCCGCCGCGCGCAGGAGCTGGCGCGCCGAGCGCATGTCGCGGCCGGAGATGTAGTTGCCGGCCTTGAGCAGCGGCAGCGCGCGCCGAAAGCTCGCATCGAACTCCACCGGCAGCGTCACGGCGTGCATGAAGATCGTCGAGCCTAGAATGAGGACGCCGATGGCCATCTGCATGAGCATGATGTGCGGCGACTTCGAGAGGAGCATCATGATCGGTGCTGCGATCATGATCACCGAGCCGACCTTCTCCACCTTCTGCGCCTGACGCGCGAGGCGCGTTCGGGCCGTCAGCGGCCCGTAGGCCGTCGCGTCCTGCATGGCGTGGCCGACCTCGTGCGCCGCGATCACGACGGCGGCCAGCGAGCGCTTGCCGAAATGCTGCGGCAGCAGGCGCACGGCCTTGGCATCCGGGTCGTAATGATCGCCCTTCTGGGTCTCCTCGACGACGACGTGATGGAGGCCCATGCCATCGAGCACGTGACGCGCGAACTCGCCACCCGTGCCGGCGAAATCCGCCCGCTCGTCGGAGTGGCGCGCGATAACGCCCCTGATCCACATCTGCGGCAGGAAGGCGAGGCCGAAGGCCAGGGCGAGAACGATCAGGGCAATAGTCAACCGGGGCTCCTTGAAGTCGATCGGATCATCTTAGCACAGGCGCATCGCCGTCCGCTCAGGGCACGCGCCCGATGGCGTAGCGCGACTGCACGAAGCCGGATGGATAGGCACTCGTCTCGAAATGCGTGAGCACCACGTCCTGCGGCAGGGCGCCGAACAGCGGCCGCCCGGCACCGAGCAGGATGGGGACGCGCGTGATGGTCAAGTCCTCGATCAGACCGGCCGCCAGAAAGGACTGGATGAGCCGGCCGCCATCCACGTAGGCGCGCGTCCAGCCTTCGCGCCGCAGCATATCGAGCACCTCCAGCGGGCCGAGCGCCAGGATGCGCACCCGGTCTGTCCGGTCGGCCGGCACGGCCTCGGGATCGAGGGTATGGCTCAGCACGACCACGGGCTTCTCGTAGGGCCATGTGCCGAACGAAAGGACCTTCTCGAAGGTCCCGCGGCCGATGATCAGGCCATCCACGGAATTCATGAAGGCGGCATAGCCGTAGTCGTCGCCGATGTCGGGCCACTGGTGCAGCCATTCGATATCGCCGTCCGATCGCGCGATGAAGCCGTCGAGGCTGGTGGCGATATAGACATGGCACGTCGGCATGGGGCGGGGTGCGGCTCGGGCTGCTCGGTCGGTGCGGGTCTTCTATCACATTGCCGCGCTTGCGCTGGCCTGCCGGCTCGGGGGATGATGCACGACCGGCAGTGCCGGCTGGCAGCGCTGCCACACCCCTGGCAGCTCCCATCACAAAGACAGAAACGAATTTCCCGGGAGGAACCGCATGGTCGCGATTGCGATCCTGGACGACTACCAGAACGTCGCCCTTTCATTCGCCGACTGGTCGCGCCTGCAGGCGGCCCACAAGGTCAGCGTCTTCAATCAGGCCTTCGGAAGCGAGGCGGCGGCGCGGCAGGCCCTTCAGGACTTCGACGTCGTCTGCTGCATGCGCGAGCGCACGCCCTTTCCGCGCTCGCTCATCGAGGCGCTGCCCAATCTCAAGCTGATCGTGACGGCGGGAATGCGCAATGCCGCCATCGACATGGAGGCGGCGGCAGGGCGTGGCGTGAAGGTCTGCGGCTCCGAGAGCGGCGGTCATGCGACGGCCGAGCTCACCATGGGCCTGATCGTGGCGCTCGCGCGCAACCTGCACATCGAGTTCGCCAACATGCGCGAGGGGCGCTGGCAGACGACGGTCGGGCGCGATTTGAGAGGGCGCACGCTGGGTCTCGTCGGTCTCGGCCGGCTCGGCGGACATGTCGCGCGCATGGCGGAGGCGTTCGGCATGAAGATCATCGCCTGGAGCCCCAACCTCACCGACGAGCGCGCGGCCGAGCACGGCGCCAAGCGCGTCGCGAAGGACGTGCTCTTCCGCGAGGCCGACGTGATCTCCGTGCACATGGTGCTCTCGGCGCGGAGCCGGGGCATCGTCTCGGCGGCGGATCTCGCGCTCATGAAGCCCACGGCCTTCTTCGTGAATACCTCGCGCGCGCCGCTCGTCGACAACGCGGCGCTCAGCGCGGCGCTGTCGGCAGGCAAGATCGCGGGCGCCGCGCTCGATGTGTACGAGGTCGAGCCGCTGCCCGCCGCGGAGGCGCTGCGCCGCGAGCCGCGCGCGGTTCTCACGCCGCATATCGGCTACGTAACGGAGGAGACGTACAGCCTCTTCTATCCCGGCATGGTCGAGGACATCGAAGCCTGGCTCGCCGGCAAGCCCGTGCGTGTCATTGCGGGCTGAGCCACGGCGCGACTGGATTGGGGACAAAGGCAATGATCATCGAGATCCTCTGCACGGGCGACGAGATCCTGACCGGCAAGACCATCAACACGAACTTCGGCCACATCTCGTCCCGGCTCAACGAGCTCGGCCTCACCGTGCGCTGGGGAACGACGGTCGGCGATGATCGCGATACGCTCATGGAGGCTTTCCGCCTCGCCGCTTCGCGTGCCGATGCCGTGATCGTCAATGGCGGCCTCGGCCCGACCGTGGACGATCTCTCGCAGGAGATCGCGGCGAAGGCGGCCGGCGTCGAGCTGGTCTTGAGCGAGGAATGGCTCGCGCGCATCGAGAGCTACTATGCGCGCCGCAACCGCATCATGCCGCCGAACAACAAAAAGCAGGCGCTGCTGCCGGCCGGCGCGGAGCTGATCGACAATCCGATCGGCACGGCCTGCGGCTTCGCGGTGACGATCGGCAAGGCGCGCTTCTTCTTCACGCCCGGCGTGCCGCGCGAGATGCGGCGGATGCTCGATGAGCAGCTCATTCCGCGCCTTCTCGTGATGAGCGGCCTCAAGGGCGTGACGCGGCTGAAGCGCTTCCATTCCTTCGGCATCGGCGAATCGCGTGCCGACGAAATGCTCGCCGGCATTCCCGGGCTCGAGGATGGCGGCAGCGTCAAGCTCGGCTTCCAGTCGCACTATCCGCAACTCGAGACCAAGCTGGCGATCCGTGCCGACGACGAGGCGGCGCTCGCGGGTGCGCTCGGCCCCATCGAAGCGGAAGTGCGCCGTCGTCTTGGCAACTTCATCATCGCGGAAGACGACCAGCGCCTCGAAGGCATCATTCTCGACCGGCTCGCGGCAGGCGGCCATACGCTCGCCATCGCCGAGATGGTGACCGGCGGCGGTGTTGCGCAGCGCATTGCCCCACAGCTTGCAGCCGGTACCGTCTTCCGGCGCGGCATTGTCGGCCGCGATCTCGCGCAGGTCCTCGGTGCGGTGGGCATCGATCCCGGGCTCTCGGCGGCCGGCGTCACGGAGGATGCGGCGATGGCCATCGCGCAGGGGCTGCGTCAGGTGAGCGGCGCAACACATGCGCTTGCCGTGCTCATGGAGCTCGACGAGGGCGAGGATCGTCTCGAGCTCGGCGGCAACATCCGCATTGGCATTGCCGATCCGACAGGCGCGCTTGCGCGGCCCGCGCGCATGCTCGGCGGTCGCGAGTGGGTGCGCATGGGCGCGATCGAGCTTGCGCTGGATGCACTGCGCCGACGGCTGCTCGGTCTCGAGGTGGATGAGCGTATTGATTTTGAGCGGAGATGAATTTCCGGCGCTGATACAAGCAATAGGCTGTTGTCCTACATTCAGCCAAAAGCCGCGGAAGAGCCCCCGTTAAGCCAAGCGCCTCGCACAATCGATCGCTATAGCGAGAAGGCTCGTTCTCCGCGTCTTGTTTCTCGTTTCATCACGGAGAGCCTTCTCGAAGGCATCGCAACCTGGCTCTCGGCTGGGAACGATGTCGTTCACTCTCCAGCACCTGGAGTGCGTCTCATGCCGAGGCTTCCAATCACCCCGAAACGATTGCTCGCGATGAAGTGGTCTTTGAAGGCAGCGGCGCGCTCCTTAACGGCCGATTAACCGGTTTACGGTTAACTGAAGGCGCGTAGAGGGGTGTACCACATGTTGCGTTTTGTACGTTTGTGTGAGCGTCTTCCTGTTGCCGCCGCCGCATCGAGGCGCGTGGCCGTTCTTGCTTTGGCGATGGCCGCCGGCGGTTGCAGTGCCGGTTTTGAAATGCCGACGCTGAGCTACAACGGGGGCCCGTCCTCGACGAGCAGCGTCCCCATTCCTCGCGAGCCCGTGTATTCGAACCGTTCCGGCTCGCTCGGCGATGCGCGCGGCTACGGCGAGTCTTCCGGCCAGCCTTATGGGCAGCCGTACAGCCAGCCGTACGGGCAGCCTTACAGCCCGCCGTCGAACGACGGCGGCAGCTATGACCGTCCCTACAACCCGCCTTACGAGCGCCAGGGCGCGAGCCAGTCTCCCTATCAGGCGCCCTCGCCGTACCAGCCGCCTTATCAGCCGTCGCATCAGGTGCCGCCGCGTCAGGAATGGCGCGAGAGCAATCGCGGCACGCCGATCTCGGCCGCTGGCGAGCGCGGCGTGCGCACGGCGGGCTTGCCCCAGGCCCATGATGGCGGCGCGACCGACATGCCGCCGCCAGCCTACACGCCGCCGCCCGCCTACACGCCGCCGTCCGCGAGCGTTCCGCACAGGAGCGTCGCGACCGTACCCGTCACGCCGCCGGCACCGCCGCGCGCGGCATTCGACGAGCCGGCCATCCCCGCGGCTGACGGCGCCACGATCGAGGTCGCCTCGGGCGATACGCTCTATGCGCTCTCGAAGAAGCATGGCGTACCCGTGTCGGCGCTCATGCGCGCGAACAACCTGACCGGTCCGCAGCTCCGCGTCGGCCAGAAGCTCGTCGTGCCGTCATCGTCGGCTGGCGATCTGGCGCCGCGCCGCTTCGCGTCCTTGCCGACGGCGCCTGCGTCCGTGCCGGCACCGCCACCGGCCGCATTGCCGTCTACTGCTGCGTTGCCGCCGCCGCTCGAGCAGCGTCCCGAGCCGCGCCTGCCGCATCATGAGGCCGGCCCGATCGTGCCGCCGCTCGTCGAGACAGATCCTGCAACGGGAGCTGCCGCGCCGGCCGCACCGACGCCTGCGCCCGCCGCACAAAGCGAAGCGCCCGCCGACGATGGTTCCTGGACGGGCACCTACACCGTCGCACGCGGCGACAGCCTCTATGCCATCGCGCGCAAGCATAATGTGCGCCTCAACGAGCTCGAGCGCGCCAACAGGATCACCGATCCGCGCCGTGTGAAGCCCGGTACTGTGCTGAAGGTGCCGCGCGGTGGTGATGCACCGTCCGTCGCGTCGGCGCCGGCCGCGAGTCCGCCGCCGAGCGCAAGTGCGGATCCGAGTGCCGTCACGCCGACCATCATCAATGGCACGAAGCGTACGGCGGCGCTGGGCGCGGACGCGAGGAGCCTGCCGTCCACGGCCACGGATGCGACGCCTGTTCCGCCGGAGACGGCGACGCGTGAGCCTGCTGCCGCACCGAAGTCGGCAGCGGTCGCGACCAAGTTCCGGTGGCCCGCGCGCGGCAAGATCATCTCGAACTTCGGGAGCGGCCAGAACGACGGCATCAACATCGCGCTGCCGCGCGGCACGGATGTGCACGCGGCCGAGGCCGGCGTGGTGACCTATGCCGGCGACGGTGTGCAGGGCTACGGCAATCTGCTTCTCATCCGCCACGACGGCGGCTGGATCACCGCCTACGCACACAACGACTCGCTCAACGTGAAAGCAGGCGAGGCCGTGCGTCGAGGCCAGGTCGTCGCCAAGGCCGGCGCCACGGGAAGCGTCGACACGCCTCAGCTCCGCTTCGAGATCCGCAAGGGCGTGAAGCCGGTCGATCCGGTGCAGCATCTCGAGAACTGAGACGCCCGCATAGAACTGATTTTTGAGGGGCAGGGCCGGCAGGTCCTGCCCCGGTTTCATTCCTGCCGTTCCTACAACCTGGCCGACAACCCGAAGCGAGCTCGGCGCTTAACGCGGCCCGTGCCCGCCGCCCGCGCATGGTCGGCGGGTTGCGTCGCTGGCGACGATTTGCGACGTTTGCCCGAAATTCATTCTGGAATGCGGGCGCGGCCGTGCTGCCGGGCTCGTCACTTGAGGACGGTCCGGTCCCATGACCGATATCGCGACACGGGTCTACAACCACGCCTGGA
Source organism: Pseudomonadota bacterium (assembly GCA_023387235.1). Classification (GTDB taxonomy): domain Bacteria; phylum Pseudomonadota; class Alphaproteobacteria; order Rhizobiales; family Hyphomicrobiaceae. The sequence continues at coordinate 20,973 of JAEWIJ010000191.1, forward strand.
AGATCGATCCGATCGTCCGGTCCGTGCTCGACACCGATTTCTACAAGCTTCTGATGGCGCAGATGATCTACCGGCGGCACCGCGATACGCAGGTGACGTTCGGCATCATCAACCGCACGACGACCGTCCCGCTCGCCGACCTCATCGACGAGGGGGCACTGCGCGAGCAGCTCGACCACATCCGCTCGCTGTCGCTGAGCCGTGGTGAATCCACCTGGCTGCGCGGCAACATGTTCTACGGCAAGCGGCAGATGTTCGCGCCCGACTTCATCGAGTGGCTCGAGAATTTCCGATTTCCCGCCTACAACCTCGAGCGGCGCGGCAACCAGTGGGAGTTGACCTTCGAAGGCCCCTGGATCGAGACCACCATGTGGGAGATCCCGGCCCTCGCCGTGATCATGGAGCTGCACAGCCGCGCGGTGACGAAGGGGCTCGGCAAGTTCGAGCTGCAGGTGCTCTATGCCCGCGCCATGACGCGCGTGTGGGAGAACGTGCAGCGCCTGAGCACACTCCCCAATCTCAGCATCGCGGATTTCGGCACGCGGCGCCGGCACGGCTTTCTCTGGCAGGACTGGTGCGTGCAGGCGATCAAGGAGGGGCTCGGCGATGCTTTCCTCGGCACGTCGAACTGCCTCATTGCCATGCGCCGCGAGGTGGAGGCCATCGGCACCAATGCGCACGAGCTGCCGATGGTCTATGCCGCGCTCGCCGACGGCGATCGCGAACTTGCCGAGGCACCCTATGCCGTGCTCGCCGACTGGCAGGATGCCTATGACGGCAATCTGCGCATCGTGCTGCCGGACACATACGGCAGCGAGAGCTTCCTCGAGCGGGCGCCCGAGTGGGTGGCGCGATGGACGGGCGTCAGGGTCGATTCCGGCGATCCCATCGAAGGCGGCGAGATGGCCATCGCCTGGTGGGAGAAGAACGGCCAGGATCCGAAAAAGAAGCTCGCGATCTTCTCGGACGGCCTCGATGTGGATCTGATCCACAAGATCCATCGCCATTTTCATGGCCGCATCCGCATCGGCTACGGCTGGGGCACTCTGCTGACCAACGATTTCCGCGGCCTCGGCCCGAACGGTGGGCTCGATCCATTCTCCATCGTCTGCAAGGTGATCTCGGCCAACGGCCGTCCGGCGGTGAAGATTTCCGACAACCCGACCAAGGCCGTTGGGCCGCCCGAGGAAATCGCCCGCTATCGCCGCGTGTTCCACGTCGGCACGCAGGTTGCGACGCCGGTGGTGGTGTAGGCGGTGGTCGTGTAGGCGGCGATGGCGTGCCGCGCCGCTATTTCGGGAAGGTCTTGAGGTAGGCGATCAGGTCCTTGCGGTCCTGCTCGTCCCTGATGCCGGCGAACGCCATTTTGTTGCCGGGCATGGCCGTGCGCGGATTGAGGAGATATTCCAGCATCTTCTCGTCGGTCCACGTCCATCCGTCCGCGCCGGCCTTCTTGTTCGCGTCGGAATAGTTGAAGCCCTCGATGGTCCCGGCCTTGCGCCCGACGATGCCGTTGAGGATCGGGCCGACTTTGTTCTTCGCCTTATCGCCGACGTCGTGGCAGGCCCGGCAGCGCTTGAAGACCTCCGCGCCGTTCTCGACATCCTCGGCGGAGACCATGCTCGCGCCAAGAAAGCTCGACAGCGCGATCGCGGACAGAAGAACGGCCCGGTTCATCATTCACTCCCATAGCGGCCTTGAGCGTGGCCAACAGATTCGCACAGCAGCTTGGAAGCATTCTATACGCCGCACGCGATCCGTCACGGTCCGCGCGACCATATGCAGCATGGGAGATAGAGGGGTCTCAGGCGCGACCGGCGGGCTGGCGAGCCTGGGGCGCCGCACGCTTCGCGCGCGCCGGCGCCATCGGCGCGCTTTCTTTCTTCACCGGCCCGTTGGCGGTAAGGGACGGCTTCAGCAGCCGCTCAAGATCGAGGCGCTGGTTCCAGTAAGGCTCCGGCCCGTAGATCTCGCTCAGGAATTCGATGAAGACATTGACCTTCTCGGGCATGAAATCGCGGCAGGGATAGACGGCGTGTATGCCCACGCTATCGGAGCCGCAGTATTGCGGCAGCAGCACCTTGAGCGCGCCGCTTTCGAGCTCGGGTCCGATATCCCACGTCGAGCGCAGCCCGATGCCGAGCCCGGCGACCAGCGCCTCGCGCACGAATTCGAGCGAGTTCGAGCGGATGTTACCCTTGACCTTGAGCTGGTGCTCGCCGTCGGGACCCTGCAGGCGCCAATAGTCCTGTGCGCCGGCCGAAAGACAGTTGTGAAAATCGAGATCGGCAAGGTTCACTGGCGCACCGAACTGCTCGATGTACTTCGGCGCCGCGCAGATGACACGGCGATCGCTGGCGAGCTTGCGCTGGACGAGCGAGCTGTCGCGCAGCTCGCCGATGCGCACCGCAAGGTCGAAGCCTTCGCGAATGATGTCGACGAAGCTGTCCGTGAGATGGAAGTCGAGCTCGATCTCCGGATACTTCGCGAGGAACTGCGGGAGATACGGTGCGATGTGGAGCCGGCTGAAGGCCGTCGGCGCCGTGACCTTGAGCACGCCGCGCGGTTTCGTGTTGCGGCGGCTGACGAAATCCTCCGCTTCCGCGATCAGGCTCAGGATGTCGACGACGCGCTTGAAATAACCCTCGCCCGTCTCGGTGAGCGTGAGCTGGCGTGTCGTGCGCTGGAAGAGGCGCGTGCCGAGGCGCTCCTCGAGAAGGCTCACGCGCTTGGAGACGACGGCGGGGGAGAGCCCCATCTCGCGGCCTGCCGCCGACATGTTGCCTGTGCGGGCGACGCGGGCAAAAATCTCGAGATCGGTAATGGCTGTCACTGCGTTGTCCCCCTCGGACGCGTGGTCGAGCCGGCTCTCTCTGATGCTCTCTCTACAGAAGAGTCTGTCATGCCCGGCAATGACCAAAGTGTGTCGGCGGAAATAACCCGTAAGGATGAGAATTGTTCCCGAACATTGAAAATGCGCCGGGAAGGTGCGCGGGGAAGGATCGTGTGCTCCCAGTGCTAGCAAACCAGCCCTTTGCGCGTCTCCTGTCGGATGCGCCGCACTGCGGCAAGCAGGGTTGCAGCGGCTCGGGAACACTGTCCGTATTGACCGTTGCGGGGTATGATCAAGGCCAACGAATCCTTCGACTTGGCCATGAGCCGTGGTGGAGGATAAGAATTCCATCCTATTCTCAGGCCCATTCAGCGGCCTGTTCTCTGGCCGCCGAGCGCCAGAAGCCGGGGTTGCGATGCTGAGCACTGTGCTGCCACCGCCTGACCGAAACATCACGGCGCGCCGCGATGCGATCGCCAAGGAGCTGGCACGCCTCGTTGCGCCGGGTGGCGTGATCGCGGACGAGGACGGGCGCCGAGCCTTCGAGACCGACGGCCTTTCCGCCTATCGCTGCATGCCGCTCGCGGTCGTGCTGCCGCGCTCGACGGAGGAAGTGTCGCGCGTGCTGAAGTACGCGCACGAGAATGGCATCACCGTCATCCCGCGCGGCGCCGGCACATCGCTATGCGGTGGCGCATTGCCGGCCGAGGACGCCATCGTCATCGGCGTCTCGCGCATGAACCGCGTCCTCGACGTCGATCTCGAGAATCGCACGGCGCGTGTCGAGACCGGCATCACCAATCTCGGCATTTCCGCCGCCGTGCAGCCGGACGGTTTCTTCTACGCGCCGGATCCGTCGAGCCAGCTCGCCTGCACGCTCGCGGGCAACATCGCCATGAACTCGGGCGGCGCGCACTGCCTCAAGTACGGTGTGACGACCAACAACGTGCTCGGCATCAAAATGGTGCTCATCGACGGCAGGATCGTCGAGATCGGCGGGGCGCATCTCGACGCCTCGGGCTATGATCTGCTGGGATTGATCATCGGCTCGGAAGGTCAGTTCGGCATGGTCACCGAGGCGACCGTGCGCATTCTGCGCGCGGCCGAGGCGGCGCGACCCATGCTGCTCGGCTTCGACTCGAGCGAGATCGCGGGGCGCTGCGTCTCGGCGATCATTGCGTCGGGGATCATCCCCGTTGCCATCGAATTCATGGACAAGCCCGCGATCCACGTTTGCGAGGCCTTCGCCAAGGCCGGCTATCCGCTCGATGTCGAGGCGCTGCTCATCGTCGAGGTCGAGGGCTCGGAAGAGGAAATCTCGACGCTGCTCACGCGCATCGTCGACATCGCGAAGCCTTTCAAGCCCAAGGGCGTGCGCGTCAGCCAGAGTGCCGAGGAAAGTGCCGCCATCTGGCGCGGGCGCAAGTCCGCCTTCGGGGCGCTGGGGCGCATCTCGGACTATTTCTGCATGGACGGCACCATTCCGCTCGGCCGCCTGCCCGAAGTGCTCGTGCGCATCGGCGAGATCTGCAAAGGGCACGACCTCAAGGTCGCGAACATTTTCCATGCCGGCGACGGCAATCTTCATCCGCTCATCCTGTTCGAGGCCAATGACCCCGAGCAGCTTCGGCGCGCGGAGGAAGCGGGCGCCGACATCCTCAAGCTCTGCGTCGAGGTCGGCGGCTGTCTCACGGGTGAGCACGGTGTCGGCGTCGAGAAGCGCGATCTCATGCCGAGCCAGTTCACGTCCGGCGAGCTTGCCCTGCAGATGCGCATCAAGAGCGTGTTCGATCCGCAATGGCTGCTCAATCCGCACAAGGTCTTCCCGCTCGAAGGCCGCGATATCGAAAATCAGGTCTGGGAAAACTAACTAATGGAGAGTGCCCGGCCAGGAAGCGAGCGCGAGCTTCAGCGCCTGATCGCGGAGGCTGCACGCGCCGAGATGCCGGTCGAGATCATCGGCGCCGGCACGAAGCGCACGGTCGGCCGGCCGGTCAATTCCGGCATGGTGATTTCCACCGCCGAGCTCAACGGCGTCACGCTCTACGAGCCGACCGAGCTCGTCATGGGTGCCAAGGCCGGCACGCCGCTCGCCGACATCGAGCAGCGGCTCGCGGACAAGGGGCAGATGCTCGCCTTCGAGCCGATCGATCTTGGCCCGGTACTCGGCGGCCCAGTGAACGGCGGCACGGTCGGCGCGGCGTTTGCCACGAACTTCTCCGGCAGCCGTCGTGTCATGGCCGGCGGCGCGCGGGATCATCTGCTCGGCATCGAGGCGATCACCGGCGCGGGGCAGAGTTTCCGCGGCGGCGGGCGCGTCATGAAGAACGTAACGGGCTACGACCTCTGCCGCGCCGTAGGCGGAAGCTGGGGCACGCTCGCGGTGATGACGAATGTCACGTTCAAAGTGCTGCCGAAGCCCGAGCGCACGGGTACGCTCGTCATTCTCGGCCTCGATGATACGTCCGGTATCGAGGCGCTCTGCGCGGCGCTCGGCACGCCCTTCGAGGTGACGGGGGCTGTGCATTTGCAGGAGCCGCTCGCGTCGCGGCTGCATGACAAGAGCCTCGCGGCAGCGGGCAAGGCGGTGACGGCCGTGCGCATCGAGAACTTCGCAAGCTCGGTGCGCTATCGCTTGGATCGTCTGAAAGAGGCGCTGCGCGCTTTTGGCGAGATCCATGAGCTCGACGAAGCGGATGCGATCGCCTTCTGGAATGAGCTGCGACAGCTCTCGCCTCTGCAGGGCAGCACGGCGCCGCTCTGGCGTCTTTCGACGACGCCGCGTTCCGGTCCGGCCGTCGTTGCCGCCATCAAACGCTATATGGAATGCCGCGCCTTCTACGACTGGTCGGGCGGCCTCGTCTGGGCCGAGGTGCTCGACACGGCCGACGCCGGCGCCGCCGACATCCGCCGCGTCATTGCAAGTCACGGCGGCCATGCGACATTGATCCGCGCCGCGCCCGCCGTGCGCGCGTCGATCGACGTTTTCCAGCCGCTCGAGCCCGACCTCGCCGCCATCACCCGTGGTATCAAGGCAGTGTTCGATCCGAAGGACATCCTCAATCGCGGGCGATTGCTCGCCGATCTCTAGGTGCTGCTCGACGATGCAAACCAACTTCACGCCCGAGCAGCTCCAGGATCCGCGCCTCGCGGAAGCCGACAGCATTCTCAAGCGCTGCGTGCACTGCGGCCTCTGCACGGCGACATGCTCGACGTACGTCATGCTGGGTGACGAGCGCGATTCCCCGCGCGGGCGCATCTACCTCATGAAGGACATGTTCGAGCGTGATCGCGACGCCAGTCCCGAGGTCCAGTTCCACGTCGATCGCTGTCTCTCCTGCCTCTCGTGCATGACGACCTGTCCCGGCGGCGTCGACTACATGCATCTCGTGGATCTCGCGCGCGTGCACATCGAGGAGACGGGCAAGCGCACGCTCAAGGAGCGCTTCGTGCGCGGCCTCCTCGCGCGGCTGATCCCTTACCCTGAGCGTTTTCGCAAAGCGCTCGCCTTCGCGCCGCTCGGCCGGCCGTTCGCGGGACTCATGAAGCGCGCGGGATTCCCAGAGCTTGCGGCCATGCTCGCACTCGCGCCGAAAGAGCGCTTGCCCGAAGCGCGCTTCTCCGGCCCCGGCACGGCGGTTACGAGTGACAAGCGCATGAAGCGCGTGCTCATGCTGGCCGGATGCGCCCAGCAGGTGCTGCGCCCCGAGATCAACGACGCGACCATCCGCCTGCTCGCGCGCAACGGCGTCGATGTCGTCGTGCCCAATGGTGCAGGATGCTGCGGCGCGCTCGTCCATCACATGGGGCGTGAGGCCGAGGCCATCGCGCAGGCCAAGCAGAACATCGATGCCTGGTGGAAGGTGCACGAGCGCGAGCCCGTCGACGCCATCATCATCAACGCTTCGGGTTGCGGCACCACCGTCAAGGACTACGGTCATATGCTCCGCCACGAGCCGGCCTATGCCGAGAAGGCGGCGGCGCTCGCGGCACTCGCGCTCGACGTCACCGAGTTCCTCACACGCTTCGATCTCGGCGCGCCGCATCGCTGGTCGAGCCTGCGCGTCGCCTATCACTCCGCCTGCTCCATGCAGCATGGCCAGCGCATCACGAGCGAGCCGAAAGTGCTGCTGAAGAAGGCGGGCTTCACCGTGCTCGAGCCGCCAGAGGGGCACATCTGCTGCGGTTCGGCGGGCACGTACAACATTCTGCAGCCCGAGCTCGCCGGCGAGCTGCGCGCGCGCAAGGTTGCGAACATCGAGAGCGTACGGCCCGATCTCGTCGCCGCCGGCAACCTCGGCTGCATCACCCAGATCGGTCTCGGCACCCATCTGCCGATCGTGCACACGATCGAGTTGCTGGACTGGGCCTATGGCGGCCCCGTTCCGCGCGGGCTCGAGAACTTCAAGGGTTTCGTGTCGGACGTGCCGGGACACGTTGCAGCTTGATTTTTTCTCTGCCGCGGGCTGCTGGGAAGAGGTGCTATCGCCTTCTTCCGCGGTGCTATGCCCGCGGC
>JAEWIJ010000209.1 GCA_023387235.1 Pseudomonadota bacterium
TGGGGGGGGTGGGGGGGGGGGGGCGGGGCGGCGGCAAACGCTGAGGTCGGTAAGTGCCGCCGCCCCTCATTCTAACTTTCTCCCCGTGTAGGACGGGGAGAAGGGACATGTCGTCATCGGAGGCACGCCCTCGCTCGCGCGAATTACAGATGCTCCCGCACAGCCTCGCGCAACCACGGCAGTAGCTCCGCATCGAACCACGGATGCTTCTTGATCCACGCGTTGTTGCGCCATGAGGGATGCGGCAGCGGCACCATCACAGGCCCGCCCGGCCGCGCGACGATCTCGCGCCAGCGCTGCACAGTACCTGTGAGATCGCGGCCGGCATCCGCGCCGAGATGCCAGCGCTGAGCATACTGCCCGACGAGCAGGATGAGCTCCAGGTTCGGCAGGGCCGCCATCAGCCGCGCACGCCAGAGCGGCGCGCATTCGCGACGTGGTGGCAGATCGCCGCCCTTCGCGTCGAGGCCGGGAAAGCAGAAGCCCATGGGGATGACGGCGATGTGCGCGACGTCGTAGAATTCCTCGTCCGTGACGCCCATCCACTGACGCAGGCGCACGCCTGAAGGATCCGTGAAAGGCGTGCCGGAGGCATGAACGCGCGTGCCCGGCGCCTGCCCGAATACACCGATGCGCGCGGTCGTGCTCACGCGCAGTACGGGACGCGGCTCGTGCGGAAGCGGTGCGCCCTGCGGCGCGTCGCGGCAGATGCGACAGGCGCGGATGTCCGCAGCGAGCGCGTCGAGTGTACGGCGTGAGGTTCGTGCTGGCCGCGCGGGCACTCGTCGTGCCGAAGGCGCGCGCTTCGATCGTGCTTGCCGCGTGGCGGTCATATGTCGATGACGAGGCCGTCCTCGGCGAGCAGGATGTTCGGCCGGTCGATCTCGTGACGGCGCGCAAGCATCGAGCCGTTCATGTGCGTGAGCAGAATGCGCTTCGCCGCGATGCGCGGCAGATGCTCTTCGAGGATCTTCCAGCTCATGTGATAGCGGACCGGGCCGTCGAAGGCATAGCACTCGGTGATGAAGAGATCGGCGCCGGCGCTCACGGGAACGAGCGCCTCGACCCACTCGGTATCGCCCGAGAACGCGAGCACCTTGCCCGCGGTCTCGAAGCGCAGTGCGTGCGATGGTGCGCCCGAGGGGTGCGAGACCTCCCACGCCGTCACCGAGACTGGCCCCTCGACGAGCGGCTGGCCGGCGCGGCACTCCTTGAAGATCAGCGGATAGCGCCGCTCGATCTTCGTCGAGCCAGGGAACATGAGCTCGGCCGTCCGCAGCGCGCGATCCTCGACACCCGGTGGTCCGATCACGGTCAGCGCGTGCGTCCGCTTGGCGACGTGCTGGGCGTGCATCATCCACCATACAAGGCCGCTGTAATGGTCGCCGTGGAGGTGCGAGAGAAAGATCGTGGAGATGCCGTTCGGATCGAGGCCGAGCCCATTGAGGCCGATCAGGCTCGTCGCGCCACAGTCGATCAGAAAGCGGTGGTGGCCGAGATCGACATGATAGCCGGTCTGCAGCCGACCTCCGGCGCCGAAGGCATCGCCGCATCCGACGATCGTAAGCTTCATCACGGGCGTCTCGGCCTCTCGTTCTGCGCGCGGTCAGGCTTTGGCGCTTGGCCGAGCGGCAACTTCCGCATACCAGCGCTCGACGTTCTTCAGGCCCTCGGGCCGCGTCACGCGTGCCGGTTTCATGAAGTCCATGGCGACGAGTGCGGTGATGTCGGCGACGGAATAAACGTCGCCGGCGACATAGCGGTTGCCGGCGAGCTGCTCGTCGATGATCTGCAGCATCTCGTGCGCCTTGGGCTTGTTGGCCTCACCCCAGGCAGAGATCTGCGGCACTTCCAGCGTGGCCATGGCCGGATGGAGATGACGGAAGGCGGCCGCGACAGGTGCCAGCAGCCCGAGCTCCACGCGCCGCTGCCACATCTCGACCAGGGCCTTGCCGACGGCGCCGGTCCCGAACAGGGACGGTTCCGGATGCAACTCTTCGAAGTAGCGGCAGATGGCGATCGATTCGCAGATGGCCGTGCCGTCATCGAGCTCCAGCACCGGCACCCGCTGAAGTTTGTTCAATTTCGTGAATTTGTCGCTCTTGAGATCGCCCTTCATGAGGTCGAGTTCTTCCGTCGGCACCTGGATGCCCTTCTCGGCGAGGAAGATGCGCACGCGCCGAGGATTGGGCGCCATCCGGGTTTCGAGGAGCTTCATGGGGGCCTCCAGCCTGAGCGTGTGGGTGCGCCTAGTGGTAGTCGAGCGGCTATCGGGGTGCAACGCCGGCCCGGCATGGGTCCTCGGCGGCCGGCGCGGAAGTTGCCCGGAGATGGCCAGCCTCAGCGCAAAATTCGTAATGCGAGCAATGTAATTATAACCTTTGGGTCAGAGTAAACGCGAAGTTAGGATTTACAGATCATTCTCCCCGGAGAACGAAGGCAGCGCAAAGGGGATATCGCCGGTCGCGAGGGGAGCGACATGGTCGGGTCCAAGGTGCGGCCTGCCCCGCGCGGGACTTCGGGGTCATCACGTGTCATCGATCAGCACCGCCGTCATGGATGTAGGCGCGAGCCCTCGCCGCCCGCGGATCTTGCGCGCGCATCCGGGCTACCAGGTACGGGACGCGCGCCGCCGCCTCTCGCTCGACGGTGATGGCAAGCCGGAATTCGAGCACGAGATGCTGCTGATGTTCGTCAGGAACGAGCTCAGCGCCGTCGCGACCATCCAGCTCCTCGCGGTGATCTTCTCCCTCGCCTCCATGTTCTGGGCGACGAAGACCGAGGCCGTGCTCTGGCTGGTGATGGTCATCGGCGCCAAGGTCGTGCTCCTCGAACTCTGCCGGCGCTTCGTCGCGCTCGATCGCAACGAGATCAACATCCCGCTCTGGCGCCGCCGGCTCGTCCTCGCGGAGACCGTGAACGGCTTCGTGTGGGCGGGCTTTGCGCTCGTCGGCATGGGGGCGACCGACTCCGCCTCGCATGTGTTCCTCTTCGCCTCGCTGATCGTCGTGCTCGCGATCCGCATGACCTTCGCGTCGACGGCGCTGCCGATCCTCTATGTCGGCACCATCCCGATGACGATCGCGGTCGTCGTGCGCCTGCTGATGCTCGGCCATCCCTTCTATTGGGCCATGGCCTCGATGGCGCTCGGTGTGCATGTCTACTTCATCTTCCTCGCGAAGGGCCTCAACTCGACCGCGCTCGCCATGCTCGAGTACCGCGCCGAGAAGGACGCGCTTATTGCCGAGCTCGAGCAGGAGAAGGCAACGTCCGACGATGCGCGCCGCCGCGCAGAGTCGGCCAACGTCGCCAAGTCGCGCTTCCTCGCGACCATGAGCCACGAGCTCCGGACGCCGCTCAATGCCATTCTCGGCTTCTCCGAGGTCATGAAGTCCGAGCTGCTCGGGCCGCTCAAGAACCAGACCTATAAGGAATACGCCGCGAACGTGCACTACAGCGGCAGCCACCTCCTGCACCTGATCAACGAGATCCTCGACATCTCCCGCATCGAGGCCGGCCGCTACGATCTCAACGAGGAGGCCATCCGCCTCGTCGATGTCGCGGAGGACTGCCATCGCCTGCTGAAGCTCAGGGCCGAGAGCAAGAACCTCACCATCGAGCTGAACCTCGACCATTCGCTGCCGATGGTCTGGGCGGACGAGCGCGCCATGCGCCAGATCTGCCTCAATCTCCTTTCGAATGCGCTCAAGTTCACGCCCAAGGGCGGCCGCGTCACGCTGAGCGTCTATCGCGACGATGCCGGCGGCCAGACGCTCAGCATCCGGGATACGGGGCCCGGCATTCCGCGCGAGGAGATCCCGCGCATCATGCAGGCGTTCGGCCAGGGTTCGCTCGCGCACGAGAATGCGGAAGGCGGCACCGGCCTCGGCCTCCCGATCGTCAAGAGCCTCGTGGAGCTGCACGAGGGTGTGTTCGAGCTGCGCTCGGAGCTGCGCAAGGGCACCGAAGTCCTGGTTGCGCTGCCGCGCCAGCGCGTCATGGAAACGCTGCCGCCCCTTCAGCCCCTCGGCCAGGAGCGCCACCGCACGCTCGAGCGGGGGAGCCGTACCGGCGGCCGCGCGCCGCACGCCGCCCTGATGAGCTGAACCGCGGCTGAATGGCCTCGCCTGCCAACTCAATGTGTTCTGTCGGGTGGACATTGCCACCCGGTCGCCGCGATCCTATCTAAGCCTCCTAGGCAGCATCGATCCGGCCCGCGTCAGCGCGCTCCCGCGATCGGCAGGGAGCGCGATGGAAAGTCCGTGCATTCAGGTCTGCGTGATGGACGCCCGGTCGCAGTTGTGCGCCGGATGCGGGCGGACCCTCGCGGAAATTGCGGCCTGGAGCACTTTCGCGCCTGCGGAGCGCCGCAGAATCATGGCTCTGTTGCCGGAGCGGCGGCGTCTTGCGGACGCGGCGATGCCGGCCGCAGCCGGGGATTGAAAGCATGGGCTGGCTGATCGTCCTGATGGTCCTGATCGGTGCGCTCGCCCTGCTCATTGCGGGCGATGCGACGCTGTTCGGCCTCGACTGGCCGGACCTCGCGGCGGCGGGCTTCCTCGCCGCCTTCCTGATCGTGATCACGCTGTCGCTCGCAGGCTCCTACCGTGGCCGTGTGCTGCAGGCCGCGCGCGACTTCCTGACCTGGGCGGCCATCGCCTTCGTCCTCGTCGCCGGCTACAGCTATCGCGACGAGATCACCGAGATCGCGTACCGCGTGCGCGGCGAGCTGACCCCGCCCGGCAGCGCCGTATCCGTCGAGCCGAGCACGCCTGGATCGCAGGCGGTCCGCATCCGCAAGCGGCGCGATGGCCATTTCGTCGTCAATGCCCGGATCAACGGCCAGAATACGGCCATGCTGGTCGACACAGGCGCCTCGACCGTCGTCATCAGCGAGGCGGATGCTGCCCGTCTCGGGATCGACACGCGGGGTCTCAGGTACACGGTGCCGGTCCAGACCGCGAACGGGGTGACCTACGCGGCGCACGTGCGCCTCGCCAGCATCGCCATCGGGACCATACAAGTCGAGGGCGTGGATGCGCTCGTGTCGCGTCCGGGGGCGCTGCGCGAGAACCTTCTCGGTATGAGTTTTTTAAGCCGCCTGCGCTCTTATGAGTTCTCCCGGGACTTTCTGACATTGCGGAGCTGATACATCCAAAGCTTCGCGGCGGGCCCCGGCTGTGCACTCAGGCGGGAAGTTGTCTGTCATGGCGTTGTCGCCTTCCGCAACGAATGCCTGCAAGCTGGCGGCGCTCTGGTTCGGGCTCGCCGGCGTGGGTGTCGTCGGCATCATGAATGCCGATCTCCTGCGCGACATGCTCGGCTTCAGGCTCGAGTACCAGGAGGATGCACCTCCGAGCACGACGCCGGATCGCCCGGCACTGGCTTCTTCCGATGACGAAGCCGGTGAGCCGGCGCCACCGGCCTCGGCGGGCCGCACCGTCGAGCTCAAGGCCGGCGCGCACGGCCACTTCTTTTCGCGCATTCATGTGAACGGCCGGGCCATGCACGCCATGGTCGACACCGGCGCTTCGATCGTCGCCTTGACCTATGAGGACGCCCGCAATGCCGGCGTCCACATTCGCGACGGCGACTATACCCACCGCGTCAGTACGGCGAACGGCGTCGCCCGCGTGGCGCTCGTCACGCTCGACAGCGTCGCCATCGAGGATATCGTCGTGCACGACGTGCGCGCCGCCGTCGCCGAGCCCGGGAAGCTCACGAAGACCCTGCTCGGCATGAGCTTCCTCGGCCAGCTCCGCCGCGCCGAGATGAGCCGCGGCACGCTCGTGCTGGAGGAGTAGGGCGCCAAGCGCCCGCGCCTTACTGCTGCGCCACCGCTCTTCTCGGATATTCGAGCTGCATGGCGACGATCCCGCGTGTGCGCCGGTCGTAGCGCGACTCGATGGCCTGCAGCGTTTCGTCCAGGGCCTTGGCCGGCCCGACGTCCGTGGGCAAGGCAAGCTTGCGGTCCGCAGGCCAGACGGCGGTGACCTCCTGGGGCAGGATGCGAATGCCGTTACGGCTCACGCGGGCGTCCGCGCTCTCCGCAAAGGTGACCGCGCGCGAGCGATAGGTCCGCGACCACGCATCGGCGGTCAGCGCCAGCGACACCTCGTCCATGCCCGGCGTGAGCTCGATGCCGAGCGTCTCCCATTGCCAGAAGGCCGCAAGATTGCGCAGCACGGTGGTCGCGAACGGCCGCGTCAGCTTGAAGGTGCTGCTGTCGTGACGCGCGTCCCAGCTCGCAAGGCCGAGATCCTTGGCGACGGCGGTGGCCTTCTCGCGGCCGGCAATAGCCTCGATGAGCGTGAGCATCATCGGCATGGACGCCGAGATGCCCGTCGTTGTCGCCCGCCCGCCGTCAACGACGAAACGCCGGTCCGCGACATAGCGGATCGAGGGATGATCCCCGCGAAGCTCCCTGAGGAAGTACCAGTGCGTCGTGGCCGGCCTGTCGTCGAGCAGTCCCGCCGCGGCCGCCACCTTGGCGCCGGCGCAAATGGCGATGACGGTCGCGCCCTTCTGCGCCTGGCTCTTCAGCCACGCCATGGCTTTGGGATCGTCGTCGCGGCTCATGGCGGGCACGATGACGTAGTCCGCGCCTTGCGGATGGCGGGCGTCGAAATCCGCGATCGTGGCATCGGGCTCCACCTCGAGCGCGGGATAGAGCTTCACCGGGCCCGGCTCGGTCGCGAGGGTCATCACGTCCGCGACGTCGGCACGCCGGAGAATGCCGTAGGGAGTGAGATAGTCGGTGGTCTCGGTCGCGTCATTGATGCCGATGATGGCGACGAGCGGCCGCTGGCGCTTTGGCGGCTTCAGAGCGGCAAGTGCCGCCGCGCTTTCTTCCGTGAGGATCTCCGGCTGCGCACGCGCGGGCGAATTGGGCGGCAGCGAATAGACCCAGACCGCGGCCCCCACCACGAACGGCGTAAGAACGCCGAGCAGGCCCCAAAAGACGATGCGATAGCTCATGATTTACAGGCTCCCTGAGCAATGCCCCCTGTTCCTAATGCCGCCGGGGCAGAAGCCGTTGCATCGTGGGACTGCGGGGCAGGTCCGCGCGATTGCGCCCGCTCTTGCTTCGGACCGGCATTCGCCGCCATAAAGCCCCAATTGCCTTGCCTGGCGGCGGCCCGCCGGGACGAGGCGCGCCGCTGGCCGTGCTGCTGGAAGGAGCCTTCCGTGACCACCAACTCGAAGATCGTGCTCATCGACCGCCACCCTGGCCGCTCGACCCAGACCATGGGCATCGCGCGCGCGCTCGGAACGGACCCGGACCTCATTCACGAGCCTTCGGTCGGCGTAGTGGGCACCAAGGGCGACAGCCAGTGCTATCTCGGCGTCCTCGACAAGGTCGACGCGGTGCACGCGCGCCTCAAGGCCCGCATCGGCAACGAGCCGGGCAAGCTCAAGCTGCGCCTCGTGCAGCCCGAGTACACGATCGCGACGTCGGACGGCATCCGCAACGGCACGCGCGAGATGCGCTACTCGCTGATCGGCCGCGAGGTGACCAACGACTCGATGTGCGAGCACCTCGAGGCGACCGGCCTCGCCGGCACGATCGCGATCGTCGCCTGCGACAAGCCGCCGGTCGGCACGCTTGCGGCGCTCCTCGAGCACAACCAGCCGGCGATCATCATGTCGGATGGCTCAATCCATCCGGGCCATGATCCGAAGACGGGCGAGACCATCGACCTCGTGACCGCCTACCAGGTCGCCGGCCATCCCGACCACAACTACCGCCAGCACATCGCCTGCTTCGCCTGCCCCGGCATCGGGAGCTGCGGCGGCATTTTCACGTACAACACCATGCAGACGTTCATCGGCGTCGTCGGCATGCAGCCGCTGCAGATGGTGGCGCCGCCCTCCGATGATCCGCGCCGCGTGAACGAGTTCGCCGACGAGCTGGTCGATCTTCTCGCCATGATGATGGCGAAGGACATCAAGCCGCGCGACATCGTCGTGCGCGACTCTCTCCGTAACGCGATGATCGTCGCCATGGCCATCGGCGGCTCGACGAACGTGACGCTGCACGCGCCGGAGATCGCGCGCGCCGCCGGCTATGCCGACTTCTGGAAGGACGTCATGACGCCGGAGGAGTTCAATCACCTCTCGCAAAATATCGTCCCGGTGCTCACCGACGCGCGGCCATACGGCAAGTATTCCATGGTCGATATCGATGCCATGGGCGGCGTGCAGGTCATCGTGCGCGAGCTGCTGGAAGCGGGCCTGCTTAACGGCGATGTGCTCACCTGTACGGGCGAGACGCTCAGCGAACAGGTCGAGCGTCTCGGCGCCAAGAAGGCCGACGGCAAGGTCATCTATCCCGTCGAAAAGCCGTACAAGCCGACGGGCGGCCTGCGCGTGCTCGGCGGTAATCTCTCGCCGGAATTCTCCGCGATCCTCAAGCTCGCCGGTGTCGAAGGCGGTCTCGAGGACAACATCTTCCGCGGCAAGGCGCGTGTATTCGAGGGCGAGGCGGGCTTGCTCAATGCCCTCGACAGCGCACCTGAGCAGTTCCAGAACCACGATACGGTGATCGTGCGCTACGAGGGCCCGAGCGGCGCACCCGGCATGCCCGAGATGCTCGATCCGACCTCGCGCATCACGGCGCTCTGCCGCGAGCGTGGCATCGTGGTCGCGCTCATGACGGACGCGCGCTTCTCTGGCGGATCGGTCGGCCTCGTCATCGGCCACGTCGGCCCCGAGGCGGCGCTCGGCGGCCCGATCGCCTTCATCGAGGACGGCGACGAGATCGTCATCGACCTCAACAAGAACGAGCTGAACTGCACGGCCTTGGCCGATCCGGCGATCGTCGCGAAGCGCAAGGCCGCCTGGGAGAAGGTCGTCGCGGCGAATGGCGGCGTGCATCCGAACTGCGGCAAGGCCGACACGCGCCTGCTTCATCGCGCGCGCCACACGGCTGTTCCCGCGACACGCGGCGGCGGTCTCCATCCGAATCGCGAGATCTGGGTGCGCGAGCCACGCGAAGCGACGCGCTCGGGCCACGTGCCGAAGAACAAGTATCGCCCGGATGCGGCGAAGGCATTCTAGGGGGCCGGGCATCGTGCGCCCGGAAAGTACACGATGAAACCCATCGGCATTTCCGTGCTCACGATCTGCGGGATCGAGGAGATCCCGCAGCACGGCGCGCGCTCGGTGACGCACGTGCTTTCGCTCCTCGATCCGAACTGGCCGGAGCTGACGAGCTTCGGGACCTACGGGCAGCACAGTCGCACGACGCTGCGCTTTCATGACGTCATCGATCCGGGCCCGGGCCTGACGCTGCCGACGAAGGATCATGTCGCCGAGATCCTGGCCTTCGGCGATGGGCTTGCCGCCGAGGCCAAGGCCGACAAGGAGCGCCATCTGCTCGTGCACTGCCACATGGGCATATCGCGTTCCTCGGCGGCCATGCTCTCGCTCATGGCGCAGATGGACCGGCAGCAGCCCGAGGACGCGCTCTTCGCGCGCCTGCGGGAAATCCGTCCGCAGGCCTGGCCGAACTCGCTCATGGTCGGCTATGCGGACGATCTTCTCGGCCGCGAAGGGCGTCTCGTGTCGGCGTTGCGCCGGCACTATGGCGTGCAATTGCGCCAGCAGCCGCAGTTCTCCGACTGGATGCGCCGGCTCGCCCGCGACCGCGAGCTGGACATGGCGGAGTAAGCGCCGCGCTAGGCCATCTTGGCCCCGTGCTCGCGCAGCAGCTCCCTCAGCATCGAGCGGTGGCAGTGCGCCTCGTTCTCGCAGTAGCACCCGACTGAGAAATTGCTCTCTTTCGAGAGGGCGGCCAGCAGGTCGAGTGTCCGGCTGGCGCTCGGCGCCTTCATCTCGGTGCGGTAGGCCCGCATGAAGGCGGCCCAGTCCTTGTCGCTGGCCGCCGCGTGCGCCTTGGCGACCAGGGTCTCGCTCGGGGCGAGCTCCGGTAGCCAGACGTCGTACCAGTTGTCGGCGGCATAGCGCTCCTTGCGCACGCCGCGCGGCGGCCGGCGCACCGTGCCGATGCGCACCCCTTCCCCGGCGTGTCGGGGGCTCCCCAATTGAACGATCCGAATGGCCATGCGGCAATCCTCCAGCAGGACCCGGCTTGATCCGCCGTGTCCGGACGGCTATGTCCTGCCCGATAATAGGGCCGGTGCGTGCGCTTCGGCCAGCTTCGGAGGAAACGGAATGATCTCTCGTCGTCGCCTATTGACTGTTGGCTCGTCGGCCGTTGCCGGCGGGATCATCGGCGCTCCATTCGTTGCCCGCGCCCAGTCGGCCGAGTTCAGCTACAAGTACGCCAACAACCTGCCGCTGACGCACCCGATGAACGTGCGCGCCCGCGAGATGGCCGAGGCCATCAAGAAGGAGACCAACGGCAAGGTCGAGATCAACATCTTTCCGAACAACCAGCTCGGCTCCGACACGGACATGCTGAGCCAGGTGCGCTCGGGCGGCATCGAGTTCTTCACGCTCTCGGGCCTCATTCTCTCGACGCTCGTCCCGGCGGCCTCGATCAACGGCATCGGCTTCGCGTTCCCGAACTACGACACGGTGTGGAAGGCCATGGACGGCGATCTCGGCGCGCACGTGCGTGGCCACATCGCCAAGGCGAACCTCGTCGCCATGGAGAAGATCTGGGACAACGGCTTCCGTCAGACCACGACCTCCACCAAGCCGATCACGACTGTCGACGACTTCAAGGGCATGAAGATCCGCGTGCCGGTCTCGCCGCTCTGGACGTCGATGTTCAAGGCGCTCGAGTCGGCGCCCGCCTCGATCAACTTCAACGAGGTCTACACCGCGCTGCAGACGAAGGTCGTCGATGCGCAGGAGAACCCGCTCGCCATCATCTCGACGGCGAAGCTCTTCGAGGTGCAGAAGTACTGCTCGCTGACGAACCACATGTGGGACGGTTTCTGGTTCCTCGCCAACCGCCGCGCATGGACGGCGCTCCCCGAGGATCTGCAGAAGATCGTCGCGAAGCACGTCAACGATGCGGCCATGAAGGAGCGCACGGACGTCGCGGCGCTCAACGCGGGCCTCCAGAAGGAGCTCGCCGACAAGGGCATGACCTTCAACCAGCCGGCGGCCGACAGCTTCCGTGACAAGCTCCGCTCCGGCGGCTTCTACGCCGAGTGGAAGGGCAAGTACGGCGACGAAGCCTGGGGCATTCTCGAGAAGGCAGTCGGGAAGCTTTCCTGATCGTCTCACGCTAAAAGCACCGCCGCGCTCCTGCGCGGCGGCCTGCGACCGGCGCC
>JAEWIJ010000218.1 GCA_023387235.1 Pseudomonadota bacterium
GCTTGACCTCCCACGTCGTCTCGATCTCGCCCGTCTCAGGGTTCTTCGAGTCCTTGAGCTGGATGCCCATCGCCGCGAGTTCATCGCGAATGCGGTCGCTCTCGGCCCAGTTCTTCGCCTTCCGCGCGGCGAGGCGGGCGTTGATGAGCCTCTCGACTAGCTCATGCTGTTCCTTTCCTTCGACGTCGCGCTCCCTTACAGAAATGAGATTGATATTTCCATGTTCCGAAAGTGTTAGGGCCACGCCGTCAATGGCCATCTGGGGAAATAGCGCATTGATCTCCTGCTCGACAGACTTTCGCGATGCCAAGCGCTTGGCGTGGTCAACTTCTCGACGAGCATACCTATTGAGAACGACGGTCCTCGCCTCGTAGACCGCATTTCGATACTTATTGATCAGATGAATTGCAGGCGCTCGACCATCGGTCTTTGGGCCCCCCCGCGCGCCCCAACTGGACCGGTCATAAGCCGCATCCAGTTCCGGACGATAAAGTCCGAGCGCCATCAGCGAAGTGGCTAAGCCTCTAGCGGCCTCAGCATCGCCACGCCTCGCCAATCCGCTCAGCTGATGGAGTTGCGTCACCGCGTCCGCGGTATTCAAGTCATCGGAAAGTGACGAAAGCACTCTTGGATCTGGCTCCGGACGCCTTTGGACATGAAGTGCCATTTCGTCATTGTGCGAAATCGCGATTCGGAAATTCTCAATCCAACTCAAAAGCTCTCTCTCAGCTTCCTCGAGACGCTGAACAGACCAGTTGATCGGCTCGCGATAGTGCGTTTTCAGCATCGCCAGGCGCAA
Source organism: Pseudomonadota bacterium (assembly GCA_023387235.1). GTDB lineage: Bacteria > Pseudomonadota > Alphaproteobacteria > Rhizobiales > Hyphomicrobiaceae. Next base: position 800 of record JAEWIJ010000218.1, read on the forward strand.
CACCTCCCCAGGCCAACGCCGCCCACCAAAGTTCGTCGTCTCCAACAGCTCATTGATCGTCACGAAGTTCCCGAGGCTCTTGGACATCTTCTCGCCCTCGACCTGCAGGAAGCCGTTGTGCATCCACACGTTCGCCATCACCGGCGTGCCGTGCGCGCACCGCGACTGCGCGATCTCGTTCTCGTGGTGCGGAAACACGAGATCGATGCCGCCGCCATGAATGTCGAAGACGTCGCCGAGGTGCTTTCCGGCCATCGCCGAGCACTCGATGTGCCAACCGGGCCGCCCCGGCGCCGCGATGCCCGCAGGCGACGGCCACGCCGGCTCGCCGGGCTTCGACGGCTTCCACAGCACGAAGTCCATGGGCCCGCGCTTGTAGGGCGCAACATCCACGCGGGCGCCCGCTTCCATCTCCTCCAGCGAGCGGCGCGCGAGCTTGCCGTAGTCCGGCATGGAGCCGACGGCGAACAGCACATGATCCTCGGCCACGTACGCATGCCCGTTGGCGACCAGCTCGTCGCAGAGCACGCGCATTTCGGCGATGTGATCGGTCGCGCGCGGCTCGACGGTCGGCTCCAGCACACCGAGCGCGGCAATGTCCTTGTGGAACTGCGCCGTCGTCTCCTCGGTCAGCTTGCGGATGGCCTCGGTCGGCGGCATGTCCGGAAAGCGCTCGACGGCGCGCGCGTTGATCTTGTCGTCGACGTCCGTGATGTTGCGCGCGTACGTGACGTGCTTCTCGCCGTAGATGTGGCGCAGCAGGCGGAAGAGGACGTCGAAGACGATGATCGGCCGCGCGTTGCCGATGTGCGCAAGGTCGTAGACGGTCGGCCCGCAGACGTACATGCGCACGTTCTTCGGATCGATCGGCTGGAACGGCTCCTTGCGCCGCGTCAGCGTATTATAGAGCGTGAGCGTCATGCCAAACCTCAACCCGCCAAACGTCAACCCGAAGGCTGGCGGGGAGGTCTCTGTGCTCGGAATTTCTGGCAGAGAAACGTGGCCGCGCCAGCGTGAAGGCTAGCTCGTGATGACAATGATGCCGCAACAGAAGTGGTCGGCCGATGTGCGCGCAGTCCGTTTCATGAGGCGCACCTTATCGGAGGTTGCAGACATTGCGTCAAGCTGCGTCCCACTGTGGACGGTAAATTGAGCAGGTACGTCCCTTTCCCGGCATATCCTGCAGCACCACATTCCTCGAATGAAGCTCCGTCTCGCCACCCTCACCGATGCGCCCACGATCGAAGCCTGGGACCGTGAGCCGCATGTGATCGCGGCCTCCGGCGCCGACCCCATGTACGACTGGCGCGCCGAGCTGCCGCGTCCGGTGCCCTGGCGCGAATTCCTCATTGCCGAGGTGGACGGCCGCCCCATCGGCATGATGCAGATCATCGATCCCGAGCAGGAGGAGAGCCACTACTGGGGCGAGATCGCGCCGAACCTGCGCGCCATCGACATCTGGATCGGCGCTGCGGCCGACCTCGGCCAAGGCTACGGCACCGAGATGATGCGCCTTGCCATCGCGCGCTGTTTCGCAGCCCCCGAGGTGACGGCCATCCTCATTGATCCCCTGGTCACGAACACGCGCGCGCACCGCTTCTACGAGCGCCTCAGCTTCCGCCGCATCGACCGGCGGATGTTCGAGGAGGACAACTGCTACGTTTATCGCCTGGATCGCGGGGATTGGCGCCCTCACTGGAAGGGATAGACGGCAATCACGATCAGGAAGACCATATTCGTCACGGCGTGGCCGATAATGGGCAGCCAGAGGCTGCCCGTGCGCCAGAGCAGCCACGAAAAGAAAAGTCCGCCGAGAAAGACCTCGATGAGCCCGGCGACGGAATAACCGAGGTGGAAGCTCGTCCAGGCGACGTTCGCGACCAGCGCGGCCGGCCAGAAGCCGGCCCGCCAGCGGGCGAGCGCGGAGAGCAGGAAGCCGCGAAACAGCAACTCCTCCGAGATCGGCGCGCCGATACCGACAGCCAGCGCCGTCACCGGCCACATCGGGGCCTGGAGCATGGGCAGGAAGGGCGCCACATCCACCATGAAGAGATCAGGCCGGATCAGCCACACGAGCAGATTGTAAACGCCGATGACGAGTGCCAGACCGGCCAGCGCGATCACGATGTCGCCGCCGCCCGGAAAGCCGCGATGGAGCTGCAGCACGGCGCGCCGGTCGCCGCCGAAAAGCCCGGCCGCCCACCAGGCCAAGGCAATGACGCACACCTGCGAGAGTGCCAGGAACACCAGGATGGACGTCAGCAGACGCTTGTCCTCCGGGATGCCCGCCACCAGGTGCGTCTCACCGGCCGCGACATACGCACCGAGGAGGCCACCGAGAAGCTGCAGGCCCGCCTGCGCGATGATCGCCACCACGAGCGCAACGAGCGGCGGCCACGGACTGTGCGTCTCGTAGCGAGGCGGGCCGGCGAGGAGCTGGTTCGGCAAGGCGTCTTGTCTCTCTGCAGTCACGGGGCGGTAAGATTTGCCACGCGAAATTGATCGGACGACGTTGCACCCCGTCCACACGTGTGGCGGAGTGTGGCTTTCAATTGGCTGGCGGCCATCCTATATTGAGAGTGCCGGATTCGTCCGGCTATGGCGATAAATGGACATCGGAATAAGCCTTTCGGACCCGGGGGCGGTACCCGGCGCCTCCACCATCAGCCCACGACATCCACGAGATCGAGCGTGGGCTGTTGATGGGGGCGAAATAGGATCGACGAGGGTGTAAAGGGTGCTCTTTTGCCCGGCATGATACCGCCGTTATCGGGTCACCAGAATAGTTGCCAATGACAACTATGCTGAGGCTGCCGTCGCTGCGTAATGCAGCTCCGTTAGCCTGAACTTGAAGCCCTGGCGTCTAGCAACGTCAGGCGCGGTTCGGAGGGCACCGGGCAACAGAAGCCCTCCACTTCGCCTCCGTGCGGGCAGCATTGAGGTGCACTGAGCGGCTGGCGCGAAGACTGATGCAAGCATGACGGCAGAACAAGACATCGACTACGACACGCTGGCGCAAGAGGCCATGCGTGGCGTCGTGCGTGCGGTGCTGACGAGAATCCAGAAGTCCGGTCTTCCGGGCAATCACCATTTCTATATTGCCTTCGACACGCGCCACCCGGGCGTCGTCCTTTCGAAGCGCCTCAAGGCCAAGTACGCCGAGGAAATGACGATCGTGCTCCAGCACCGGTTCTGGGAGCTGATCGTCACCGATGTGCGCTTCGAGGTGAAGCTCACCTTCGACGGCATTCCCGAGCGGCTCGTCATTCCCTTCGCGGCGATCAAGGTCTTCTTCGATCCGAGCGTGCCCTACGGCCTGCAGTTCGACGAGGCGGGCGCGACGCGGGGCGGCAGCGGCAGCGTGGTTGGGCTCAATGAGGACGCCGGTATCGGCGGACAGATCTCCGGCGTTCCAGGCTTGGCGCGCGCCTCGCAGCGGCCCCCCGCAGGAGACAGGAAGCGTCCCGTGCGCCGCTCGCGCTCGGAGAAGGACGACGACGGGGCCGCGCTCGGCGAGGAGATCGCAGAGAGCCCGCCCGGACGCCGCGTCGAGCCCGCTCAGCGGCCTCAAGCGGCGCTCGTTCCCGTGCCGACCGGAACCGAGGGCGAGACGGACATCGTCGATGCGACGGAGCAGCAGGATCAGGGCGGACAGGACAACGTCATCAGCCTCGATCGCTTCCGCAAGAAACCCTAGGCTCTTCGCTCGGTTCGTCCGATGATTGCAGCCCGTTCGGCACATGCGCCGGGCGGGCTTTACTTTTGGCAGCAGCGCGGGCCGTAAGCAGGGAGAGCCAGCATGAAACCGATCGGGCTGTTCATCGAGCAGTGCGCGCTCGTCACAGGCTCGGCCTCGAACATCGGACGCGCCATCGCCGAGGCATTGGCCGCGGAAGGTGCGAGGGTCCTGCTTGCCGATGTCGATGCCGAGCGAAATGCCGCGACGCTGGCAGCCATCACCGCTGTGGGCGGAAGCGCGGAGGCCATCACCACCGACCTTTCGACGCCCGACGGCTGGCGCGCGCTCCTGACGCGCATCGGCGACGCGCCGCTCGACATGTTCGTGCACTCGGCCTGTCCGCCGCGAAAAGAGGCCGACAACGCCGCGGCCGTCAGCGAGGCGACCTGGGATGCCTTTCAGAACGTGAATGTACGCTCGGGCTATTTCCTCGGCCGCGAGTTAGCCGGCGCCATGCAGGCGCGCGGGGCCAAGGGGCGCCTGCTCTTCATCACCTCGCTGCACGCGGAATCGCCGCGCAACCTGCCGCATTATTCAGCCGCCAAGGCAGGACAGACCATGGTGGTGCGCGAGCTCGCCCGACATTTCGGCCCGTCTGGAATCCGGGTCAATGCGATCGCGCCCGGCGCCATTCCGGGCGGCGGATTCAATGCGGCGGCTTATGATTTCGACGGGAAGATCGCGCTCGGACGGCTCGGCACGGCCGCCGACCTCGCAGGCCCCGCGGTGGCGCTGCTGTCGGATCGCTTCGCCGGCTACGTCACCGCCACGACGCTGGTCGTGGATGGCGGCATCGATCTCTTCAACTGGATCAAGCCACCTTGGGGTTAGCTCCGCCGGCTGCTGGCAAGAGGTTCTCCGCGTTCGGCATGGCGGTATGCCGGCGGCGGCGATCTACTTCGACGGATCAGCCCTTCCCGTTGCGGCCGTAACCGGAGAAGCGTTCGGCGACGCGCGCCATCTCATCGCGCGCCAGCACGTGCGGCGTGCCGAGCATGAGCACCTTGACGTATTGCTCCGCCAGCACCTCGACCTCCTCGGCGAGCGTCAAGGCGGCCGTACCGTTGGCGCCGACCGCGATCTGGCCATGGTTGGCCATCAGGCAGGCATTGCGGTGGGCAAGCCCCTCCGCGACATGACGCGCCAGCTCCTCGCTGCCGAAGGTGGCGTAGGGCACCAGCGGGATGTCGTCGCCGCCCGCCGCCGCGACCATATAGTGAAATGCCGGGATCGGACGGCGCGCGCACGCGAGAACCGTGGCATGCATCGAGTGGCAATGGACGATGGCGCCGACATCCGGCCTCGAGCGGTAGACGGCCAGATGGAAGAGCAGCTCGCTCGATGGCGCCTGCTGTCCCGGCGGCACATGCCCGTCGAGGCGCACGCGCACGACATCGGCGGGCGTGATGAGATCGTACGCGAGCCCGGTCGGGGTAATGAGCAGCCCATCCTCGAAGCGCAGCGAGACGTTGCCCGAACGGCCCGGCGACAGGCCGCGGCGGCTCATGGCGAGGGCGGTGTCGACGACGCTGCGGCGCGCGATGAGCTCGGCGGTCCCGCGCTGGGGCATCCGCCTGCTGAGCCCGATCGCCCTGCCAATCTCACGCGCCATGATCCGACTCCCAATCCACCTTGCAACCCGGTAGCCTTCCCCGGCGAGACAAGAACAAGGGCCGACATGAGCATGACCCCGAACCCCGCCATCCCGATCACCGTCCTGACCGGCTTCCTCGGGTCAGGCAAGACGACGCTCCTGAAGCGCCTCCTCGATGACCCGGCAATGGCCGGCACTGCCGTCATCATCAACGAGTTCGGCGAGGTCGGCATCGATGATGCTCTCGTCGAGAAAATAGACGAGGATGCCGTCCTGCTCCCCTCGGGGTGCGTGTGCTGCGCCGTGCGCGGCGATCTCGTGCAGGCACTCGAGCGGATGCACACCAAATCGCTCTGGGGCGACATCCCACCCATGCAGCGCGTTGTCCTCGAGACTACCGGCCTCGCCGATCCAACGCCGATCGTTCACACGCTGATGACGGAAGAAAGCCTCTACCGCATCTATCAGCTCGACGCCGTTGTCACGACCGTCGATGCCCAACTCGGATTACACCAGATCGAAGCGCATTTCGAGCCCGCAAAGCAGATTGCCATCGCTGATCGCCTCATTGTGACTAAGAGCGACCTAACGGAGACACGGAGCGTCGAGGCGCTGGAGCGGCGGCTGCGCGCGCTCAATCCGGCCGGGCAGATCCGTCGCGCCGTCAAGGGCGATATCGCGCCGTCCGAGCTGATCGGCCTCGGTGCGCATGAGCCGGCGCTGACCGGTGTCGATCCCGATCGCTGGCTCGCCGCCGAACGCTATAAGGAGGGGAACGGAAATCACGCACACGGCGCACATTGTCCCCCCGGCTGCGGGCATGATCATGAGCACGAGCATCATCACCACGATCATCAGCGCGCGCATTCGCACGACCATCAGCACGCGCATTCGCACGACGACGCCTGCACCGATCCGCATTGCGATCACCCGGCGCACCAGCACCTGCACGGCATCCGCTCTTTCTGCCTGACGTTTGCCGAACCGCTCGACGGGCGCGAGCTGTCGAATGCGATGCAGCTTCTCGCGCAGCTCTACGGCGAGCGGCTCCTGCGCGTGAAAGGCATTCTCAATGTGAAGGATCAGACGAAGCCGTTCGTCGTGCACGGCGTGCAGCACATTTTCTATCCGCCGGAGACATTGGAAAAGTGGCCGAGCGCGGATCGTCGCTCGCGTCTCGTGTTCATCACAAAGGATCTTCCGGAGGATAGTATCCGCAAGCACTTCCGCCCGTTCGTCGGCGAAGCGGAGGGGGCCGCGGTCGCTGCTCCCCTCTCCCCGCGTGCGGGGTGAGGGGTCACGCCAGAGGCGTGCTTTCAGCACGACGTGAGGGGCTGCGGCATACGCAAGCGTCAGCACAAGTGGCCGCCCCTCATCCCGACCTTCTCCCCGTACGCACGGGGAGAAGGGGAAGGAAGGCGCAGCCGCGGCAGCCAAAGAGGCGTCAGCACCTCTTCATGAGCGCGCGACCGCGCGTCGGCCGTTAGGCCGTGCCCGAAAGCATGAGCGCGCGACCGCGCGCCGGCCCTCAGGCCGTCTTCAAAAAACTACCTACGATACTGCAGGAATGGCGACTTGGTCGCGACCTTGTCGTAGAGGCCGCGGGCCCGATAGTTGAACTCCTGCGTCGCCCAGTACGTGCGCGTCGCGCCACGCGCATCGGCTTCGGCATAAACCTGCTCGATGAGTGCGCGACCGATGTCCTTGCCGCGCACGTTCGGATTGACGAACAGATCCTCAAGGTAGCAGTACCACGTCGGCGACCACGTCGAACGATGGAAGAGGACGTGCGCAATGCCGACCGGCACATCGTCGTCGCCGACCGCGACGAGGCCGATGTGAAAACCTTCCTTGCCGCCGAGCAGCCGCTCCCAGGTCATCTCGATGACGTCGTCGGCAACATGGGACTTGTAGAACTCGATATAGCCCTTGAAGAGCGGCAGCCACGCGGCCTTGTCCTTGGCCTCGAGACGGCGAATGCGGATGCTCATGACTGACGGTCCTGTCGTTGCTCGGAGAGGTCGCAGAATAGCCGGTGCGAATTCCGAGAACCAGACGCACGATCGCTCCGGTCGGTCGCACCAAGGGCGTCCCGATCGAAGCGATCATGCTCCAGGGGTAGAGTAGGGCTTACGCGCCGTCAGCCGCGGAGTCGCGTGCGGACAATGCGCGGAAACTCGTCGCTCGTGAACTCGTCTGCCGTACGCGGCGGCGCGGGCTGCGTGCCGGCATGGGGCGGCGTATAGGGCGCGGCACTCTGCTGCGCTTGCGGCCGCTGTGTCATGGCGCCGGCCGTGCCGCCGTTGCCGACGAACCAGGCTTCGATGAGATCGAGCTCATCCGCCGAAAGCTTGAGGCCTTGCCCGCGGCAGCGCGCCACCACGAAATTGCGGAAGCGGCCGGCGAACAGGTTCGCCGATGCGCCCTGCTCGAACCATGGATCGGCCTCGCTCACGACATCCATCACGAAGCGCACGTCGTCACGGCGCAGCTCCAGGCCGTGCTCCTGCGCACGGCGCAGCACGTTCTGAATGGTCTGCGCGCCCAGCAGGTTGTTCTCGTTGATCTCGAGCGCCATCACCTCGAAGAGCGTGCGGTACTCGGGCGGAGCCAGCGGCGGCGCCTGGCAAGCCTCATGAATGCGCGCGATCGACTGCTGGATCGCCGATCCACCTTCCTTCGGGCGTGCCGGCGGCGTCGCAGCGGCAGGCGTCGAGATGCCCTGGGCAGGCGCAGCCGCGTGCGTCTGAGGCGCAGGCTTCGGCGCCTGAGCCGGCGTCAGCGGCGCGGCGAGATTTGGCTGCCGATGCGAGGGCTCACGCGCGGGCATATCGCCTTGGCTATACCTCGGCGTCGGCGTCAGGCTGCGCGGCTCCGGCGTCGAAGCCGCAGGCGGCATCAGCGCACGCTCGGGGCGAAAGTCCTCTTCGTGATGATCGAATGCGGGCTGCGTGCGCCGCGTCAGGTTGCCATGGTTCGCTGCGGGCTCGGCGAACCCGCCGCGCGTCGTGGCCGGGCTCTGCGATGGCGGCGCGATGGCGCGGGACGGCGCCAACTCGCGCAGCTCACGCGATTCGCGCATTTCGCGCATGTCCGGCATCTCGGGCAGCGGGGCCGCGCGCTTCGTCTGCAAGTGACGACGCGTATCGATCACCAGATACGGCGGCTGATCGGAGAGCCTCAGGTCATCGGGCAGCGATTGCGCGAGGAGATCGCGGAAGCTGCCGGCCCCGGCCCATGAGGTCGCGACCGTGCGGTCGTGCCCGATCGAGCGCACGGCCCGGTCGGCCAGAACCTCGAGCGGCACCGGCGAGGGCGATGCCTGAACGGCCTGCACGACGTCCGCGATGATCTCGTGGCGCAGTGCGTCGCGATCCACCTCGGGGAGCACCAGCGCCTTGGCCTGCGACGCGATGAGCGGCGCGGGCGCAGCGGCGCCGATCTCGCCCTGCTGCTCGAGCAGGAGCGCAATGAGATCGGACTCGCGCACCTCGCCATCGCTGATCGCGGTGTAGGGGGCAGCCGTGTAGTCGTTGGCGAAGATGACCGTGCGCCGGGCGTGCGCGCGCAGGCGATGCAGGACGGGGGTGAAGTCCGCGTCGCCGGAGAGAATCACGAACTCGTCGAAGTGCGTGCCGTGGGCGAGAAAGTCGACGACATCCATGACCATGCGGATGTCGGAGGAATTCTTGAGCTGGGCGGTGAGGGGCGGGCAGTCGACGATCTCGAACCCGGCGCGCAGGAAATGATGGCGCACGAACGGGAAGGAGTTCATGTCGGTCGAATTGTCGGACTGATTGCGGCGCGGCACGGGGTTGCCGTAGCAGCGGTTCATCACGATGCGGCGCGGCTCCGCGGCGAACGAGCCATTGGTCGACGTGATCAGCGCACCGTTCTCGATGCCCTTGATCCACGACGCGGCATCACGGGCAAACCGCTTGGCAGCCTCTTCGTTCTTGCGCTTCAACGACAAATAAATGTTGTCGTAATCGACGAAGACGGCGCTCAAAAACGCACGCCCTGCTTCACGCCTGATCATTCAACGCCCCCTGCTCCCCGGACTGCTGCCCAGGGCAACTGTTTATGAGTCGTCTGGCGTGAGCAAGGTCCGGACCCGGGACATCCGAATCATCTCAGGGGATTAGCTGTTGATTCGACCATCGCGCGGCGCATCTGCCGCACATCGATCGTTGCGCCCCGGTCACACAGGCACAGCACGCGGCAATGCGTGCCCCCGTGCGCAATCCGGACGGGCCTTAGCGCTCCATTAACCCTGATCAAACATAGTCGCCGGCACGTCAGTACCTGTTGCTTCGTTGCGTGAAAGGCGTCTTCGATGTGTCGCAAGCGTTGTGGCCGCGCGCCACACCCCGTTCGGCTGGGTGCCACCGGCGCCGGTCTGATCGGCCTTCTCGCCGTCCTCGCCGGCTGTGCGAGCGACCGCGACAGCACCCACGCCTCGGCTTCCGCGACGCCCATGAACATGGCGGGCGTCCGCGTCGAGATCGAGGCCGATGGCCTGCCGGCCCAGCTCGCTCCCCGCAATCGCGCCCCCCTCGATGACGACCCCCGCGAGCCCTGGAGCCCGAACTACGGCTCCGTCCGCCCGACGCGGACAAGCGCCATCGATACCCACATCGCGCCCACGGCCGCCGTCGCCGTGCCGCCACCAATCCAGGCTACTCCCGTCTCCTATGCCCGCCCCTTGGACGGCGAGGAGATCATTCGCCGCGCCGTTGCGGCACACGAGATGCGTCAGCCGTATTAAGTAGGAGATCTCGCCATGAACGATCACACACGCCGGGCCGACATCAAGCCGTCCGCATCGCTCGTTTTGCGGTCAGTGCAGGCTGAAGAGACGTGCTTTGTCGCTGAGCACGTACATCCGGCCGTTGGCGATGACTGGCGCGACGTATACCGGCGTGCCGAGATCGAGCTGCGACTCCACCTTGCCACCGATGGCGTTGACGCCGACAAGCTTGCCGGTGTCGGAAGCAAGCCAAAGCCGGCCGCCGGCTAGAACCGGACCTGCCCAGCTCTTGCCGCCGGAAAGCCGCGCCGACCAGAGCGCCTTGCCGTCGCGCCGGCTCATGGCAAGGAGCTGGCCGCCTATATCGACGACATAGACGCCGTCACCGGCAACGTAGGGCATGTTGATGCCGGGCACGTTGACTGACCACAGCCGCTCTCCCGTCCGAACCTCGGTCGCGATCATGCGACCGCCGTGGCCGATGGCAAACACCGTGCCGCCGTCGATGGCGGGGCTTGCCGCATCGCTCATGGAACCGAGCGAGGAAGCGGCCCGCGAGCGTGAGAGCGACTCCTGCCATGCCACGGTGCCGTCGGCGGTTCTCAGCGCGATGATGTCGCCCGACGGGAAGGGAACGACGGCAATGTCGCCGCTCAGCGCCGGGCTCGCGCTCAGCAGCAGGCTCGCCCGCTCGGGAAGCCCGCGATAAGACCATTGCTCCGCGCCGTCGTGCCCGGAAAGCGCGACCGTGCGGCCTTCCGTCGTGACCACGATGACGCGGCCGCCACCGACCGTGGGTGCGGAGCGGATGGGCGAGCCGATATTCTTGTCCCAGAGCTTCTTGCCGCCCTGCGCATCGAGGGCTGCGATGATGCCGTGGCCCGTGGCCACGAACAGACGCCCGCCTTCGGCCGCGAGACCGCCGCCATAGGCATTCGTGTCCGTCGCCTTCTCCGGCACGAGCGAATTCCGCCACACGACCGATCCCGAGCCACTGACCGCGGTTACGCGACCGGCTGCGTCGAGCGTGTAGACCCGGCCATCGGCGACGACCGGGCTTGCGGTCAGGCGGCCGTACTTGGTCGATCCCTGGCCGACATCGACGCTCCAGACCGTGCGGATGGATGCCGGCAGCGCGAGATGACCCGGCGCGTTCGAGACGGTGCCGCCGGGCACGGCCCAGGTATCGTTCTGATGCGGGGCCGGCAGCGTGAGCGGGCGATCGGCGCTCGCGAGCTCGATGCTGCCCGTGGCGCCTTCCGAAAGCATGACGGGCACGCGCTTGCCGGGCAGCGGCACCTGCTTCTCCGCAAATGGATTGAGCGCGGCGACGTCCGTCAGACTTGGCATGCCGCCCGAGCATCCAGCGAGCGTCAGAAGGACGAGCGCGCTCGCCGTGGCCGCCAGCCGCTCCGTACGCAAGATCTTCACGATCCGCTCCCCCAAATCCTGCTTCCCCGGCCCCGTTTTCCGTCCCTGCTTGGTCGCGCCTACTTCGTCGTCGCGGCCTCGCCCGGCTTCGCCCCCGTGCTCGCGCTTGCGTCGGTTCCCGATGCCGACTTGGCGAGCGCCGCCTCCGTCAGGATCGTCATCAGGATCCGGGCCCGCTCGGCCGTCGAGGGCGGCACCGACGTATCCGCAAGGATCTGCTCGAAGACCTTGCGGGCCTCATCCTGGTTCCCTGCCTTCATGGCGGCAAGACCGAGCAGCTCGCGCGCAGGCGCACGCCAAGCGTTGTTGTCGTTTATGAGATCTTTGAGGCGATTCTGCATCTCGGTCCAGTCGGCCACGTCGAGCCTCAACATGGCCGCTTGCAGCGTTGCATAGTCCCGCAGCAGCGGATCGGCGGCAGAATCCTTGGATACGGCATCATAGGCCGCGACGGCCTCGTCCCGCTTGCCTTCGGCGGCATAGGCGCCCGCATTCCGGAGACGCGCCAAGGCGCCATAGCCGGGCGGCGCATTCTTGATCATGGTCTCGAAGGCCTGATGGGCCTCCTGCGCCTTGCCCTGCGCCGCAAGCCGCGCCGCGCTCTCGAATTCGATGCCCGCCGCCTGGCGTGTGCTGTGGCTGCGGTACTCGGCGAATTTGTAGCCGCTCACACCGAGGATGAGCAGCACGGCAGCGGCGATGATGAAGATGCCATAGCGGTCCCAGATCCTGGTGAGACGCTCCTTGCGCATCTCATCCTGGACTTCGCGCATGAAATGGTCGGTCTGGTCGGCCATGTTCTTCCTTGCTTGCCTGCCCGCCGGCTGCCGGGCACTCGGCGTATGTCGCTTGGCACTCTATAACCCGTGGTGGCGCCATGCGGAAGGCTCGAGACCGCGCCCTCGATGAACGGCGTTTCCGGCGATTTTGTGGAAAATTCCCGCGCGAGCGCTTGCCTCAGAGGAGCCCGAGCTCGGCAAGCTCACGCCGAAGCTTGGCCGGCATCTCGTCGAGATTGCCGCGCCTATCGGCGCTGATGTCCGCCGGCGCGTCCTCGGCGACCAGATAACGCCAGCCCTGGAAGGCACGACGCGGCACGGGCCGGACATGAACGAGCTTGCGGTCGAGGATCAGCAGCGTGCAGGGCGTGCCGTCCGGTCGCTTTCCCTCTCTCAGGTCCACGAGGCGCTGGCGTGCCTGAATGACGCCCTTGATGACCCAGTAGATCGATCCGCCATCGAGCAGCTCTTCGCGCCGCTTCGGCATCATGAACGTGCGATGGAAGAGCTCCGGCTTCTGCTTCTCGGCCTTCATCTGCTTGAGGCGCTGGGCCTGCCAGGATGCAAGGTCCTCGACCGAATCCGTGCCGACGCTGAGCTTCACGAGATGGATCGTCACGCGGCTGCCTCCTCTTCGAGGCTCATTATGAGCGCGCCTTGATTGACCTGCTGCCCTTCGCCTGCCGCAACACTCGCGATCACGCCATCGCGCGCCGCCGCGAGCACATGCTCCATCTTCATGGCTTCGACGACCGCGAGACGGTCGCCCTTGGCGACCACGTCACCCGCCTTGACGAAAATGCGCGCCACCTTGCCGTTGATCGGCGCCCGCACGACATCGCCGGCATGACCGTCGTCGATGTCGTCGGCATCGTAGGTCGGCCAGCGTATCTCCACCTGCTCGCCCTCAAAGAGCGCATAGAGGCCCTCAGGCACGGCGATGCACGCAGTCGGCTGGCACGGCTCGCTTCCCACAGCCGATCCCGCGAGCGCGACGTGCGGCACTCTCTCTCCGCGCGGCCATGACGCGACGAAGGACTTGGGCTCGCCGTTCACCACGAGGGGCACGTCGAGCGTACGCGGCGCGCCGAGCTGGAAGCCATCAGCCGCGCCCCATGGATCGGCGACCGCGCCGGCGCCAGCCGCAGGCGCGAGCAGATGCGCGACGCCCGCCAGAACCTCCGACGTGCCGATGCGCGATCGCGTGAGCGCGGCGATATCGCGGCCGATGAGACCGGTGTCCATGCGCAGCGCGCGCACATCCGCGTTCTCGAGGAGGGCGCGCAGGAATCCGGCGTTGACGCGCGGGCCGGCAACGACGAGCCGCTTGAGGACACCCACCATGCGATCTGCGGCTTCATCGCGCGTCGCACCGTGCGTGATGAGCTTGGCGATCATGCTGTCGTAGAAGGGCGAGATCACGTCGCCCGCGCGCACGGCCGTCTCGAGGCGCACGCCATCGCCCTCAGGCAGCGCGAAGGCCGCGATGCGTCCGATGCTCGGCAAAAAACCTTGCGCCGGGTCCTCGGCGCAGAGCCGCACCTCGATGGCGTGCCCGCGCATGGAGATTTCCGACTGTTTCAGCGGCAGCGGCGCGCCGGATGCAACGCGGAGCTGCCACTCGACGAGATCGAGGCCGGTGATCGCCTCCGTCACCGGATGCTCGACCTGCAGGCGCGTGTTCATCTCGATGAAGTACCAGGGTGCTTCGGGCCCGAGACTGCCGCCCTCGACGAGAAACTCGACCGTACCTGCACCCGCATAGCCGACCGCGCGCGCGAGGCTGACGGCAGCGCCGCACATCTTCTCGCGCAGTGCCGCGCTCATGCCGGGCGCGGGCGCTTCCTCGATGACCTTCTGGTTGCGCCGCTGCAGCGAGCAATCGCGCTCGAAGATATGCACGACATTGCCGTGGCGATCGCCGAAGACCTGCACCTCGACGTGGCGGGGCTGCTGGACGACCTTCTCGATGAGGACCGCGGCATCGCCGAACGAGGACGAAGCTTCGCGCTGCGCACTCTCGAGCTGAGCGGCAAAGGCGTCGCCGCTCTCGACGAGCCGCATGCCGCGCCCGCCGCCACCGGCAACGGCCTTGATCATCACGGGATAGCCGATGCGGTCGGCCTCGCGCCGGAGCAGCGCCGGCGTCTGGTCGCCCCCGTCATGGCCCGGCACCACGGGGACGCCCGCCGCGCGCGCGACGGCCTTGGCCGCGGCCTTGCCGCCGAGTTGGCGCATGGACGCGCCCGATGGGCCGATGAACGTGATCCCCGCCGCCTGGCAGGCATCGGCAAAGTCCGCGTTCTCGGCGAGGAAACCGTAGCCCGGATGGATAGCCTCGGCGCCGGTCGCCTTGGCGGCGGCGATGATGCGATCGATGCGCAGATAGCTTTCAGTCGAGGGCGAGGCACCGATGTGCACGGCCTCGTCGGCAGCGGCGACATGCAGCGCATCGCGATCGGCATCCGAATAGACGGCGACCGTCGCGATCCCGAGCCGGCGCGCGGTCCGGATGATGCGGCAGGCGATCTCGCCGCGGTTGGCAATCAGGATCTTTTTCAGCATCGACACGTCCCTGGACCATGCGGCGAATGCCACGGCGCCGGCATCGTCGCGGCCAGCATGTGTCGGACGTTTCAGGAGGCCGTTCAAGAGGGAATAGACGGTCGTCCCCCGGGCGGGCTCAGTTGGGGGCGCCACCCGGCTGGTTCTCGGCATCGAGGCCGCCGATGTTCGGGCTGAGACCGAACTGGCCGAGATGCTTGAACTCGAGGCGCAGCATGACGGCGCGGTCGGGCTCGATGCCGCGCTCGACGTTCTCGATGAAGGATTCCGTATAGGAGGCCGTCAGCACGAAGCAGTCGTCGGCATAGCGAAGCTGGATCGTATCCTGCAGGCGCTCCTGCGTATCGATGTCGTAGCGAATGCCGCCGAGTAGCGTCCAGAACTCCGAGAGCCGCAAGGCGCCACCGAACTGCACCTCCTGCTCGCGGCGGCGCGAGTCCAGAGGATCCTCGGTGTCGATGCGCACGTAAGAGTATTGCACCTGGGCGCTAAGCGGCCCGGTGGTAAACGACGTGTAGCTGTCATTGCGGCGGAGCGAGAGATCACGCTCGTCGAAGCGCGCCTGGGACACAAGACGGAAGGAGTCCGTCGGCGCTAGATAAGCACCGACCACATAGTCGGAGCGCCTCGTCTCGAGGCCGCTGTCGGGCCGCGCCGGGAACGTATCGGCCGCCAAAGGCCCGAGCTGGGCCGGATCGATGTTGGCGAAGGAGTTCTCGCCGCCGAGCTGATAGCTCTGCCCCAGGATGAAGCGCGCATAACCGCCGGCGGCCGCCTGATAGGTGTACTGGAAGCCGAGATTGCCGCGCGTGCCTGTCTCGATGCGATCCCAGCCCGAGAACTTGTCGACATCGAAGAGCAGCGTGTCATCCCACACAAGGCTCTTGGCGTCCTCGATCGGGATACGGCTCTGCGAGATGTGCGTCGGCCGGGTCACGACCTGCGCGATCGGCTCGACGATATGGCTGCCGGCCTGCGTATGCTTGACGAACGGATAGGCATACGTAAGGGCGGCCACGCCCGTCGCGCGCGTCACCGTGCCGTCGTCGTCGAACGCGTTCGTATCCGGGTCGAAGGCATTGTTGAAGTTCGTGACGTCGGCGCGCACGCCGAGATACGGCGTCCAGACCTGCCCGAGACCATCGACCACCTTGCTCCGCCAGCGGCCGTCGAACGAGGCGCGGTTCATTTCCTTGGGCGCACCATCGACGAGCGTCGTACCGACATTGGTCCGTGTGAGCGAGAGGGCGTTCATGCTGAAGCTCAGCTCGCCGCCCGCGATCGGTCGATCGAACACATAGTTGTAGTCGATGACCGGCATGACACGGCTTTTGGCCTGTCCCGAGTCCTCAGCCAGCAGGCCGCCGAAGTGATAGAATGTTGCCGCAAAATAATTGCGGTCGCTGATGCCTTGCAGATAGACCGAGTTGATCCGATCCGTCTGCAATAGACCGTCGAGCCCGTAAAAGCGTCGGAAGGCATCGTCGCTTTCGAACGTGAGGTCCCAGCCGAAGCGCCACCAGGACGACAGCGAGAAGAGGCCACGTGTCTGCACGCTGCCACGCCAGCCGTCGAGGCCGGGCGACTGGGCCTGAGCGTCCGATGGCAGCGTCGAGATGTCCTGGTCGATGCCGGCCAGCTTGACGTTGTAGGCGCCGCGGATGTCACCCCAATGCACGCGATGCCGCCACTCGCCCTGCCACAGGACGCCATGCTCGGACATGTAGCGCGGGTTGAAGGTGAAATCGTAGTTCGGCGCGAGCGCAAAATAGTACGGCACTTCGACCTGCGTGCCGAGACGCTGCGAGTGGGCGTACTCGGGTGCGAGGAAGCCGCTGCGGCGCTTCACCGACGGATCGGGGTGCTCGAACCACGGCATGTAGAGGACCGGCACGCCGAAGAGCTCGAAGGCCGCGTCCTGATAGGTGATGGTGCCGGCCTGCTGATCATGGATGACGCGGGCGGCCGAGATGCACCACAGCGGCGGGCTGCTGCCGTCCGTGCGGCAGGGGGTGAACCGTCCCTGCTCGAACTCGGTCGTGTTTCCTTCGCGACGGACAGCGCGGCGCGCCGTGATGCGCGTATCGTCCTTCGCCGTCACGCTCAGCGCTTGCACGAACGCCTCGCGGAAATCGTCGGTCGCAGTCAGCTTGTCCGCGCGCACGACGTTGCCGTTCGGCTCCTTGAGCTGCGCGTTGCCTTCGGCGGTCAGCGTCTGCGCGCCCTGGTCGTAGACGACCCGGTCCGCGGTCAGGACGTAGTTGTTGAACACGATCTCGACGTTGCCGACCGCGATCACGCGATTGTTGGCCGTGTCGTAGATGAGCTCGTCACCCTGCAGGTAGAGCGGCGCGGCGCGGTCGACCTTGCTCGGGCTCTTGCCGAAGATGCCGCCCTTTTCCTTTTTGAAGTGCCGCTTCTGCTGCGTGAGGTTGCGCACCGGGTCCTGGATGCGGATACCCGTGCCGCGCGTGAGCTGGTCTGTCGGATCGAGGGCCGCGCCCGGCGTCGGCGCCATCAGCACGGCAGCGGTCGCAGCGAGCCCGAGGACCGAAAAAGCGCACAAGATCAGGCGGACGCGCAGCCGTGACGGCGTACGCGGAGAGATCTCTCCCGCCTGAGACTCATGCCCCGTCACTTCCACCTCAGCCGTCCTCCTGGTGCAGAAGCACCGTCAACGACCCGCACAACGCGACAAGCACCGGCACCCAAACCGCCATGATCGACGGCGTCAGTCCGGCAACCCCAACCTGCCGAGAAACCTCGGAGAAAAGGAGAAATCCCAAACCCCCGATCGCCCCCATTCCCACCATAGTCTGCAAGCCACCCGAGCGGAATGACCGCAAAGACACAGACGCCGCCAAAAGGACCATCACTGCCAGCAACATAGGCCGGCTGAGGTGCAGATCGTACTGGACCTGGAACCGGGCGGCGGAAAGACCGGCCCGCTCGGTTTCGCGAATAACGCCAGGTAGTTGCCAGAATGACAGCGAAATGGCCGATCCGAGCGCATCTCCGATGCGGTCGGGCGTCAGATACGTGCTGACCGCGAAAGTGTCGAATTGCTCCGGCTCACGTCCGGGCCGGGCGACCTTGGCCTGCTCGAACTGCCAGTAGCCGTCCCGGAGAATGGCGCGCACGCCCTCGACCCGCTCGACGAAGCGCCCTTCGGCGTCGAACTGCAGCAACGTCGGGTTGTAGACAGTCTGCCCATCGCGCGACGCCGCGCTTGCGCTCAAAACCGACGATCCGTCGACGCCCTGCTGCCTGAGCCATGCGCCGCTGTCGCCGCCACCAAACACAGAAGCCTCACGGCCGTAGAGCTCCGCCAGCAGACGATCCGCCTCCGCCCGCGTGATGGCGGCCAGGGGATTGAAGGCGGCCGTCGCCATGATGCCGAGGAGGACCGCGACCAGAATTCCGGGGCCTACGAACTGCCAGGCCGACATGCCCGCCGCGCGCATGACCGCCAGCTCGGAGCGGCGATTGAGCTGGATCAAGGCCACGCCGCTGCCGACCAGGACGCAGAACGGCAGCAGGATCTCGATGTAGCTCGCGAGCCGCAGGCCGACGATGATGGCGACGGACAGCATGGGAATGCTGCCCTTCCGGCCCGTCATGCGCAGTAGCTCGACGAGATCGATCATGACGATCAGCGACGCGCAGACCGCGAGCGTACCCAGCACGGCGAGCACGAAGCGCCCACCGACATAGCGCGTGAGAGTGCCGAACATGCCGCTCATCGCCCGGGCGCCCCCATGCGATGGGGACGGCCCGCAGGCCGGCGCTCCGAAGCCGCGCGCCGCGCACTCCAGCGCTCGCGCAGGCGATCCGTCGCGTCACCGACCAGCAGCGACAGGCGCGCCCAGGGCGTATTGGTCCGGCGCGGGCGCATCCCGATGTTGGCGTGCAGCGCCGCCACGAACGCCGCGCCGATCGGTATGGCGTAGACCAGAGGAACGGCAGCCGGGCTCACGCTGATCATGTTGTTCACGGTGAGGCCGGCGACACGGGCCGCCGTGGCGAGAACGAAGGCGAGGACCAGCGCCTGCCCGCGCCCCTGGCGCGTGGTCCGGGCCTGCCCGAGCATCGCAATGGCGATCAGCACGAATGTCAGCGGATAGAACGGGCTCGAAAGCCGCTCGTGCAGCTCCTCGATGATCAGGTTGCGGGCCCGCGGCGTCGCGACATCCTCCGGTGCCGGGTTCAGCAACTCGCTCAGGTAGCGTTCGCGCGCGCGCAGGCCGCGTTGCTCCGCTCGTGCCTCGAAGTTGGCGAGGTCGACGCCGTAGCTCTCGAAGACGATGATCTGGGTCGGCTCGCCCGGCATCGCGCGGCGCAGAATATGGCCGCTCTGCATGAGCAGGAACGATTCGCCGCCCTGCTTCACGATCCGCGCCCGATCGGCAAGAAACGTCGTCGTCTGCTTGCTGTCGCGGGCATCGTTCACGACGAGGCCGAGGAGCTCGCCCGACGCGGCACGATCGCGCACGTGGAAGGTGAGCCCGCGCTCGGGACTGGTGAAGCGGCCGGGCTGGATAACCTGCGTGATCAGGTCCGTGCGCACGGCAACGATGGCGTCACGCAGCTCCCGGTTCGCCCAGGGCATGACGATGAAGTTGAACAGGAGGACGACGATGCTGACGAGCACCGCGAGCAGGATCAGCGGCCGGGCCGGCGCCCAGATCTTCGCGCCGGCAGCGGTCATGACGATGAGCTCGCTGTCCGCACTGAGGCGATTGAGAAGCTGGATGGTCGCGATCAGCAGCGCCACCGGCGCGATCACGGTCATCAGGCCGGGCAGGCCGAGCAGCGTGATCTTGAGGAAGGCGAGCGCATCCTGGCCCTGCGCCGTCACGAGATTGAGCTGGCGAAGCGCCAGCGCGATCCACACGAGCGAGGTCAGGGAGATGACGATCAGGACCGTCGTCGATGCCGCCTGACGGAAGATGTAGCGTGAGAGCGTGCTCATGCCCCATCCGTCACGACGTTCGGCGCCCGGCTCAGGTCGCAACCCGAAGCGGCCACTCTTTCCCCCCTTCACGTCCCCAAGCACGTCTCAAGTCACGGCGCCTGCAGCCCCCGGAGAATCACTCACAAAATTACAGGTCGCCCGTTAACAAGTTGCTCGACCAAGGTGGCGGAAATTCGGCTCGCCGCTCACGGCCGACGCTTCAGGAAAGCGATGACGCCCTCCTTGTAGCGGCGGTCGCCGACCGCCTTCATGTGGTCGCGTCCCTCGATCACCAGCGCCTCGGCGCCGGGAATGAGCGCGGCAAGCTCTTCCGCCGAGCCGCCGATCACGTCATCGCTGCCGACCGCCACGAGTACCGGGCACGTCAGCGCCGCCAGCGCCTCCGGCCGGATCGGATCGCGCGCGCCCCGGATGCAGGCCGCCAGGGCCTTGAGATCGCTTCGTGTTTGCTCGGCGAAGGCACGGAACGTGCGGGCTGTCTGGCTGGTCACGTCATCGATCGTCGGCGCCTCGAGGGCGTGGGCGATCGGCCCGGTGCCGGCCATGGGCCGCACCATGTTGATGCCGAGCCCGCCGAAGATCGCGGACCGCACGCGCTCCGGATGCGCCATGGCGAGAAACGCCGTGATGCGGGCGCCCATGGAGTAGCCCATGACATCGGCGCGAGCGATCCCGAGATGATCGAGCAGGGCGCGGGCGTCCTCGGCCATGGCGGGCGCCGAATAGTCTGCTGGATCGTAGAGCTTGGCGCTCTCGCCGTGGCCGCGATTATCGATCGCGATCACGCGGCGGCCGTCCGCGACGAGCGCCTTGACCCAGCCCGGATCGACCCAGTTCACCGTCCGGTTGGAGGCGAAACCGTGGATCAACAGGATGGCCTCGGCGGCGGGCTCGCGGGGGCCCTCGTCGAGATAGGCGATCTCGATGCCGTCGTAGCTAAAAGTTGCCATGCATCTCCTTGCAGATCGCTCGGCCTGCGCTCCCGGCTCCCCCTACCATTTCGGGAAGCGAGCCGCTATGGTGCGCCGCACTTCATCCAAGGTCCGAGACCAGAGCTCCAGAGGAACAAGCCGATGGCCGCGAGCGCCGTGCCGCACTTCGCCAACGATCTCGGTGTCGAGAAGATCTACATCGGCGCCAAGGAGCTCCAGTGCATGGGCGCGCGGGCGCCTTTCGACCACCCCCATGTCTACCTCGACATGGGCGCCGACGCCCAGATCCTCTGCCCATATTGCTCCACGCTCTACATCTATGATCCGCGCCTCGGCGCCACCGAATCGGAGCCCAAGGGCTGCGTCGTGGTCCACGCGGAGGCCGCAGGAGCCTGAGCGCGCCGCATGGCACGGGATGAGCCCGTCCTGATTGCTGGCGGCGGCATCGCCGGGCTCGCGACGGCACTGGCCCTCGCCCGGCGCGGTATTCCATCTCACATCCTCGAGCAGCGCGAGCAGGTCTCCGAGGCCGGCGCCGGCATCCAGATCGGCCCGAACGGCGTTCGCGTCCTCGAAGCCCTCGGCGTCGCACCGCGCCTCAAAGCGCTGGTCAGCCTGCCCGAGGAGATCGTCGTTCATCAGGGCGGCACCGGCCGCGTGCTGACCCGCATGCCGCTCGGCAACTGGATTGCGGAGCGCCACGGCGCGCCGTACTGGGTCGTGCACCGGCGTGATCTGCAGGCCGCGCTCCTCGCCCAGGCTCGCGTGACGAGCGGCATTACCATCGAAGCGGGCTTCTCTGTCGCCGAGACCGCCGACGGGGGCGATCACGTCGCGGTCCGATCCGCATCGGGTGCGGCCGCGCGCGGCCGCGTGCTGATCGGCGCCGATGGCATCCGCTCGCGTGTGCGCACAGTCGTGGCCCCAGGCGCTGAGCTGCGCTTTTCCGGCAAAGCCGCCTCGCGGACACTTCTTTCGCCCGAGGACGGCGCCGCGCTCGGCGATCCGGCTTCCATGGGCGTGTGGCTTGCGCCCGGTGCCCACGTCGTCCACTACCCCATCGCAGGCGGCGCGCAGTTCGCCGTGGTCGCGATCGTACCCGATGACCGCATGACCGACGACTGGGCCGCCCCGAACGACTGGGCCACGCTCGAGCCGCACCTCGCCGCGTTCGCGCCGGCGCTCCGTTCGGTCCTCGCCCGCGCGCCCGAATGGCGCCGCTGGGCGCTCTTCGAAACCGATCCGCTCGCCCGTCTCGCCAAGGGCCGGATCGCTCTTGCCGGCGATGCCGCGCACCCAGTGCTGCCCTTCCTCGCCCAGGGGGGCGTCATGGCGCTCGAGGATGCCATGGTGCTCGCGAGCGCGCTCGCCGCTGCCCCGGACGATCCCGCGCGCGCATTCGAGACCTACGAGGCAACGCGCCGCGCCCGCGTCGATGCGATCGTCGCGACGTCGCGCCAGAATGGCCGTATCTTCCACCTTTCCGGTCCTGCCGCCATCGCGCGCAACCTCGCCATGGCCGCCGTGCCCGCGACGCGCCTCATGGCGCGCTACGACTGGGTGTATAGCTGGCGACCGCCAGTCTGATTGATTAAGGGAGTTTTCGCGCCATGCGCCTCGATGCCGTGCCGACAGGCAAGAACCCGCCCGAGGACATCAATGTCATCATCGAGGTGCCGGTCGGCGGCGAGCCTATCAAGTACGAGATGGACAAGGCCTCTGGCACGCTGTTCGTCGATCGCTTCCTCTACACGCCCATGCGCTATCCCGGAAACTACGGCTTCGTGCCGCACACGCTCTCGGCGGACGGCGATCCGATCGATGTGCTCGTGTGCAATACGCGCGCGATCGTGCCGGGCGCGGTGATCAACTGCCGGCCGGTCGGCGTGCTGGTCATGGAGGACGACGGTGGCGGCGACGAGAAAGTGATCGTGGTGCCGTCGCTCAAGCTCACGCGCCGCTACGAGCGCGTGCGCAACTACACCGATCTCCCCGACATCACGCTCCAGCAGATTCAGCACTTCTTCCAGCACTACAAGGATCTGGAGCCGGGCAAATGGGTGAAGATCGATCACTGGGGCGACGCCGACGAGGCGAGGCGCCTCATCAGCGAAGCCATGGTGCGCGCCATCGGCACGTGACTGACCGCGCGTGCGGCGCAATCGCGGCGTAAGCTGGCGCAGAACGAAGAGCAACGGAGGAAACCATGGCTCAGAACGATCGCGATATGCTCCACGCGCTCAACGAGAACTATGTGCGCTCCGTCGCCGATTCGGACGTGCGCTGGTTCGACGAGAACCTCTCGCAGGATTTCCTCAATACCAATCCCGACTGCACGATCATCGACCGTGCGGCCTTTCTGGAGCGCATCTCGAAGCCGGTCGGCGTCACCGGCCTGCATCCCGAGGACGTGAACATCCGCCTCTTCGGCGATTTCGCGATCATTCACGCGCGCACGGTCTACACCAAACCCGACGGCAGCTCCGGCGCCGGCCGCTACACCGACATCTGGGCGCGCCAGGGCGGACGCTGGCTCTGCGTCGCGGCGCACGTGGCGCGCGGCTGAGGCCGGGCCTTTCGCGCGAACGCGCGCCGATGCTATAGGGCCATAGCAATTTCAATCGGGACAGAAGCCAATGAGCGCGATGAAGCTGGCCGTGATGGGTGCCGCAGGCCGCATGGGGCGCGAACTGATCCGCGCGGTGCACGCGACGGGCGGCGATGCCGTCGTCGCGGGTGCGGTGGTGGCGGGCGCCATCGAGCGGCCGAACTCGAATGCCATCGGCCAGGATGCGGGCGAGCTTGCCGGCATCGGGAAGATCGGCGTGCCCGTCACCGATGATCCGCTCGACATCATCGCCAAGGTGGATGGCATCCTCGACTTCACGGTGCCCGAGGTCAGTGTCGAGATCGCGGAGCTCGCCGCCAATGCGCGCATCGTGCACATCATCGGCACGACGGGCTTTGCCGCCGAGCACGAGGCGGCGATCAAAGCTGCCGCACGGCACGCGACGATCATCAAGGCCGGCAACATGAGCCTCGGCGTGAACCTGCTCGTTGCGGTGACGCGCAGGGTCGCGCAAGCGCTCGATGCCGACTTCGACATCGAGGTGCTCGAGATGCACCACAAGCACAAGGTCGATGCGCCCTCCGGCACGGCCCTGATGCTCGGCGAGGCCGCTGCCGAAGGGCGCGCCGTGTCGCTCGAGGAGACGAGCGTGCGCTCGCGCGACGGTCACACGGGCGCGAGAAAACGCGGCGACATCGGCTTCGCGACGCTGCGCGGCGGCAATGTCGTCGGCGAGCACAGCGTGATCTTCGCCGCCGAGGGCGAGCGCATTGTCCTCAGTCACATCGCGACGGATCGCGGCATCTTCGCTCGCGGCGCGGTGAAAGCGGCGCTCTGGGGACGCGGCAAGGGGCCGGGCCTCTTCAGCATGGCCGACGTTCTGGGGATCTGACGTCTACGCGGTCGACGGCTCGGGCTTCGCGATGAGTGGCCGCGACCGGGTGGTGGCATAGCGCTCGCTCCATTCACCCGGATCGAGCTCGCTGAAGACACCCGTCTTGATACCGGCGAGCGTGCGCAGCATCTGACCCTCGGCGAACGGCATGATGGTCGCGAGCCCGAAGGTTGCATCACGCACCGCACCCAGAAACCGGCTGTCCGACTGAAAAAATGGCGTCAGCCAGCGGCTCGCGAGCTGATAGAACGCGACATGGCGACGACGCGCGGTGTGGTAGTCGCGCAGTGATGCTTCGATCGTGTCGCCGTCTTTGAGGGCCGCCGCGAGCATGAGCGCGTTGACGAGTGCGAGGTTCGCACCCTGGCCGAGTTGCGGGCTGGTGCCGTGTGCGCCATCGCCGATGACCGCGAGGCCGAGATCGGGGCAATAGGGCTGCTCGACCACCACATCGTTGTACGACACGAACGAGAGGTCGCCCGCTGTGCGTACGCCTTCCACAATGGGCGCGACTGCGGGCCAGAGACGGGCAACACATGCCTTCCACGCATCGAGACCGGCGGCCATCCAGGCCTCGCGCTGATCAACGCGCACACTCCAGAAGAACGCGCAACGCGGCGTGGGATCGCCCGGCAGCCCCCCGATCGGCAGCACGCCAATCATGATCGGCGCCCCGTCGTAGCGCTGCATGAGCGTCGCGCGATGCGGCCATGCGTCGGTGATCGGCAGTGCCGCCCAGATGGCCCCGTATCTGAACTGGCGATCGCGGATGCGCCCGCCGAGCGCCCGGCGGAGTGGCGAGCGCATGCCGCTCGCATCGATGACCAGATCGTACGGCCCGTGATGCCGGCCAAGCTTGTCGATCACCACCTGCCGCCCACGCGCGTGCCGCTCCACGCGATCCGCCTCGGCCCCGGTCGTGATCGGAACGCGAAGGCGCGCGACCTCGTCGTGCAGCAGCGCGAACAGGCTCGCGCGATGAATACCGAGCCCGAAGAGATGCGGCCGCAGTCGGCGATAGTCCATCGCGAGGATGCGCCGGCCGCGCGCCGTGCGCCCGTCGAGATCATGGATGACGGCACCGAGCGTCAGCGCGCGCTGATCGAGACCGAGCGCGGCAAGGCAGGCAAGACCGGTCGGCTGCAACAGGAGACCGGCGCCGATGGGGCGCGCTTCGGCGAAGCGCTCGAGGAGATGGACATCATGTCCGTCCCTGGCGAGGTAGGCGGCCGCCGCGAGCCCGCCCGTACCCGCGCCGACGATACCCACGCGCAGGTTCCGCATCCGATTGTTCCGCTCTGCGCGTCAAAGATATCGCCTACGAGTCGCCGAGCCGCCGCCTAAGTCGACTTCGCGGCGGCGCTGTCGCCGGCGGCATCGCTTCGTCCGCCCGCGCTCCGTCCGGCAATGAGCCAGTATACGATGCCGGCAACGAACCCGCCGGTCATGAAGGCCGCCAGGGCATAATTGTTGACGATGGTCGGCGCGCCCTGCAGCTCGCTCGCGTACTGCGCCAGGAACCCGATGCCGGCGATCAGCATCGCCGCGAGCGTGTAGAAGATCCAGTCGCGGGCGCCGCGCCACGCCGCGATGGCCGTCGCGACCAGCGCCAGCGGCGCGGCGAAGATGATGACTTGTATGGAGCTGGCCAGAAGCTGGAAGCCCGCCATGGAGAAGCGCTCGGCGTCGCCGCTCATCATCTCCGCCGGCGTGAAGACGAACGCGACGATCACCAGGGCGAAGGCGACGCACGCCGCGACATATCCGGCCAATACACAAAGCACGCGCAACAGCATGATACCGCCTGGCTCATCGATCCCGTGTCTGATGAGCCGGAATTATAAGGCTCGACCCGGACACGGCAAGGACGCAACACGGGCGATTGGAGTTGGCCTGCTCAATATCATGTCCGGCCGTGCGCGGACGACCGACCGTCCACGCGCGCTCATTGCATAGGCCATTGCCGATGCCGGACTTGACGCCGCCAATATGAGGCGTAGACGTTCAACCTC
Source organism: Pseudomonadota bacterium (assembly GCA_023387235.1). GTDB lineage: Bacteria > Pseudomonadota > Alphaproteobacteria > Rhizobiales > Hyphomicrobiaceae. The sequence continues at coordinate 27,041 of JAEWIJ010000218.1, forward strand.
ATCCAACAGAATGAAAATGACGGGAGTTTCGGGAGAGCATGGCCGGATGAGCACCAAGGGCAAAGCGTACATCGTCGGGGCCTATGAGCACCCGACACGAAAGGCGCCGGATACGTCGCTGGCGCAGCTTCACGCCGAGGTCGCCAAGGGTGCGATCGAGGATGCGGGGCTCAGCAAGGACGACATCGACGGCTATTTCTGTGCAGCCGGCGACACGCCCGGCCTCGGCGGCAACTCGTTTGCCGACTACATGGGCCTCCGCCTCAAGCACATCGACACGACGGACACCGGCGGCTCGTCCTACCTCGTTCATGTCGGCCACGCGGCGCAGGCGATCGCTGCGGGCAAGTGCAACATCGCGCTCGTGACGCTTGCCGGCCGGCCGCGCTCGGAAGGCGTGCAGACGGGCACCAATCCGCGCATGGGTAATCCCAGCCAGCCGGATCTCCAGTTCGAGTTCCCGTACGGCCCCGCGACCGCGAACATGTACGCCATGTGCGCCATGCGCCACATGCACCAGTACGGCACCACGAGCGAGCAGCTCGCCTGGGTGAAGGTCGCGGCCTCGCACCACGCGCAGTACAATCCGCACGCGATGCTGCCGAAGGTCGTGACGGTCGAGGACGTCGTGAATTCGCCGATGGTCGCCGATCCGTTGCACCGGCTCGACTGCTGCGTCATCTCCGACGGTGGCGGCGCGCTGATCGTTACCAAGCCGGAAATCGCCAAGAGCCTGAAGCGGCCGCTGGTCAAGGTCCTCGGCACGGGCGAGGCCGTAAAGCACCAGATGGGCGGGCAGGATCTCGATCTCACGTTCTCGGCCGGCCGCTGGTCGGGCGCACGCGCGTTCGAGGAAGCCGGCGTCAAGCAGAAGGACATCAAGTACGCCTCGATCTACGACAGCTTCACGATCACGGTCGTGATGCAGCTCGAGGACCTGGGCTTCTGCGAGGTCGGTCAGGGCGGCAAGTTCGTCTCGGACGGCAATCTCATCTCGGGCGTCGGCAAGCTCCCGTTCAACACGGACGGCGGCGGCCTTTGCAACAACCACCCGGGCAACCGCGGCGGCATGACCAAGGTCATCGAAGCCGTGCGCCAGCTCCGTGGCGAGGCGCATCCGAAGGTACAGGTCAAGAACTGCGACATCGCGCTCGCGCACGGCACGGGCGGCTCGCTCGGAACGCGGCACGTCGGTGCGACGGTCATCATGGAGCGGGAGTGAACGACGATGGCAGATGAAGAGAGAATCTATCCGGTCGTTCCCCCGACTCCGGGCTCGGAGCCGTATTGGGAAGCGGCGAATGCCGGCAAGCTGCTGGTCGGCTACTGCAAGTCCTGCGACAAGTCCTACTACTACCCGCGCGGCGTTTGCCCGATGTGCCTCTCGACGGATGTCGAGATGCGCGAAGCGAAGGGCACGGGTACCGTCTACACGTACTCGGTCATGCGGCCAGCCAAGCCGCCGTACGTGATCGCCTATGTGACGCTCGACGAAGGCCCCTCGATGATGACCAACATCGTCGATTGCGATCCGGCGAGCGTAAAGATCGGCCAGAAGGTCAAGGCGGTCTTCAAGCCGCGCGAGGACGGCACCAAGATCGTCTGCTTCGCCCCCGCCTGATCACCGGCACGCCACTCCTGCCGAACGCACCGGCCCCGATGGAGCGATCCATCGGGGCCTTTTCATTGGGCGTGCGGCCGAAAGCCGTCCGATCCTGCCCACTGCTTTGGCAATCCGGACCGATCCTGAAGGCCGCTGCCTGCCAGCGAAGCACTTTTCGGACAGATTGATCAATTCTCCAGCAACGCGGATTCGTTGCCTGTTTTTTAATCGCGAAGTCGTCGCCGGGCAAAGCAGCCGGCGCGCCGTCATGGCATCAAACCACTGAAATTACGACAGAATCTCCACGCGCCACGGGTTGGCACACCGCTTGCGACCGGCATTAACCGTCAGTTCACCGGTCACAGGAGGAAGGCATGCTGAAACGTCGGAACGTGCTCGCGGGGATTGCCGCGACAGCACTGGCGGGAGGCGCATTGCTTGCGGGCACGCCGCTCGCTCAAGCCCAAGACACTATCAAGATCGGCATTCTTCACTCGCTCTCCGGCACGATGGCGATCAGCGAAACCACGCTGAAGGACACCATGCTGTTCCTCATCGAGGAGCAGAACAAGAAGGGCGGCGTGCTCGGCAAGAAGCTCGAGGCTGTCGTCGTCGATCCGGCTTCGAACTGGCCGCTCTTCGCCGAAAAGGCCCGTGAGCTCATCACGCAGCACAAGGTGGCCGCCACGTTCGGCTGCTGGACGAGCGTGAGCCGCAAGTCCGTGCTCCCAGTCTTCAAGGAGCTGAACAACATCCTCTTCTACCCCGTGCAGTACGAGGGCGAGGAGAGCGAGCGCAATGTCTTCTACACGGGCGCCGCGCCGAACCAGCAGGCGATCCCGGCCGTCGACTATCTCATGAGCAAGGACGGCGGCGAGGTGAAGCGTTGGGTGCTCGCCGGCACCGACTACGTCTATCCGCGCACGACGAACAAGATCCTCGAAGCCTACCTCCTCGCGAAAGGCGTCGCGAAGGAGGACATCATGATCAACTACACGCCGTTCGGCCACTCCGACTGGCAGACGATCGTGTCCGAGATCGTGAAGTTCGGCTCGGGCGGCAAGAAGACGGCCGTCGTCTCGACGATCAACGGCGATGCGAACGTGCCCTTCTACAAGGAGCTCGCCAACAAGGGCGTGAAGGCAACCGACATTCCGGTCGTGGCCTTCTCGGTCGGCGAGGAAGAACTCGCCGGTCTCGACACCAAAGACCTCGTCGGCCATCTCGCGGCCTGGAACTACTTCCAGTCCGTCAAGAACCCGGCCAATGACGAGTTCATCAAGAAGTGGCAGGCCTTCACCAAGAACCCGAAGCGCGTGACCAACGATCCGATGGAAGCCCACGTCATCGGCTTCGCCATGTGGGTCAAGGCCGTCGAGAAGGCGAAGTCGTTCGATGTCGACAAGGTCATCGACGCGCTGCCCGGCATCGAGGCGCCGAACCTGACTGGCGGCGTCTCGAAGATGCTCCCGAACCATCACATCACCAAGCCGGTGCTGATCGGTGAAATCCGTGCCGATGGTCAGTTCGACGTCGTCTGGCAGACGAAGGATCTCGTCCCCGGCGACGCCTGGACCGACTTCCTGGATGGCTCCAAGGACCTCGATGCCGACTGGGTCGGCAAGAAGTGCGGCAACTTCAACACCAAGACAGGAAAGTGCGGCTCCTGAGCGTGAGACGGGGCGGCAAGATCTTCCTCCCGCCGCCCACTTGCAAGCGTGTGTGCGTACGTCTCCCCGCCGGATCGGCGGGGAGAGCGTCTCGGAGCCCGGCGGATCGACGCCATCAATCGGAGCTGACGGTATGGTCCGGCGCACCCGCCTTCTCCTGCTCGTAGTGGGCCTCGCGATTGCAAATCTCCTGGCACCCGTGCGCGCGACCGCCGCGCCCGAGGACCTCGCGGCCGGTCTCGCATTGATCGCCAAGGACAGCTTCAACGACACCAGCAGCGGCATCGACGCGATCGCGCGCTCCGGCGCGGCACACGCCGCAACTCTCATCGAGGCCTTGCAGGATCGCCGCCTGCTGATCGACGCGGCAGGCCAGAAGATCTTCTATCGCGACGCCGCGGGCGCGGTGCGCGACGCGCAGAGCAACGAGATCGTCGCGAGCCCGCCCCCCAATCTCTCACCCGCGCGCCTCAACAATCGCGTGCGCGGCGCGGCGAGCGCGGCCCTTGGCTCGCTGAGCCTCATGAACCCCGATCCGGCCCGCCGCATCCAGGCAGCCCAGGCCGTGATGAAGTCGCGCGATCCCGCAGCATTACCCGTGCTCGATGCCGCGATCGCCGCGGAGAAACTGGCGAACGTCAAGGCCGAGCTTCAACTCGCCTGGGCCGCCGTCACGTTCAGCAAGGCCGACGCTCCGCTCGACAAGCGCCTGCAGGCCGTTGCCCTCCTGCAGGATGCCGGCACGCGCGATGCCGTCTCCATCCTCCGCTCGCTTCCCGCCGACGCGGCAGCTCCTCTGCGCGAAGCGGCGAGCGGTGCCATCAGCTCCATCGAGCAGCGGCTCGCGCTTTGGGGCTATGTGCAGAACATCTGGTACGGGGTATCGCTCGGCTCCGTGCTGCTGATCGCCGCGATCGGCCTCGCCATCACGTTCGGCGTCATGGGCGTCATCAACATGGCGCACGGCGAGATGGTCATGCTCGGCGCCTACACGACCTTCGTCGTGCAGGAGGTCATCCGCACCAGCGCGCCGGGCCTGTTCGACTACTCGCTCGCACTCGCGATCCCGCTTGCGTTCCTCGTCGCAGGCGGCATCGGCGTCGCCATCGAGCGCGGCGTCATCCGCCATCTCTACGGCCGGCCGCTCGAAACGCTGCTAGCGACCTGGGGCATCAGCCTCATTCTCCAACAGGCCGTGCGCACGGCCTTCGGCCCGACCAACCGCGAGGTCGGCACGCCGCAGTTCATGTCCGGCGCCATGGAGGTCGGCGGCCTCGTCATCACCTGGAACCGGCTCTACATCGTCATCTTCGCCGGGCTCATCTTCGTCGGGCTGCTGCTCGCACTGCGCTACACCTCGCTCGGCCTGCACATGCGCGCGGTGACGCAGAACCGGCGCATGGCCTCCTCGGTCGGCATCCGCACGGGGCGCGTCGATGCGCTCACCTTCGGTCTCGGCTCAGGCATTGCGGGGCTCGCCGGCGTCGCGCTCTCGCAGATCGACAACGTGAGCCCGAACCTCGGCCAGAGCTACATCATCGACAGCTTCCTCGTCGTCGTGTTCGGCGGCGTCGGCAATCTCTGGGGCACGCTCATCGGCGCGCTCTCCATCGGCATGGCCAACAAGCTGCTCGAGCCCTATGCGGGCGCCGTGCTCGGCAAGATCATCCTGCTCGTCGCGATCATCGTCTTCATCCAGAAGCGGCCGCGCGGCCTGTTCGCACTCAAGGGAAGGGCCGTCGAGGCATGATCACGCGCGCGCTTATCGCCGACGACCGCACGGGCAAATGGTTCCTCGCGATCGTGCTCGGCCTTGCCGTGGTCGTGCCGATCCTGCATCTCGCGGTACCAGAGACGTCGCCCTTCCACGTCTCCACGGCGACCTTGGCGATCCTCGGCAAATATCTGTGCTTCGCGCTGCTCGCGCTGTCGCTCGACCTCGTGTGGGGCTACTGCGGCATTCTCTCGCTCGGCCATGGTGCCTTCTTTGCACTAGGCGGCTACGCCATGGGCATGTACCTCATGCGCCAGATCGGCACGCGCGGCGTGTACGCGCATCCGATCCTTCCCGACTTCATGGTCTTCCTGAACTGGAAAGAGCTGCCATGGTACTGGTACGGTTTCGAGAGCGCCTGGTTTGCCTTCCTCATGGT
>JAEWIJ010000250.1 GCA_023387235.1 Pseudomonadota bacterium
CGCCCGATGCGAGCTTCGACCGGGCCGCGAGTTGGCTCTACGAAGGGATCGGCAAGGCGTTCGACAACAACACGGCGCGCCTAGCCGTCGTCGGCGACAATCCCATGCTGCTCGCCGGCGAGGACCCCGCTAAGGTAGCGCGCGCGAGCAAGGCCAACTCCGTTGCCTACCAGCCGGCGCTGGAGAAGATCGCGGGATTCGACATCAACTGGAACATCGTCGCCTATCCGGGTCCGTCCTGGGCCAAGCTGGTCTTTGCCGATGACGAAGAGAATGTCGCCGTGAGCAAGCTCGCGGATGCGATCTTCGCGGCGTCGCGCGTCGATGGCAGCGATCCCGTGGGCGCCTGGGCCCGGCACAATGCCGCGCTGCAGAGCCGCACGGCATGGCTCAACGGCCAGCGCTTTTCCGCGCTCCATTTCAGCGGTCCGGGCACCGACCTCACGATCGGTCTTGCCGATGGCCACGAATGGCAGGGCGGATCCTCAACGGCCAAGAACGGCATCACGTGCAATCCGAACATCCCGACCGAGGAAGTCTTCACGACACCGCACGCGCGCCGCGTCGGCGGTCGCGTGTCGAGCACGAAGCCGCTCTCCTATCAGGGCACGCTCATCGACAACATCGCCGTGCGCTTCGAGGAGGGCCGCATCGTCGAGGCCAAGGCTTCGAAGGGCGAAGAAGTGCTCAACAAAGTACTCGACACCGACGAGGGCGCGCGCCGTCTCGGCGAAGTCGCGCTCGTACCGCACTCCTCGCCCATCTCGAAGAGCGGGCTGCTGTTCTACAACACGCTGTTCGACGAGAATGCTGCCTGCCACATCGCGCTCGGCCAGTGCTACTCGAAATGCTTCCTCGACGGTGGCAAGCTTACGCCTGAGCAGATTGCGGCGCAGGGCGGCAACAAGAGCTTCATCCACATCGACTGGATGATCGGCTCGGACAAGATCGACATCGACGGCGTGCACGCCGATGGCCGCCGGGTGCCCGTCTTCCGCAAAGGCGAGTGGGCGGCTTGAGGGGACCGGATTTCTGCTCCATCCCCCTTTTTGGGGAGGGACGGGGCGAATCGCTGTTTGCCCTTCCCTTCAGACCGCGCCGCGAGCGGCAGCGATGGCATAGCGCGCGAGACTTGCCTCCAAACCCGGACCCCGCTCGGCGAGGAAATTCTCGACGATGCCCCGGCGCGCCTCGGCTGCCGCACCTTCGAGATGGCCGAGCCCATGCAGCGCGCTCTTGATGCAGACCGTATTGGGTGAGCGCAGCGCCGCAGCCAACACGGCGAGCAGGGCCGCGACGCGCGGGTCCTTCGGCCCGGCACCGCGCCAGTAGCCGAGGGGCGAGGCATCCCACAGCATGTACGTGAACGTGCCGAGCGGCCCTGCTGCATCATGCAGCAAACCTGCTGCCGGTACCGCGCGCGGCGTCAGGCAGTCGGCGTAGAGCACCTCGATGGACGCAATGGCCGCCACCTGCTCGGCGACGGGCACGGTCTCGCAGTTTTGCCGGTGCGCGGGGGAGTTCGCGAGGCGATAGCCGAAGTTCGACCAGCGCATGGAGAAGAGCGCCGTGAGACCGACGCCGAGCTGGTCATTGTCGAACGCCGCAAGGTCGCGGGCGGCGTGCCGCATCACGTGCGCAAAGAGGGGCGCGATCTCGTCGGTTCGTGCGGCGAACTCGGCGCAGTCGAAATGCTGCGCGCAGTTCGGCTTGCGCGCCGCTGCCGGCAGGCGGTGGAAATAATGCTGAAGCAGCGCTTCGTAGCGATGCCGCGGCGGCTCGGGCAACCGATCCATGTGCGCCTCCTCGATCCAATCCCGAACCCTTGGTCGCGCCGTGGTGGCACAAGGTTCATCCGGACTGGCAAGAGAGGTGCCAAACACCTAGGAAAGAAATCTCAGCGCTTCGGCGTCATGCCCTGCATGGCCTCGGTCATCATCTTCCCGAGGTCCTGGGCTTGCGCAGCGTACGCCTGGATCTGCGCCTGCGCGAACTGCGTCTGCAGCGAAAACACCTGCTGCACGTCCTTTGCCGACGCGAGATCGCTCGCGAGCGCGAAGCTCGCCTCGGCATTCTCCTTGGCGTAGCCGATCGCACGCTCCTGCACCGCCTGGAAGCCGTTCGTCAGCTCATTGGAGGGCAGGCCCTTGGTCCACATGCCGACAGCCTGTGTCATCGCATCCAGAAACTGGCCGTAAGTCGCGCGTGCCTGCTCGACATTTCTCTCCGCGAGTTCGCGCATCTGTTGGGAGAACTCGAAGGGATTCTGGGCCATGGATGCCTCCTGTGCATGTGACGCGTCGGTCGAGCCTAGGCCGTCTGTCTGTCCCCCAATCATCGGACGGAGAACAAATCAATAGCCCCGAATGCCGGACGACCGCAAGGTGCCCCTCGCATCGGAAGCGCCGCGGCGAACGCGCGCGCCTGGCTCAGCTCGACGGCTGATCAAGCTTTCGTGTGAGACTCTCGAACTCGCGCCGCAGTTCCTCGTTGCGGAAGATCTGCTCGAATGTCGGCGCCTCGAGCTTCTGGATGGCCTCGAAAGTCGTCGCGCTCTCGCGCATCAGCACACGGAGCTGGAAGCTCGCCTCGACTGTCTCGTAGGTATTGTCGGCGATCCTCAGATCATGCACCGCGCGCGACCTCGCCCGTGCGATCTGCTCGCGCTGCTGGAGGAGATAGCGCCTATAGCCCTTGGCCGCTTCCTCGGCGAGGCGCTGGCTCTCGCGGTTCGCCTCGAGCGCGCGGCGCTGGTCGGGCCGGTTCTCGGCGCGCAGGAGCTGGTTCGTCTTGGCGCGCGCCTGATCCACGTCCTTCATGATCGCTTCGAGCTTCGGCAGGTACTGCTTGTCGATCTTGGCTATCATCGAGTCCTGCGCATGCACCAGGATCGCGAACAACGCCGCATGCATGGCGAAATACTTCCGCGCCGCGCCGATGTTCTCGCCCGATGCCGCCAGCAGCTTGCTGAGCTGCCCGTCGATAAGCTTCGCCGAGTTGAACACCGAGATGAGGCGGACGATGTCACCCGACAGAACACCGTCTAGCAGCAGGTCGAGCTGGTCGTTACCGAGTTCGATGCCGCTCTTCGCGAGCGCCGCGCGGATCTCCTCCTTGGTCGCCGCGATCTGATCCCGGTTGAGATCGATGCGCGAGCGCGAGTCCGCGATGTCGCGCTCGAGGCTGTCGACCGTGTCCGCCGTCACGCCGGGAATGAGCGCGCTCTTCGGGGCGGTGATCTGCTTCTCGCGCAGCTTGACGATGCGATCCTCGATGTCGTGGATGTTCTTGCGGAGCGTCTCGATCTTCTTCTGGCTCTCGACCACCGGCACGTCGGTGACGATCCCGAGCGCCGCGTCGAGCAGGTCGCGGACCTTGCGCTCGCGATCCTCGCGCGTCTCCGTCCAGAGCGGCTTGACGATGAAGTCGTTCGTCGAGGGCAGCTTGCGCGCCTCGTCGCGGTTGCGCGCGGTATCGTTGAGAATGGCGTCGATCGCCTTCATGAGGCGCTGTGCCTGCTCGTACTGCGGATCGCCCTCCCGCGGGTCGCGCGCCGGCTGTGCGGGCTCGGTCGAAGCGGGAAGCTGTGCGGTCGGCGGCGACGCCAGCTTGCTGTCCGCCGCGCCCTGGACACGATGGATGCCCGTGCCCTGTTTCCTCAGGACGTCGGCGATGCCGTCGCGCGTCGGCTCGGCCAGCGCTGCGAACGGACCAATGGCGGCCGTTGCCGCCACAACGCACCCGATAATGACCCCGCGCATGCCACACCTCCGCATACGAACATAGGGTGTCGATTAGGGCCTTACCATGGTGCGGGCATGAATATAGTTTTCAGGTTCGGCGTCGCCCGGCGCTGCAAAAGCAGCGAGGCGGGCGGGCATTTTCGGTTTGGGCCCGCCTACGCCGCAAAAGCAGCGAGGCGGGCGGACATTTTCGGTTTTGGGCCCGTCCTCGCTGCAAAAAGCAGCGAGGCGGGCCCGGGCGCCCGCCTCGCAACGGACCAGGTGCACGCACCCGTCCGGGCCTTTCGGCCTCTACCTGTCCTGTCGAATGCTGACGCACGACCGCGTTCGGTCGGCGCGCGGCGGCTCCCCCTCCACCTGCGCGCCAGCTCATCGAGCTCGGGCCTGGCCTCCGCTCTTCTCACGGGCAGGCCGGCACCGAGCATACCGCCACATGCACCGACCCACCGATCCAATTGCCGGCGCGCGAAAGTGCTCCCCCGAACACTTTCCCGCACTCGCCATGCCTGTGCCGCCAGCCGTTTCCAGCGGCGCACGGACATGCGATCCGGCATGAAGAGAGACTAGCGGGGAATCGCTTAACAAAGCCTTAAACGGCGTGTCGGGGCGATGCCCTACGCCCCGCTTATTGTGCTGGGCGCGTCGCCTCGAAGGCTGGAACCGCGGCCGCGAACTCGTCGAGCCAATTGACCATCTTCGGATTTCCCGCGCGCCACTTCCCGCCGAGACGGAAGTCGAGATAGCCGAGCGCAGCCGCGAGCGTCATGTGACCGTAGTCGGGATGGCCCTTCCACGTCGGCGGCGCCGCCTCGAGCACGGCGAGCGCGCGATCGATCTTCGACTGCTGGCGATCGAGCCATGCCTGTACGCGCATGTTCTCGGGCCGGAAGCGCGCCTCGTACACGATGAGCAGCGCCGCATCGAGCATACCATCGGCGAGGCCCCCGAGCGTCAGCGTGCGCCAGCGCTCCGGTCCGCTCTTCGGAAAGAGCACGGGTGTCGGGCTGAGCGAGTCGAGATACTCGCAAATGACGTGACTGTCGAAGATCGCCTCGCCCTCGTCCGTAATGAGGCAGGGCACCTTGCCGAGCGGGTTGAGCTTGTTGAGCGTCGGGTCGCCCGCATTCGTATCTGCCGGCTGATGCTCGATGCGGCCTTCGAGGCCCTTGATGGCAGCCGTCATTCGCACCTTGCGGACGTAGGGCGAGAGCATCGACGACATGAGCTTCATGGCAGACGTTTCCTCAAGCAATACGACGCCACGCGCGTTCATGTGCGCAGCTCACAGGCCGCGATCGTGCCGCGCCAGCGGCAACACCGCAACCGATTTCAATCGATCGGACATGTGGATTTTAGAGAGCTGGCCGGCGTCCCGAGACTTATGCCGTCGGCCTGACACCCCGCCACGCCAGCGCCAGCCAGCTCCCGTGGCCCCTTCATAGCCGCAAGCCTCGACGCGCGCCGCACTTCTCTGCCGGTTATGCACGATCACGCACGCATGTGGACGAGCGCACACTCGCGCGTTGCCTGTGGCCCACGTGCCCCTCACATCAGGCGCGCGAGCCAGACCGTATGCCCACTGCACGTTGCGTCCGCGCTCGTGTGCCGAAGCACCTCGAAGCCATAAGCACCGAGCAGCGCCGCGTATTCGTCCGCATCGAGGCTCGCATGATAGAGCGGCTCGCCGCCGTATGTGCCGATGGCTTCGCCATGCGCGGGGCCGCTCGTGAACATGAGCGCCGTGCCCGGCGCCGCGTGCGCGCGAAACACGGCGAACATCGCGCGCTGATCCTCGGCCGTCAGATGAAAGAAGCTGTCCCAGGCGAGAATGCCACCGAACCTCACGCCGAGATCGAGACGGCGCATGTCGCCGACGATCCATGTCGCCTTGGGAAAGCGCGTTTTGCACATGGCGATCATCGCGGGCGCGCTGTCGACACCCGTTAGCAGATGCCCCTTCTCGATGAGATAGCGCGCGATCGGCTCGCCCATGCCGCAACCGAGATCGAGCACCGGGGCAGCCGGCGTCATGGCCGCGCGGAAATGCTCGAGCCAGCCGTGCTCGAACAGCGCGCGCGAGCGATCGGCATCGTATGCCGCAGCGTGGCGCTCGTAGAGATCGATGATCTGCGTCGATGATGGGTCGGTCATGGGGCGGAGTGTCGAACAGCCGTTCGCGCGAAGCAAGATCGTCCGCTATGCTCGGTGCCGATGCCGCAGTCCGGAATGAGCCCCGCCATGACCAAGATCGACTACGAGGCCGAGTACAACAACCGCCGCCGCGTGCCCGAGCACGAAGCCATCGCCGCCCGCTGGGCCGCCGCCTCGGCCACATGGCGAAAAGAGGCGGACCTTCTCGCCGATCAGGCATACGGTCCGGGCGAGCGCCAGCGCTATGATCTCTTCCGCGCCCGCGGCACCGCCGAAGCGCCGCTCGTCGTCTACGTCCATGGCGGCTACTGGCAGCGCGGCGACCGCAAAGGCCAAAGCTTCATCGCCAAGGCGCTCAATGCGCGCGGTGTCGATGTCGCGATGCCGTCCTACTCGCTCGCGCCGGCCGTGAGCGTGGGCGCGATCGTCGGCGACATCCGCCAGTGTCTGAAGGCGCTCTTTCAGCGCACGAAGAAGCGTCCGGTCGTCATCGGCCACTCGGCCGGTGGCCACCTTGCAGCGTCCATGCTGGCGACGGACTGGTCGACGGTCGGCGACGTGCCGGGTGATCTGGTGCGTGCGGCCTACGCGCTCAGCGGCGCCTTCGATCCCGAGCCGCTGATCGGAACCTCGCTCAATGACGCGCTGAAGCTCGACGCCGTGAGCGCCCGCGCCGCGAATGCCATCACCGGCCGCAAGCCGCCGCCCTCGGCGACCATGGTCGCGGCCGTCGGTGGTGATGAAAGCCAGGAGTTCATTCGTCAGAGCCTCGCGCTGGCGGCGACGTGGAGCGCGGCCGGCGTCAAGGCCGAGTGCGTCGTGGTGCCGAACGCCAACCACTTCACCATTCTGGACGAGCTGGCGCGCGCCGAAAGTGCCGTTCTGGCACGCATCGTCTCGTTAGCGAACGGCTGACGCCTGGGGGCGAACGGTTGAAGCCGCGAAACTCAGCTCAGGTCGGCTTGGGCGTCCACGGGAAATAGCGCGACCAGCCCAGATCGTCGGTGATGACCGCGACGCGCTGCCGGTCAGCGCGATCGAGCTCCATCAGCGCGATTGCGAGGGCATTGCGCACGCGCCCGAGATCCGCCGCGCCTTCGAGCTCGCCATGCATGTGCTCGATCGTCCAGCGCAGGCTCGCGACGTCGATGCGCCCGTCCGCCACGGTCCGCGGCCTGAGCTCGACGGGCTCGCTCGCTGCCGTTGGATTCTTCGCCATCGCCTTCCCTCACGCACGACTGAGCCATTTCGGCACATTGCACCTCGGAGCACGCCGCATAAGCGGCGGTTCCACCCGTTTGGAAGCACGCGGCGTGCCATTCCCTCCGGCTTGTAGTGCCATCGTGCAGGCGATCTGGGCAATGTTGCGGCTTGCCGCACGGCATGGCCAGGTGCGCGCTCCCCACAGCTTTTGCAGGCGCAAGGCTTTTCACCACCAAGCGAATCTGGTCGGTCTCACGCTGAGGAACAGTGCTCAGCAACCTGCTTGCGGACAACGGAGACGGGCCATGGCCAATTTCGCCACGCATATCGGCGTCGGCACCGTTGCCAGCGGAATGCTCGCGACGCTCACGCTTGCGGCCGATGTCGTCGCGCCGGAGAATCTCATCGCCGTCACGCTCGCCGGTGTGCTCGGCAGCGTGCTCCCCGACATCGACCTCAAGGATTCGCGCGCCGGACGCGCCATGTTCGCCGGCCTCGCCGCCTTTTTCTCGTTCGCGGTACTTTTCACTTTCGCCGAGAAATTCTCGATCGCCGAGCTATGGCTGCTCTCGATCTCGACGTTCCTGTTCTTCCGCTTCGTCGTGCACGCGATCTTCCATCGCATGTCCTACCACCGCGGGATCTATCACTCGATACTCGCCGGGCTGTTCTTCGCCTTCGTGACGGCCATCGTCTACTACTACATCCTCGGCCGCCACGAAGGCGTGTGCTGGCTCGCCGGCGGCTTCATGTTCATCGGCTACATGGTCCATCTCGTCCTCGACGAGATCTACAGCGTCGACGTGCTCGGCACGCGCGTGAAGCGCTCCTTCGGCACGGCGGTGAAATTCTACGACGGACGGCGCATCGACCATTCGATCGCCATGGCGGTCGCGACCGTCGCCGCCCTCATGCTGACGCCGCCGACCAGAACGTTCGTCGATGGCATGACCTCGACCAACATGTGGAGCGGACTGCGCCAGCGCCTGCTGCCGCACGACAACAACTGGTTCGGCATTACCGGAGAGATCGTGAGCTATGCCGGACGCCGTGCGCCCGCGGCAGAGCCGGAGCGCGAGCCCGCCGCGCCGATCGAAACCGGCTCGATCCCGAAGCCCGCGGCCGAGACCCCACCCGCAGCCGCGCCGGCGCCCGCCAAGGAGTAGGCGCCGCAGGCAGCCGCACTGCGGACGGCGTAGCCGGGAATCTATTGGGTCAGGAGGCGGTAGCTCGCGTCGTTGCCGCGTTCGCGCTCACGCCAGCGAGATAATTGCTCACGAGATCGGTCACCAGCAGCGCCGCCGCATCGCTCGTCACGTTCGAGAGCTTGTTGGTGGTCGAGAGCGACGTGATGCCGTGCACGCCCGCCCAGAGCACGCGCGAGGCGCGCTGGCGCTCGAGGGCGGCATCCGGCGGATAGAGGGGCGCCACCGCCGTCTCGACACGCCCCATGAGCCGCTCGAGCTTCTCCTGGTACCAGGGCGGCGTATCCGCGCCGCCCGGCATGTAATGCTCGAACAGCAGGTTCCAGAGCTTTGGTCGCTCGTGCGTGAATGCGAGATAAGTCTGGGCGAGCTGCAGCACCTGCGCCTTCTGGTCGCCGCCCTTCCCGAGCTCCGCCGCCAGGCGCTCGTCGAGCTGGTCGAGCACACGGCCCTCGACGTTCAGCACGACGTCGTCGAGATTCTCGAACATGTTGTAGATCGTGCCCGGCGAATAGCCGATGCGGCGCGCGATCTCTCTCGCCGACAACCCCGCAAGCCCATGCGCCTCGATGATCGCCGCCGCGGCATCGAGAATGAGTTGTCTCAGTTGCTCGGGAGTGTGAATGGAACGGCGGCCCATGGAGACCTCTGACGGATTGTCAGCGCGCTGGAAGACAAGGTTTCTAGTTTGGTGACCTTGAACGAGAAATGTAATCCCCCGTTCAGGGAGTAGGGTAGGGAGCGGATCTCCCCGCCTCGAACAAGCCCGAGGCCGGGAATTTCTCTCTCTCCACAGTCGGTGACTATCCACGTCCCCAGGGCCTGCACGGCACCCACGCCGCACACCGATATGCAGAACCCCGCAAGCCGCAGTTCAGTTCCCGCTCTGCGCGCGACTATCGTTACTCCAAAGCGCCCATCCGAGGCGACACCCCACTGTCAAATCCCTGCAAAATGGCAATCAAATTCAGCTCATCACGTGTCGTGCTGGCACAAATCGCCTTCTGAACGACGCTAACTGACAATTCGAGGGCCTCCGGGACGGTGCAGCCGTTAACCCTGTGACCCGCGAACAAGGCGGCGAGCAGGTCTCCGGTCCCATTCGGAACACCGTCCAGTCGCGGGACGACCCGCGCACATGTTTCGCGAGCCGAGACAGCGACCGTCGCGAGGCCGTCATCGGGCGCGGGTATGGATGTCGCCACGGTCACCGATGGAGCGAGCGCACGCCCCGCGAGTTCAGCGCTCGCGACATCGGTGACCGGTTGGCTCGAAAGCCACGTAAGCTCAAAACGATTCGGAAAGATCACATCGGCGAGCGGCACCAGCGTCGTCGCGAGTGCGCGCGCGGCATCCTCGGCGATGTAGAGGCCCTTCGAATCATCGCCGAGCACGGGATCGCAGAAATATGCCGCGCTGGCGTTGTGCGCCCTGACGCGCTGGACGGCCTCGGCGACGATGGCCACGTGCTCCGCCGCGGGCAGATAGCCGCTCAGCACGGCATCGATCCCGCGGAGCCAACCGTGTGCTTCGAGCGTCTCAAGCATCCGGTGCAGCAGGGCCGCATCCATGCGCTGGCCTGCGACCGCGCCGTGCCCCGGATGGTTCGACAGGAGGATCGTCGGGAGCGCGATCACTTCATGTCCGAGCGCGTGGAGCGCGGGCACGGCGGCGCTGAGACCGACGTGGCCGCGAGCTACTTGCGACGAGATGGCGAGGATGGTGCCCATGCCACTGCCCTCAGAACACGTTCGCTTCCGCCAGCGGCGTCTGCACGGCAACGCGCGCCCAGCCGAAGCGCGTGAGATCGATCGTGCGATAGGTGCCGTGCGTGATCAGCTCGGCCATGGCCCGCCCGATGCCCGGCGAATGCTGGAGGCCATGTCCCGAGAAGCCGCACGCGAGCAGAAATCCTGCGACGTCCGGATGCGGCCCGAGAATGGCATTGTGATCGAGCGTGCTCAAATCGTAGTGGCAGCACCAGGCATTCACGACCTTCAGCGTCTCGAAAGCCGGCACGCGATGCGCGAGCGTCGGCCAGACGAGGCGCTCGAAGAAGCCGTCCTCGATGTCGAAGTCCTCGGCATCAGGATCCTCGTCCTCGGGCGGTGCGACGCCGGCGATGTGATAGCGGCCTTCGGGGCGGAAATAGACGCCGCTCGGGTCGATCATCAGGCCTGCGCCCGGCAGCTTCGTCGGGCAATCGATCACGAACACGTAGCGCTTGCGCGGCCGCACGGGGAGATCGATGCCGGCCATGGCCGCGACCTTGCGCGAATGCCATCCGGCCGCGCACAGCACGAGCGGCGTCGCGATGCTCTCCCCTGATGCGAGCCGCACAGCCGTCACCGCACCGCGCGCGACATCGATGCCGACGACCTCGTCGGCGAGATACGTCACGCCCTCGGCAATGGCGCGCTTGCGCATGAGCGCCAGGTGCGCGTGCGGGTCCACCCACCCTTCGCCCGATCGTCCCCAGCCGGCGCCTGCGAGATCATCCACGGCAAGCCACGGGAAACGCGCCTTCAGCGCCGCGGGTCCGAGCAGCTCGACATCCGCGCCGAGGCTTTGCTGGAGTGCGATGTTGTCGGCCAGAACGGGCGCGCCCTCAGCGCTCGCCATGATCGCATAACCGCGCTCGACGAGACCGACATCCGCTTCCGGCCCGTAAGCCTCTCTGATGCTGCTGAAGTACTGCCAGCCGAATGTCGAGAGCTCGATGTTCTCGCGCGTCGAGAACTGGCGGCGGATGGAGGCGACGGAGCGCCCCGTGGCGCACCACTGATAGCTCGGATCCTTCTCGACGACGACAATCCGGCCCTTGAAACCTTCGCGCCGGAGGAACATGGCCGTCGCGCTGCCGACAGCGGCGCCGCCGACGATCACGACGTCCGCACGCTCAGTCACGAAGCGCCCGCCGTATCCAGACGTGGTTGTCATGGAAGGCCGCGCCGCCGTAGGGCGCGATGCGGTCGGCCCCCGTCAGCGTGTTGAGGCCGACGCCGCCTTCGAACTGGTCGTTCGGCGGAATGGACTCGATGATCACCACGCCGCGCTGCACGCCGTCGTAGGCCTCGGCGGCCAGCCGGATCTCGCCGCGCTCGTTGCCCATGGCAATGCGATCGCCATTCTCGATGCCGAGCGCCGCGAGATCCTCCGGGTGGATCTTGGCGCGCGGCGGTCCTTCCTGCTTGCGGCTCGTCGGCATCTCGTTGAACGAGGAATTGAGATAGTTGCGTGCGGGGCTCGTCGCGAGGCGGAAGGGATGCTGAGCATCGGCCTTCTCGATGACGTCCCAGTGATCGGGCAGCCGCGGCACGAGATGCGCAATACCCCAGTCCCACCGGCGCGAGGCCGGGACCTCGGGCCAGTCGGGTTTGAACTTGAACCTGCCGTCGGGATAGGCGAAGCCGCCAATATAATGCGAGGTCTCGAAGTCCGGTTGCGCGTCGATCCAGCGCTTCTCCTCGAGATTTTCGAGCGCGCCCCATCCCGACTTCTGCAGCGTCCAGTCGACGATCTCGCGCGCCGTCATGTCGAAACCACGATGCTCGGCGCCGACGCGCTTGGCGAGCGCGCAGATGACATCGTGATTGGACCGGCACTCGCCCGGCGGCTCGATGAGCTTCGGGCCGAAGAGAATGCTCTGCTGCCCGCCGCCCTGGTAGATGTCGTCGTGCTCGAGGAACATCGTCGCCGGCAGCACGATATCCGCGACCTGCGCCGTCGCCGTCATGAACTGCTCGTGCACACACACGAACAGGTCCTCGCGCGCGAAACCCGCCTTGACCTTATTCTGGTCCGGACAGACCTGCACCGGGTTCTGGTTCTGGATGAAGAGCGCGTGCACCTCGGGGCCGTCGCCAAGATCGCTGCGATCGCCGGTCAGGACCGCGCCAATGCGGCTCATGTCGAGCATCCGGATCGTGGGATCGAGCACGTCCGAGCCTTCGATGAGCGACTTGTCCCACTTGAAGATCGCACCGCTGTTGTGGAAGGCGCCGCCGCCCTCGTGCAGCCACGCCCCCGTCACCGTCGCGATGCAGGACGCAGCGTGTATGTTCACGGCGCCATTGCGCGAGCGCGAGAAGCCATAGCCGAGACGCAGGTAGGTCCGCGGCGTCTTGCCGATCAGATGCGCGAAGCTCTCGATCTCCTCGACACTCAAGCCCGTGATCGCACTCGCCCATTCGGGCGTCTTGTCGGCGAGATGGGCTTCGAGCTCCTCGGGGCAGTCGGCGTACTTCGCCATGTACTCGCGGTTCGCCATGCCATCGCGGAAGAGCACGTGCATGATGGCGCAGGCGAGCGCGCCGTCGGTGCCCGGCCTCAGGCAGATGCCGATGTCGGCCTGCTGCATGGTGGCGTTCCGATAGACATCGATGACGGCGATCTTCGCCCCGCGCTCGCGCCGCGCGCGAACGGCGTGGGTCATGACGTTAACCTGCGTGTGCACCGG
Source organism: Pseudomonadota bacterium (assembly GCA_023387235.1). Lineage (GTDB taxonomy): Bacteria > Pseudomonadota > Alphaproteobacteria > Rhizobiales > Hyphomicrobiaceae. Next base: position 12,762 of record JAEWIJ010000250.1, read on the forward strand.
GTTCGTGCCCCAGATGACGACGAGATCGGACTTGGCCATCTCGCGTGGATCGGGGCCTGCGAGCCGGCCCGTGCCGGCCACGAAGCCCGTCCAGGCCGAGGTCGTGCAGATGGTCGAGAACTGGCGCGAGTAGCGCTTGGCATGGCGCAGGCGCTCGATGCCGTCGCGCATGACGAGGCCCATGGTGCCGGCAAAGAAAAAGGGCCAGACGGCCTCGCTGCCATGACGACGCTCGGCGTCGAGCAGCGCCTCCGCCGTGATGTCGAGCGCCTCGTCCCAGGAGATCTGCGCGTATTGCCCGGAACCCTTCGGCCCGACGCGCTTCAGCGGATGGAGCAGGCGCTCTTCGTGATGAACGCGCTCGGCATAACGCGCCACCTTCGCGCAGATGACGCCGGCCGTATAGTCGTTCTCCTTGGTGCCGCGAACGCGGCCGATGCGGCCATTGCCGAGCAACTCGACATCGAGCGCGCAGGTCGAGGGACAGTCGTGCGGGCAGGCGGAATGGCCGATCTTCACATCGACGCGCTGCTGCATCGCCTTCTCCCGCACCGCTCACGCGACCGCCACGCCAGACCGCCGCTTCATTCGGCAGTCATTCTAGCGGGAAACGCCCCAACGCCAAGCGGACGTGTCGGCCGGATCAGAAGCGGTAGGCGAGGCCGACAGCGAAATGCGGGGACCAGATATCGGTCTTGAGATGATCGCCGCCCTTGAGGTTGGCGTTGATGTGCGTGTAGCTGAGCTTGGTCTCGACGAAGCCCGACCAGTTGGGCCCGAAGGGCATTTCGAGGCCGATGAACCCCTGCCCGGCGAACCCGGCGAGCTGGTACTCGAATGTCCTCGTCGGATCGCCGACCAGCGATACCTCGACGTGGGGGATGGTCACGCCGATGCCGAAGCCGGCGTACGGGCGCAAGCCGTGGAAGCTCCATGGCGTGAAGCGGTACAGGATATTGCCGGTGAGGATGTTGTTGCCGTCGGTGAACTCGAGCGTGTCGTAGAGCGCGCCCGCGGACGTGCCGTTGAGCTTGGCATAGGCCTTGGCGTGGGTGAACTCGATGCCGGCGCCCCAGCCGGGCATGCTGTCGAACCAGTAGACGCCGCGCACGCCCCAGTAGGGCGGCATCTCGAAGGGCTTGCCCTCCCAGTCGACGTTCCGCTTGTCGCTGAACGAGCCGTGATACGAGACGTCGCTCGAGAAGTTGCCGTTGGCGCCGCCGTAGACCTGGATCTGGACCTCGGCCCGCGCCGGCCCGGCGGCCAGCGCGCCCGCTACTGCAACCCCGAGCGCCAGTGCGATCGTGCGCACACGCCCGAGTATCCCCCACGCTTTGCCGCTATGCATCGCGTCCGCGCCCCGCTGTATTCGTCGCTCCGGCTGCCGACTCGTGCAGCTCTTATGGATCAAGCAGGTAGCACATTGAGCAGTTCTAACAAGAGTTCGGCCGCCCAGCCCCTAGATCGGACACGCTTTTCGCCGCCGGTGTGACAGTTTCGCATAGCTCGAGCAGCTCCCAGGCGCCCCTCAGGCGGCGCCTGCCATCTCGGCGAGGCGCCCCTCGCTGCGGACCACGACCCGCGTCGTTCGCGGCAGGTCGATGATGCCGGAGCGCCGCATCCGGCTGATGGTCCGACTCACCGTCTCGATGGTCAGCCCGAGATAGTCGCCGATATCCGTCCGCGTCATGGGCAGATCGACCACGACATCCGTGCCCGTCCGGGCCCTGTTGCGCGCGGTTAGCATGAGCAGGAAATCGGCCACCTTGGCCTCGGCCGACTTCGAGGCGAGACAGGTGAGATGGGCGCGCATGGCGTCGAGCTCGGCTGCAGCCATCCGGAGCAGCTTGCGTGCGAAATCGGGGCGCTCGTCGATCATGCGCTCGAGGCCGGCGCGCGGGATGCGACGGACGCGGGCATCGCCGACGGCTTGCGCATTGTAGCCATAGCTGGCCGGACTGCAGAGGCCGACGATATCGCCTTGAAAGCGGAAGGCGAGGATGTGCCGGCCACCGTCCGGCATGATCCGGTAGAGGCAGACGACGCCGCTCGCGACCTCGTAGACGTGGCTCGCCGCGTCGCCCTCGAGAAAGAGGTCCTCCCGGTTCGAGAGGTGCATAAGCCCGGCCTGCTCGCCGGCACCCGAGGTCTGCTCGCGACCGGGCGAGCTCCGGACATGACCGGCCTCGAAGCCTGCGAACGGCGAGGATGCGGCAAATGCCTGATTCAGGACGATAGCAGTCATCTTTTCGACCTCCGGTTCCAGCTTGGCTCGAGCCTCGGCTCTGGCCTCCGACCTTGCCGTAGATCAAACCGCCGGCACGTCGCGTCCGTACTGGTCCCCGGTCATGAAATGTCACAATTTGTAATGGCTCCATGCTATCAAAAGCCGATCATGATCGCGGGGCCGAGCCGCACCGACCGGATGCCGACCTCTTGCCAAATGCAACGGACCAGCAAGACCCATATTCTCGTCGTCGATGACGACCCCAAGATCCGCACGCTGCTTCGGCGTCTCTTCGAAGGCGAGGGCTGGGAAGTATCGGAGGCCGCCTCCAGCGAGGAGGTTCGCAGCCGCCTCGCGGCCGGCCGCATCGACCTCGTGACCCTCGATCTCGTGCTCGGCGGGGAGGACGGCCTGACGATCGCGCGCGAGCTGCGCCAGGAATCCAGGCTGCCCATCATCATGGTCTCGGGCAAGGGCGACACGATCGACCGTGTGGTCGGGCTCGAGATCGGCGCCGACGACTACATCACCAAGCCGTTCCACGTCCGCGAGGTGCTGGCGCGCGTGCGTGCGGTGCTCCGGCGCAGCGAGGAAGGCGCCGCCCAGAACCCTGCGCCGGCCGCCCGCGATGCGCTCAGTTTCGGCGGCTTCATGGTCGATCTCGGCAAGCGCGAGCTCTATGGCCCTGACGGCGCGCTCATCCCGCTGACGACCGCCGAGTTCGCGCTGCTCGAAGCGTTCGTGCGCAACGTCAACCGCGTGCTCTCGCGCGACCGCATCATGGACCTCACCAAGGGCCACGAGTGGAACCCGCTCGACCGCACGATCGACAATCACGTCGCGCGCCTGCGCAAGAAGATCGAGCGCGATCCCGAGAATCCGCTGCTCATCAAGACCGTGCGCGGGATCGGCTACAGCTTCACCGCGGACATCACGCCGGTGAAGTAACGCCCTTACTCCTTCTCCCCGTGCTTACGGGGAGAAGGTCGGGATGAGGGGCGGCGTCAAATGCTGACGTTGACGTATGCCGCCGCGGGCATAGCACCACGGCAGAGTGCCGTAGCACCCCTTCCCCGCAGCCCGCGGCACACAAAAAACTCACATCGCCGCAGCCACGGCGTGCGGCATCACGAACTGCAGATTGGCAAGACGCGCATAGAGCCCGCCGCGCGCCATGAGTTCGCGGTGCGTGCCTTCCTCGACAATGCGGCCTTCATCGAGGACGACGATGCGGTCGGCCTTCTGGATGGTCGCGAGCCGATGCGCGACGACGATCGTCGTGCGCCCCTGCATGGCCGCGTCGAGCGCGCGCTGCACGGCAAGCTCGCTCTCCGCGTCGAGCGCGCTGGTCGCCTCGTCGAGCAGCAGAATGGGCGCTGAGCGCAGCAGCGCGCGGGCAATGGCAATACGCTGACGCTGGCCGCCGGAGAGCGTGATGCCGCGCTCGCCGATGCGGGTCTCGTAGCCGTCGGGCAGCGCGCGGATGAAAGCATCGGCCTGAGCGGCAATTGCCGCCTGCTCCACATCGGCCATGCTGGCGTCGGCATCGCCGAAGCGGATGTTCTCGGCGACCGTGCCTGCGAGCAGCGTGATGTCCTGCGGCACGAGCGCCATGCGGCCGCGCAGCGCGCCGAGATCGGCATCGCGCGCGGGCACGCCGTCGATGAGCACGCGGCCCGACGTCGGATCGCGCAGGCGCTGCACGAGGGCGAGCAGCGTGCTCTTTCCCGATCCCGAGGGGCCGACGAGCGCGACGCGCTCGCCGGGCGCGATCCTGAGCGAAATATCGGCGAGCGCCGGACGCTCGCTGCGATCCGGATAGACGAAGCCGACGCGCTCGAGCTCGACGCGGCCCTCGGCCGGTACCGGCAACGGCACGGGCCGAGGCGGCGACACGATCTCGGGGACGGTATCGAGCACCTCGGTCAAGCGCTCGGCCGCACCCGCTGCCTGCGTGACCTCGCCCCACACCTCCGAAAGCTCTGCCAGCGCGCCGGCGGCGAAGAGCGCGTAGAGCACGAACTGGCCGAGACGTCCGCCCGTCATCTCGCCGGCGATCACCAGCGCCGCGCCGTACCAGAGAATGCCGACGACACTGCCGACAACCAGGAGGATAACCATGGCCGTCAGGCCGGCCCGCGCCTTGAGGCGGGCATCCGCCGCGCCAAAAGAGGCCTCGACGGCAGTGGCGAACCGGGCACCGAGCGCTTTCTCTGCTACGAACGCCTGCACGGTGCGGATGCCGGTCAGCGTCTCTGCCGCGAGCGAGGACGCCTCGGCGAGCGCATCCTGCGCCTTCCGCGAGCGATTGCGCACGATCCGCCCGTAGGCGACGAGCGGCAGCACGATCACCGGAATGGCTACCAGAACCAGCGCAGACAGGCGCGGGCTCGTCACGAGCATCATGCCGAGCGCGCCGACGAGCATGATCGCGTTGCGGGCCGCCTGCGAGAGCGCGGTGCCGGCAGCCGCCTTGATCTGGGTTGTATCGGCGGTGAGGCGGCTCATGAGCTCGCCCGAATGCGCCTTTTCGTGGAAGGTGGGCCCGAGCACCATGAGATGGCGGAAGACGTCGGCACGCACGTCCGCGACCACGCGCTCGCCGAGCCAGTTCACGCAGTAGAAGCGGGCCGCGCTCGCAATCGCGAGAAGCGCGCCGATGATCACCAGCACGGCGAAGTAGCGGTCGATGAAACCACCATCGCCGCCTGAAAAGCCGAAGTCGATCATGCGGCGCACGGCAAGCGGCACCGACAGCATGGCGAGGGCCGAGACGACCATGGCGATGCCGGCGAGCGCCAGCATCATCGGATAGCGCAGGATGTAGGGCCTGAGAGCGAGGAGAGGTCTCAGCGACCGGCGCGCAGGTTTGCCCGAGTCGGCCTCATCCGGCGGCGTCACGCCTACAGGCCGCACGTCCTCTGCCGTCCTTCGCGCCACGCTTCCTCCCGTTCCCGTCATGCTCGTTTCCGTCGAGCAGAGACGTGATGTGCTGCCCGTCCGTTGTGCCTGAAGCACAAGAGGGCGAATGAATGTGCCGCGGTCATGTTTGCCCGACCGCGCTGCGGCAAACAAGCCACGCGCGCGCTCGTGACGCGGCGGAAGTCCTTGAGACACAAAGCGATTACTGACGCGCGGCAGCAGATCATTGAATTACAATAATAAAAAAAGCCCACGACGATGATGCCATCGTCATGGGCAATCCGTTGCGAAATGCGTACGAGCGGTGCCGTAAAGGCTTAGCGGCGCGCCGCGAAAGCCTTCTCGACCGGCTTGTAGGCCTCTTTCGCGAAATCCGAATAGAGGCTGCCGATCTTCGACATCTGCTGCATGTAGTCGTCGTACGCGCGCTTGGCATAGCTCGACTGGATCTCGAGAGCCTGCTCGATGGTCTTCGCCGAAAGCAGCTTCTCGAACGTGGCCGTGCCTTCCTCGAACGAGCGCTTCGAGTAGTCGGTCATCTCGCTCGCGATCGTCTGCCAGCCCTTGTTCCACTCGCCGACGAGGCGCATCGCCGTGTCGGTATTGGCCTGGCCCAGCTTCTGGAAGTCTTCGAATGATTTGATCATGGGGTCGGTCCTTCGAACCTGCGGGGTATTCCGAATGTGGCGGTCGGGACGCAGAGGCAGAGAAAATGTCTCGTGCGATGTCACGAGATTTAGGTGCGCTGCACAAATATGTCAACCACAATATTGCGATGCAGCATGAATGAACACTCATCGGTGGACTAGCCGCCGATAAAATTTCACTAAAATTTTCGCCGTTTACTTCACGGGACGCAAGGCCGGGTCGGTTAAGGTCGGCCCCGACGGTCGAGAGCGACGGCCCCATTGGTGCCCCAAAACGATGTTCTCATGAGAACTTCCAAGGGGTTGCCATCCAGGGCGGCGGTCTACCACGACCGGGGAGGCAGGATCGCGCTGAGCGGCGCGGAAGACGGGTTTGCGGCTATGAACGCGGGAGCAGGCTGGCGGGCATCACTCGCCGGCGGGGTAATTTCGATCCTTTGCCTTATGGCAGCCGGTGCGACCGATGCGCGCGCCGACAGCCGGCATGCCGCTTTTGTTGTCGATGCGAACACCGGCCGCGTCCTGCATGCCGATGACGCCGACGACGCGCGCTTCCCGGCGTCGCTCACGAAAATGATGACACTCTATCTCGTCTTCGAGCAGCTCGAGGCGGGCCGTCTCGAGGCCTCGACGCCGATCCGTATGTCGGCCCAGGCCGCGGCTGTCCCGCCGTCGAAGCTCGATCTCGATCCGGGCGATACCATCCCGCTCAGCGCCGCGGTCCGCGCGCTGGTGACGAAATCCGCGAACGACGTCGCCGTTGCCATCGCCGAGCACATCGCCGGCAGCGAGGCCGCCTTTGCCCGCGCCATGACCGCCAAAGCGCGCCAGCTCGGCATGCGCCAGACCGTGTTCCGCAATGCTCACGGCCTGCCCGATCCCGAGCAGGTGACCACGGCGCGCGACATGGCGACGCTCTCGCTCGCCCTCTACGATCATTTCCCGCGCCACGCGCGCATCTTCGCCACGCGCCAGTTCAGCTATGCCGGCGCCCTCTACCGCAATCACAACACCATGCTCGGCTCGTACGAAGGCATGGAAGGCATCAAGACGGGCTACACGCGCGCCTCGGGCTTCAATCTCGCCGCCTCCGTGCGGCGCGATGGCCGCCACGTCGTCGCCGTCGTCATGGGCGGGCGCACGGCACAGGCGCGCAATGCCGAGATGCGCAAGCTGCTGACCCGCGCGATGGCGCGCGCGAGCACAGGCAAGTCGCGTCGTCCGATTGCCATGGCGCGCGCCGAGCCGGAACCT
>JAEWIJ010000001.1 GCA_023387235.1 Pseudomonadota bacterium
ACATCGAGGGCGACCGCACCGACCAGTACCTGCCGCTCTCGATCGTCCGCGCGCGCCTGATGGACGACTTCACGCTGCGGGACATTCCGTACCGGACGGGCGGCCCGGCCCGGTATGTCGAAGTCGAGGAGACGGGTGGCCGGCTCGGTTTCATCACCCCGATGACGCACAACTTCTGCGAGAGCTGCAATCGGGTCCGGCTGACCTGCACCGGGACGCTCTATATGTGCCTCGGCCAGGAGGATGCGGCTGACCTGAGGGCGCCGCTCAGGGCATCACCAGACAATGACCTGCTCCAGCGGGCTATCGACGAGGCGATCTCGCGCAAGCCCAAGGGGCATGACTTCGTCATCGATCGGCGGAGCAAGCGCCCAGCCGTGCAGCGCCATATGAGCGTCACAGGCGGTTAAAGCGGTTACCCCTCTCGTCGCCCCTGCGGGGAGAGGGAAAATAAGAATGCGGCGGGGAGGCCGAGAGGGGTGAGCGAGCCCGAGGGGCACGGGGCGCGTCCGGCGCCGGACGACGCGCGGGCTGCCATAGCGGCAGGCAACCTCAGAGCCATCATTGCGATTTCGCTCGCCATGGCCTCGTTCGCCTGTGGCGATACCCTGATGAAGCTCGCCTCGACCAGCCTGCCGACGAGCGAGCTGCTGTTCATCCGCGGCACTGTCGTCTTCAGCGTCTCGCTGTGCGTGGCTTTCTTCACGGCCGCGCTGCGCGAGTGGCGTCATGTCTTCGAGCGCCCCATGGTCGGGCGCATTGCCGGCGACATCGGCGGCGGCTGGTTCTTCCAGAGCGCGCTCGCACGCCTCCCGTACGCGGATCTGACGGCCATCGGCCAGCTCAGCCCCATGATGCTCACCGCGGCATCCGCCATCTTCTTTGCCGAGCGCGTCGGATGGCGGCGCTGGACGGCGACGGCCGTAGGTCTCCTAGGCGTGCTCATCATCGTGCGGCCGGGCAGCTCGGCATTCAACTGGTGGGCGCTGGCGGGGATCGTCTCGGTCCTGTGCACCACGGTTCGCGACCTCTCCACGCGCCACATCAACCAGCGCGTGCCCGCCGCCCTCATCATGACGCTCTCGGCCGGCGGCGTGACGGTCGCGGCGCTGGCGGTGGCGCCTTTCTCGAACTGGCAGTGGCCCGAGGCGCTTCTGCTGGCGAAGCTCTGCGGGGCCGGCATCTTCAGCCTGCTCGGCCAGCTCGGCATCATCATAGCCATGCGCACCGGCGAGGTGTCGGCCGTGGTGCCGTTCCGCTATATGATCATTCCGTTCGCGATCATCTCGGGGGTGGTCGTCTTCGGGCAGTTTCCCGACGCGCTGACCCTCCTCGGAATCGCAATCGTTACCCTGGCCGGCCTCTACACCTTCTTCCGGGAGCAGAAGCTGCGCCGGCTCGCGGCGCGACAATCCTGAACCGACAAGCATGAAAATCCGGACGAGCGCGATCCGGAAACACGAGAAGTCGGCCTCGTGCCGGCATGGGAGAGCCTGAAGTGGGAAGCGCTCCGTCCGAGCAGAGCCTGCGTGCGCCGGCTGCCGCGCACGTCACGCCGCACAACAACGTGCTGGCCATCTTCGCCGTGATCGCCGCCGGATTCTTCCTCATCTGCTCGGATGCCTTCCTGCGCATTGCATCCTCGGAGTTGCCGCTTGGTCAGGTGGTTGCCGGGCGCAGTGTCGTCGGCTGCGCATTGCTCGGGTTCGCGGCCTGGACGAAATCGGCCCTGCGCTGGCACCCGGCCATCCTGACGCCGGCCTTCGGCCTCCGTGTGCTTGGTGAGGTCGGTGCGGCGCTCTTCTTCATCGCCGCCATCCTGCGCATGCCGTTCGCCAATGCGGCCGCCATCCTGCAGTTCATCCCCCTCGTCACGACGGTCGTTGCGGCCTCGCTCTTCGCCGAGCGGGTCGGCTGGCAGCGCTGGACGGCGGGTGCCGTCGGTCTCGCCGGTGTTCTTCTCGTGCTGCAGCCGGGTACGAGCGGCTTTACATGGTGGTCGCTGCTCGCGGTGGCGGCCATGCTCTGCATGTCGCTCAGGGATCTTGCCACGACGCGTATCGACCGAAGCGTACCGACGCTTCTCGTTGGCGCGGTGTCGGCGGCGGGTGTCGCATTGGGCGGCCTCGCGCTGCTGCCGTTTGCGCCCTGGTCGTGGCCCTCGGGTGAGGCGCTTCTTCTCATCGTCGCGAGCGGCGTGTTCGTCGCCGGCGGCTTCTACTGCATTGTGCAGGCCATGCGCCTCGGCGAGATCTCGGCCGTCGCGCCGTTCCGATATGGCACCATGCTGTGGGCGCTGCTCGTCGGCATCGTGGTGTGGGGCGAGATTCCGAACTTTCTCGCCGTGATCGGTATTCTCATCGTCGTCGCGGCCGGCCTCGCCATGTTCGCGCACGAGCGCAGGCTTGCGCGGGCGCGCGTCGCGGAGCGTCGATAGTGCCATGAATGCGCCTGTCGATCATTCCTCCTCGAACCTGCGCGCCATCGGTGCCATGCTCGTCGGACAGGCGAGCTTCACGTTCAACGACGCGCTGATCAAGCTCGCGGCGGCGGGTCTTCCCGGCGGCCAGGCGATCTTCATGCGCGGCGTGATGGCCGTCATGGTCTCGCTTACGGTCTGCGTGGCCATGGGCGCCTTCAACTTCGCGCCGCTGCGTGGCCAGTGGCGCGTTCTCACGCTCCGCAATATCGGCGAGATCGGCTCGACCTTCTTCTTTCTGTTTGCGCTCTTCCACATGCCGATCGCAACCGCGACGTCGATCCTGCAGTTGATGCCGCTCGCCATGACGGCCGGCGCGGCGCTCTTCATGGGCGAGCCCGTCGGCTGGCGGCGCTGGCTCGCGGCGCTCATCGGCTTCATTGGCGTGATGATCGTCATCCGGCCGGCGAGCGACGCCTTCAATGCCTATTCCCTACTCGCGCTGACGGGCGTCGCGTTTTCCGTCGTGCGCGATCTCTCCACGCGCCGGATCGGGCTCCACGTTCCGGCCATTCTGCTGGTCACGATCTCTGCGTTCTCGGTGACGACGGCCGCGGCCGGCTTTGCGCTGGTCGAGACCTGGGTCGTGCCCGAGCCGAAAACGTTGCTGCTCCTGCTCTTCTCCGCCACGTTCCTTCTCGGCGGCTACTACTTCATGGTGCACGCCATGCGGCATGGCGAGGTGGCCGTCGTCGCGCCATTCCGCTACTCGGTGATCATCTGGGCTATTCTCGCCGGCATCCTGCTCTGGGGCGAATGGCCCGACGCTCCTGCACTCATCGGCACCGCCGTGGTTGTGGGCGCCGGCCTCTATACGTTCATTCGCGAGCGCAAGGTGAAGGCGCGCGCATCCAGGAAGGGCGCTTGAGCATGAAGCACGACACGGAGCGCGACGGTCCGCTCGCCGGCCTCAAGGTCATCGATTGCGCGACCGTGTTCGCGGGACCGCTCACAGCCATGGTCCTCGCCGATTTCGGCGCCGACGTCGTCAAGATCGAGCATCCGGACGGCGATGCACTGCGTAAGATGGGGCAGGCCAAAGACGGCCATGGCCTCTGGTTCAAGGTCACGGGACGCAACAAGCGCTGCATCGTGCTCGACCTGCACGACGACGACGGCAAGGCAGCTTTTCTGCAGCTCGTGAAGGATGCCGATGTCCTCATCGAGAACTTCCGCACGGGCACGCTCGAGCGCTGGGGGCTCGGCTGGGACGTGCTCTCGGAGCTGAACCCGCGCCTCGTCATGCTGCGCGTGACGGGTTTCGGCCAGACGGGGCCATATCGTCATCGCGCGGGCTTCGGCACGATCGCGGAAGCCTTCTCGGGCTTCGCCCACATCACCGGCGAGGCAAGCGGGCCGCCGACGTTGCCGCCGTTTGGTCTCGCCGATGGCGTCGCGGCCTATCACGGCGCTTTCGCGGTCATGTTCGCGATCTACGAGCGTGACGTGCAGGGAAGTGGCAAAGGTCAGGTCATCGACCTCTCGCTCTACGAGCCGCTTTTCTCGCTGCTCGGCGGCCAGACCTCGACCTACGACCAGCTCGGCATCATCCAGAAGCGCTCGGGCAATCGCTCGGCGAACAATTCCCCACGCAATGCCTACGTCACCAAGGACGGCCGCTGGGTCTCGCTCTCGGCGGCGGCGCCCAGCATCACGCGGCGCGTGCTGGAGCTGACCGGCGGCCCTGGAACGGCCGACGATCCGCGCTTTCGCACGAATGCCGATCGCGTGCGCCATGTCGAGGAGGTGGACGCCATCGTCGGCGGCTGGATCGCCCGGCATACGCTTGCCGAAGTGCTCGACGCCTTCGAGAAGGCCGAGG
>JAEWIJ010000204.1:2500-14723 GCA_023387235.1 Pseudomonadota bacterium
TCGCCCACGCATGCCCCATGTCGCCCGCCGCGCGATAGCATTGCGCGGCCATGCGCGTGTTGAGGGCCGTTCCCCAACCGAGCTCGTGACAGCGACCGACCATGTTGATGGCATCGGGATGCCCGGAGCGCGCGGCGAGCTGGAACCAGCGGAAAGCCGCTTCGGGATCGCGTTCCGCGCCGTGGCCCTCGAGCAGCATGTGCGCCAGGCCCAATTGCGCTTTCACATCGCCGGCGACGGCCGCCTGCTGCAGGCGTGCGGCAAGAAAAGCCGGATCGGCCGCAAGGCGCGCTTCGTACTGCGATGGCGTCTCCCAGGTAAAGATCGGCTCTCGGCTCATGCCATCCTCGCGCGTCACATTTCCGACCAGTGGCGGAGGAGGTTGTGGTAGTGCGCCACGAGCGCGGAGACGGCGGCATCGTCGTCCGGCATTTGCATCCTGATGCGGACAATGGCCATGTCGAGATCGTAGAGCATGTTCCGGCGCCAATCCTCCTTGACCATGGACTGCGTCCAGAAGACCGCGCTCCAGCGGCTCCCGCGCGTGACTGGCGTAACGCTGTGCAGGCTGGTTGCGGGATAGACGACCATATGACCCGGCGGCAGCTTGATGGTGTGGGCGCCGTAGGTGTCGTGCACGACGAGCTCGCCGCCGTCGTAGTCCTCGGGTGGCGTCAGAAACAACGTCGATGAGACATCCGTTCTGAGACGCTGACCATTCGGGAGCGCGCGAATCGAGTTGTCGACGTGCGCGCCGAACGTCATGCCGACGTCATAGCGATTGAACATCGGCGGCAGCACGCGCAGCGGCAGCGCGGCCGTCGTGAACGTCGGATTGCGACCGAGCGCGTGCATAACGATCTGGCCGAGATCCTGCGCCTCGGGCGCGTCGAGCGGTACCTGGAGGTTGTTCTTGACGCCGGCAACCTGTTCACCGGCGGTCGCGCGCCCATCGACCCACGGTGTGTTTTCGAGCACGCGGCGAATGTGCGTGACCTCTTCCGAGGTCAGGACATCTGGAATGGTTACAAGCATCGTGCCTCCAAACGCGAAGATTGCCGGGCACGCCCGGCAATCCCCAAAAAACGCGACAACTTCGTTGCGCTCAGTACCTGAACCTGGCGCTCAGCCAGAAGGTGCGTGGCGCGCCGAGGTCTGCCCGCTGGGCGTTCCAATTGAGGGAGCGCGCGTACTTCTCGTCGAAGATGTTGTCGACGTTGAGCTGCAGGGTGATGTTCTGCGTGAGCTCGTAGGACATCATCGCATTCACCACGAAGTAGTCCGGCAGCTTGCCGTACTTGCCGTTCGGAATGATGCGGAGCGCATCATCCGGCCGGCCGACCCAGGACTCGCCGACATACTGGACGCCGCCGCCCACGGTGAACGCGTCCGTGACTTTGTAGGTGGACCAGAGGCTCGCCGTGAACGAAGGTGTGAAGGCGAGCTCGTCCCCATTCGTCGTATCGACGACGACGCCGTCGACCGTATAGTCGGACGGCGACTGCGCGTCGTCCACAGCGCGGCCGTGTCGGCGCTCGCTATCGATCAGCGCAAGCCCGCCGAACACTTTCCAGCGCTCGGTCAGGTTGCCCGCAGCCGAGAGCTCGAGGCCCTGAACGATCTGCTTGCCGTAGACGATATCCGGATCGCCGGCCGCGCCGTTGTAGGCGACGTTATGCTTTTCCGTCCGGAAGAGGGCGGCCGCGGTCGTAAGGCGCCCTCCGAAGTAGTTCCACTTGATGCCGACTTCGTAGTTGTGGAAGCGCACGGGATCGGCACCCGCCACGAGACCCGGGAAAGCGTTGTCGGATGTACGCGAGATGTCCGGGTTGGAGAGGAACGAGCCCGGTGGCAGCGTCGACGTGCCGTATGACGCATAGAGGCTGCCTTGCTCGACGGGCTTGTAGACGAGGCCGATCTTGCCGGCCCACGTGGTCTCCGACTGCTCGTAGCCGTTGAAGACGCCATTGCCCACGCCGGCTGCATCGGTGCTATCGATCTCCACCTTGTAGTGCTCGACGCGAACGCCGCCGGTGATCTGCCAGTGCCTGGACAAGTCGATCGTGTCGTAGAGATAGGCCGCCGCAGTCCTGATATTCACGCGGTTGATCTGCACGATAGCCGGCAGCGCGGGATTCGCGCGATCCGGATCGGGATCGAAGATGCTCCCGCCGCCGACATTGACCGAGCCGCGGCGATTGGCATCCGAGTCCTCGTGCGAGAGATCGATGCCGGTAGATATCGTGTGCAACCATCCGCCGGTGTTCAGGCGCGCCGTCAGGTTGGTGTCGTTGGTGAGTGTCGAGCCGACGCGATCGTAGTAGTTCCGGCTCGAAGCGAATGTCGTCGGCGTCGGGAGTGCCGGATTGCCGACGATCGTGTACGCCGAGAACCGGTCGACACGCGCATAGCGTGTCTGGTTGCTGAGCGTCGCGCCATCCGCAACATCCCATTCGAGGCGCGCGAGCACCGAATCGGCCTTGATGCGATCTACGTCCGACTTCAGGCCGTAGAACGTATCGCGAGGCGCGTGTGGATCACTTGGCCTATAGTTGAACGTCCCTTTCACGAAGGCGCCTGGAATGCCCCAGTCCGGACGGTCATCGCGATCGATGTGTTCGTAGATGACCGTCAGGCGCTTGTCGGTGCCCATGCCGAAAGTGATCGACGGCGCGATGCCCCAACCTTTCGTTTCCGCGATATCGCGTCCCGCGACGCCGCCGTCCTCGATCATGCCGTTGAGACGCACGCCTGTTGTGCCGATGCGCTGGTTGATGTCGAACGTGGCGCGCCGACGCATTTCGGAGTCGTACTGGTCGAACCCGATGCCGATCTCGCCCTGCGCGAAGTTCTCCATCACGGGCGTCTTGCTGACGATGTTGACGTAGCCGCCGCCACCGCCGCGGCCGTTGTCGGCCGCCGGCCCCTTGAAGACCTCGACGCGATCGACGTTGAAGATATCACGCGGATAGATGCCGGAGCTGCGGGAGCCATCGATGAAGACGTTGGCGCTGGCGTCGAAACCGCGGAGCTGGAAATTCAGCGCGGACGTGCCGAAACCGTTCTCACCCGCATTGAAGCTGATGCCGGGCGTGTTCCGCAGCACCTGGGTCAGGTTCGTCGCCTGCTGTTGTTCGATAATCGTGCCGGGGATGACCTGGACGGTCTGCGGCGTGTTCAGAAGCGGCGCCGTCTGCTTCGGCGAACTCGCCGTGCTGGCCGTATAGCTGCCCGGCAGCAGCGAAGGATCGATCGGGCCGGCCGGCGGTGCGGCTACGACCGGCGGCGGGGCCTGCTTGGGCCTCGGTGCGGCCTTGGATTTTGCCTTGGCGGCTTTCTTGGTCTCGACCGCGAGCGGCGGCAGCGTTGTCTGCGCCGATGCGGCGGATGCCATCAGCATCGATGCCGCGACGCCGAGCGATACTTGAGCAGCGAGCTTCCGGTCGCCGGCAAAGGCGCCTCCGGTTCGCGCGGACGCACAATTCACATCATCATTCATGGCCATCTAGCCCCCCGTGTGCGCCGACCGCGCAACTGTTCCCCTCGAGCCGCCGGACCCGCTTTTGCCTGCGGATGCGGCGCTCCTGACTCGAGTTGGGTGGCTGGGAAGGGGCCTGGCTGCCTGTGCTCGTTACCCATAGGTTAATTAATACTGTACTCGCCCTGTCAAGTATTCGGCGGTCTGCTGACCATTGCCCGGGCCATAAGGTGCATATTGGCCACACGCCGCCGAGGCGGATTTCCCGCGTGGAAGGAACGAAGCCGCATACGGGGAATTGGGCTCGATCTATGGGGCTGCTGGGGTGTTCGCGACGGGCGGGTGCGTGCCCGGCCACGTATTGCTAACTGACCCGACAGATCGTCACGACAGGGGCTTTGCTCGAAGTGAGAACTGTTGTGCGGGCTCGAACGCCCGCTTTATTGCTAGGGCGATCTCGGCGAGCGTGTTCAAAGAGGCTTCATTATTAGCATATTCGACCACTTCGTTATCGATCGTCGTCATGTAGACGTCGCCCTGAATGCCTTCGGTTATTGCAACCGCAGCTTCCCGGCCAAGCGAGAGGCCGATGGCTGGAAGGCTGCGCTGAATAGTCGTGTTTCCCTTGAAATGAAACTGAGCTGAATGGCCGACGCTATTTCGTACTCGAGCAATCTTGCTGAATTTGGCGGCCATCAACCGGTTAGCAGTCTTCTTGTACGGCTCGTTTATGAGACCGCGCAAGGTCGGCGCATCAATGTTATTAAGTAATTGAAGGATCTGTTGAACGTGCCTTACGGTCATCGCTCCATCTCTGGCTGCGATGGATTTCCATTCTGAGTATATTTGCCGGTTGGGGTCTCGCATCATATCTAGCTTCTGCTGCTCTTCACGACATTTTTCGAACAGCATCAGCGCAGCCTCGAATTTCGTCACATATTTTGGCAGGATCCCTAGAGCCGCATGGACCCGGCGCGCCATGGGTTGCTCAGCAGCTGGGAACTTCCACGGGCGGATGTTTACGATCGGGAAGCTGACATCTCGCTTGAACATGGTTAATATCCTTTATCCGAAATATACGGCGTGTACGCTTCGATAATTTTAAGAGATATTCCTATGGGCAACGATCGTCTCGCGGACTCCTTGGATCACTTAGCCGATCTTTTGGCGGCGAACCCTTCCCCGATAGTCGGAATGAAGGTTGTCGCAACTGGCGACGGAAAGGGCCGAAGCGTTACGGGCGTGCGGATTTCTGTGGCCGGAGGCTCCGGCTCGGGAAGCACGACAGGTCTAAACATCTCTGTTGCCGGGGGACAGCGCAACTCATTGGATCAAGGTCTTATTGAGGAATTGAAGTCGGCGGCAGCTGCGTTGCGCTCAGGGAGCGCTTCCGATGCGTGGATCGGCAGCCTTCTCGCGCGCATCAAGGATCTCGGTAATCGCGCGTTGGACGTCGCGCTGGAGGCGGCTATCAAAGCGACTATTGGCGGCTCAGGTTAAGAGCTCTGCATAGAAGGGATCGCAGTCTCAAAGGCTGCGATCCTCGGCCTTGTGGGCGCGGCGAATCGAGTCGCGGACAGCGGCATCCAGCCGATCGGCGTCCACGATCACCTTCTGGAAGTGCGCGGCGGTGACGGCGGCGAGCGGAATGGTGACGTCGCCAGCGTTCTCGATATAGACGATGATTTCGGCCCGACCGTGCGGCCGCACGTCCCGGACGGCGCCGAACGGCTTGCCGGTCTCCGACAGGAAAACCTCGGAGCCTTCCTCTATGCTGAGATGCGGGTCGCTCATCGCTGTCGCCTCCAGGCCGCCGGGCCGCGTACACGGAACATCGCGCGCCTCGCGATGAGTGCGTAACGCGCGTTCAGTGCACCCGGTTCCGCTAAAGACTAGTGCTTCAGCGCCTTCAGCACCTGCAGGCGGAGCTTCACGAAAATCTCGTTCGTCGTCGCTTCCTCGAAGACGCGCGGGCGTGGCAACGGCACGTCCAGCACCTCGGCGATGCGGCCAGGGCGCGCGCTCATGACGTAGATGCGATCGGAGATGAAGACGGCTTCGTCGATATCGTGGGTGATGAAAAGAACCGTCGGCGCAATGTCGAGGCACAGGTCGAGCAGGAGCTTCTGCATCTCGAGGCGCGTCTGATAGTCGAGCGCGCCGAAAGGCTCGTCCATAAGCAGGATGTTGGGCTCGTTGATGAGCACGCGCGCGATCTGCAGGCGCTGGCGCATGCCGCCCGAGAGCTGATAGGGGAAGTGCTTCTCGAACCCCTTGAGACCCACAATCTCGATGTAGCGTTCGGCCGCCGGCGTGAACACGTCACGCGGCACGCCGCGCATGCGCGGTCCGAACACGACGTTGTCGAACACATTGAGCCAGGGATAGAGCTGCGGGTGCTGGAAGACGATGCCGCGGTCCGCGCCCGGCGCCGCTATCGGCTTGTCTCCGAGCAGAATGCGCCCTTCGGTCGGCACGTCGAAGCCGGCGACCATGCGCAGAAGCGTGCTCTTGCCGCATCCCGAAGGGCCGACGATCGAGACGATCTCCGACGGCGCGATCGTGATGTCCACGTTCGACAGTGCGTGGATCGTGCCGCTCGGCCCTTCGAAACGCCTGTCGACGTTGGAGATGGTGAGCGGGAGGGCGGCGATGCGGGGCTGTGTGGTCGTCGTCATTGCTTGCCCCGCCAGTGAAGTACGCGCCGCTCGATCATCAGCAGAATGCCCTCCAGGATGAGGCCGATGAGGCCGATGGTGAGAATGCCGACGAAGACGAGCGGTATCCGGAAGAAAGTCGTCGCGTCGGTAATGAGGTAGCCGAGGCCGACCTGCGCGGCAATCAGCTCGGCCGCCACGACGAGCGCCCACGAGAGCGTCATCGCGATGCGCATCCCTGTCAGGATATGCGGCAGCGAAGCCGGCAGCACCACATGCGAGAAGATCTGCCGCCCCGTCAGGCCGAGCGACTGCGATGCCAGAATGAGATCGTGCGGAATGCTCTTCACGCCCGCCGCCGTGTTGACGGTCAGATAGAGGAAGGCCGTCATGAAGATCAGCGCCACCTTCGAGCCCTCGCCGATGCCGAAATAGAAGGTGAAGAGAGGCACGAGCGCGATCGGCGGAATGGGCCGCATGAATGTGAGGAACGGGCTGATCACCGCATCGGCGAGGCGACTCGAGCCGAGCCAGATGCCGAGCGGTACGCCGACGAGCACGGCGAGGCCGAAGCCCGAGAGCGCGCGGCCCATCGACGCGAGGATCTGCACATAGAAGGGACTGCCGGAGTAGCCGCGCGTGACGAGCTCGCTCAGGGCCTCCCAGATGGCCTGCACGGGCGGAAACGTGTTCGTCTCCAGCACGCCTGCAGCGCTGAGCCCACCCCAGAGCAGGAGGGCGAGTGCCACTACCGCGACGCTCACGAAGCGATAGAAACCTTCGGAATGCGACGTCATCAGAAAGCAGATCTTTCGTTTGAGGCGGGCAGAAAAGCTGCCCGCCAGCAGGCCTCTCGGGTGATCGGGCCTAGCCGTGTCAGCCCTTGCGCGCCAGCTCCATCACATCGGTTCGGACGTAGTCGTCGATGTTGACGAGCTGCTTCGCTATGCCGATCTCGTGCCCGAACTTGAGGAAGTCGCCGAGCATCGCGTGCAGCTTGCTGCCCTTGGCCCAGTGGACGATGCTTTGCGGATCGATGGCCGCGGTCGAGTTGAAGCAATCGAGATCCTTGGCGATGGCAACAGCCTGCTCGCGCGCCATGCCGGTGAAATCGAGCGTGTAGCGGATCGCCATCTCGGGATCCTGCTTCATTTTCTCGAGGCCCATATTCCACCCGCGTAGCAGGCGCGACACGGCATCGGTATTCTTGTCGAGCCACGCCCGCCGTCCAGCCCAGCCGAGGAATGCCGGTCCTGGCGACAGATCGGAGTTGCGCGCGATGATGCGCGCGCCGGCATCGACGAGGGGCGTCGCAAAGGGTGCCCAGATGAAGGCTGCGTCGACGTCGCGGGCGTTGAATGCCGCAACTTGCTGGGGCGGGGGCATCCCGACGAGCTGCGCGTCGTCCTTGCTCATTCCGTGCTTCTGCAGCAGCTTCCAGAGACCGTAGTGGACGTCCGAGCCCTGGACGCCCGCGACTTTCTTTCCCTTCAAATCCTTCATCGACTTAATGGGGCTGTCCTTCGGGACGAGCACCATTTCGAGCTTGTTGTAGTCCATGAGAACCGAGGTGAACTGGAGATCCTGCCCGTTGGCATTGGCGACCAGAAACGGTCCGACGCCGCCCCACGCCAGATCGACCTGACCACCCGCGATCGCAGCGAACTGTGCCGGGCCCGATGTGAACTTGACGAAGTTGACCTCGAGACCGAGCTTCTCGAAATACTTCTCCCGGAAGGCGATATGCGCCGGCCCGTTCATGATGGGCTGCATGCCGGCGTTGATACGCAACGTCGTCTGCGCGCGCGCGATGATGCTCGGCGCCATAACCGCTGCTGCGCTGCCGGCGGCAATGCCTTTGATGACGGAGCGTCTGCCGATGCCCGATTTCATGGTCGTCTTCTCCCTGCGGCGTTTTTGTTATCCGGAGAGCGGATTGATCCACTCTCCGGTTCTGTAGCTTGCGATCAGCTCTTCTTCACCTTCTCCATGAACTGCGTCATGACGTAGTCGTCGATGTTGATGACCTGCTTCGCGAGACCGAATTCATTGCCGAACTTGAGGAAGTCGTTGAGCACGGTGTGGAGCTTGCTGCCCTTGGCCCAGTAGGCAGGGCTCTTCGGATCGAGCGCTGCCGTTGCATCGAAATGCACGAGATCCTTGATGATCGCGTCGGCCTGCTCGCGCGCCATGCCGGTGAAGTCCAGCGTATAGCGGATGGCCATCTCCGGATCCTGCTTCATTTTCGCAAGGCCGAGGTTCCAGCCCTCGAGGAGACGGACGATCGCTTCGGGGTTCTGCTCGAGCCACTGCTTGCGGCCGGCCCAGTTGAGGAAGGACGGACCGGGATCGAGATCGGACATGCGCGTGATCTCGCGGCCGCCGGCCTTGAGCATCGGCGTGACGAACGGCTCCCACGTGTAAACGCCGTCGACATCGCCGGCATTGAAAGCAGCGACCTGCTGCGTGGGCGTCATGCCGACGAGCTGTGCGGCATCCTTGGCCATGCCGTTGTTCTGCAGCAGCTTCCACAAACCGTAATGCGCATCCGAGCCCTGCACGGCGGCGATCTTCTTGCCCTGCAGATCCTTCACGCTCTTGATCGGGCTGTTCTTGGGGACGACCAGTGCCTGCAGCCTATTGTAGTCCATGAAGACGGCGATGGACTGCAGGTCCTGACCGTTCGCCTTGGCGATGAGGTAGGCGCCCATGCCGCCCCAGCCGAGGTGCGACTGACCACCCGCAAGAGCCGCGAACTGGGACGGGCCCGATGTGAACTTGATCAGGTTGACGTCGAGGCCGAGCTTCTCGAAGTACTTCTCGCGCAGCGCGATATAGACCGGCCCGTTGAGGATCGGCAGCATGCCGGCGTTGATGCGCAGATTTGTCTGCGCGCGCGCAATGACGCTCGGCGCCAACACAGCGCCTGCCGCGCCTAAGGCGGCGCTTTTGACGAGCGAACGCCGCGTGAGAGAAGATTTAGACATCGTTTCCTCCTGACCTTGGTTGTTCAGCAAAAGATGCGCGGCTTCAGTGGCCGCCTTTGCCGGGCTTTGCGCCCGGCCGATCCGTGGTTGCTGCGCCGAGCATCTCGGCAACGCGGCGCGCCAATCCGACAAGGCGCGGGGCGAGGTCCGTCTCGATCAGGCGCGGCGGCAGCGTCGAGGCGAGGCCGCCGATGTTGAAGGAGAGAATGCCGTAGGGCGAATTCACGTCGAGCGGCACGCCCACCGAGTGGATCTCCGGCACCCAATCGCCGAGCGATGTGCAGTAGCCGCGTTCGCCGACCTCGCGGATGGCCTGCTCGATGCCGCGCCGCACTTTCGGCCACGCTGAAGGATCGTTGCGCCGCAGCTCGTCGAGCAGCGGTTTGCGGTCCCCTTCGCTGATCGCCGCGAGGTGCGCGCGCCCGACGCTTGTCGTCGCGAGCGGAATGCGGTCGCCGATATCGAGGCCGAGGCCGAGGGCGTTCGGGCTTCTGCGGAACTCCAGATAGATCATGTTGAGGCCGTCGCGCGCACAGAGCGCGACACTCGCGCCGGCGTAGTCCGCGAGGTTCTGCATGAGCGGGCGCGCCACCTGCCGCACGTCGAATTTCGACAGCGACGCATAACCGAGCGCGAGCGCGCCCGGTCCGAGCCGATAGCGGCCGCTCGATGAATCGTGCGTGAGATAGCCGAGGCGGCTCAGCGTGTACGTGAGGCGCGAGATGGTGGCCTTGGAGAGGGCCGTGCCGCGCGCGAGCTCGCCGTTCGAGAGCGTCTCGTGCGCCGAAGAGAACATGCGCAGCACGCGCAGCCCACGTTCCAGCGCCGCGACGAACTGCCGGTCGTCAGCGGGCAGGTCGTCCACATCCCGCAGCAGCTCGATTGTGCGGCTCCGCCCCATGGCGCACTCCCTGGAAATTTTTCTGCATTTGACCAGTCCGCAGTGCGTTCCGCAAGTCAAAATATATTCCGCACTGCGGATCAAATGCGATGGGGCGCGGCAGGCGATCGCGCGTCAGGATTCTGTTCCTGAAAGCAGCGCGCAGCGCGTCGCACAGCGTGCGACGCGCTATCGTTCGTGGATGAGATGAGCGCGCGAAAAGTCCGCTCAGTCCTGCTCGCGGAAAGCTTCCTCGCGGCCCTTGCGCAGCGAGGGCAGCGCCATGAGCAGCAGCAGCGCGGCCGTGACGCCGATCAGCGCCGCACTGAGCGGCCGCGTGAGGAAGATCGAGAAGTCGCCGTCCGAGAGCAGCAGCGTGCGCCGGAATTGCTCTTCGACCATGGGGCCGAGAATGAAACCGAGCACCAGCGGCGCGGGCTCGCAGCCGATGCGCCGCAGGAAGTAGCCGAACACGCCGAAGCCGGCCATCATGAAGACGTCGAAGATGCGGTAGTTGATCGAGTAGACGCCGACGCAGCAGAAGACGAGGATCGCCGGGAAGAGATAGGCGTAGGGGATCTTCAGCAGCTTCACCCAGATGCCGACGAGCGGCAAATTGAGAACGACGAGGATCATATTGCCGATCCACATGCTCACGATCATGCCCCAGAAAAGCGACGGCTGATCCGAGAGGAATTTCGGCCCCGGCGTGATGCCGTGAATGGTCATCGCCGCGATCATAAGCGCCATCACGGCATTGGGCGGAATGCCGAGTGCCAGCATCGGAATGAAGCTCGCCTGGGCGCCGGCATTGTTTGCAGCTTCCGGGCCGGCAACGCCCTCGATCGCCCCCTTGCCGAAACGTGATGGGTCCTTGGCGAGGCGCTTCTCGAGACTGTACGACGCAAACGAGGAGATCAGCGCGCCGCCGCCCGGCAATACGCCGAGGATCGAGCCGAGCAGTGTGCCGCGCACCGCGGCCGGCGCAGCCAGCCGGACATCTTCCTTGTTCGGCATCAGGCGCGTGATCTCTGCCGCCCCCGTTGCGCGCGTGTGGCGATCGGCGAGGTTGGCGATGATCTCGGCAACGCCGAAGAGGCCCATGGCGACGACGACGAAATCGATGCCGTCGTAGATCTGGCGGATGCTGAAGACGAAGCGCTGCTCGCCGGTCGTCACGTCGGTGCCGACGAGCCCGAGCAGCATCCCGATCATGACCATGCCGATCGAAGCGACGATCGATCCCGATGCGAGCACGACGGCGGCGATGAGGCCCATGACCATGAGCGCGGTGAACTCGGGCGGACCGAACAGCAGCGCCATGCGCGAAAGAGCGGGCGCAGCAACGGCGATAACGATCGTCGCGACGCAGCCGGCAAAGAACGAGGCGAGCGCCGCCGTCGCGAGCGCGACGCCCGCGCGTCCCTGGCGCGCCATCTGGTAGCCGTCGAGCGCCGTCACCACGCTCGAGGACTCACCCGGCAGATTGACGAGGATGGCCGTCGTCGAGCCGCCGTATTGCGCGCCGTAGAAGATGCCGGCGAGCATGATGAGGGCGCCGGTCGGCTCGAGATGGAAGGTGATCGGCAGCAGCATCGCGATGGTCGCCAGCGGCCCGATGCCGGGCAGCACCCCGATGAGCGTCCCGAAGAGAGCTCCAACGAAGCAGTAGAAGACGTTCTTCAGCGTGAGAGCGACGGAGAAGCCGAGTGCGAGGTTCGAGAACAAGTCCATCAGAAGGGCCAAACCTGGATCTGCAGGTTGAGGGCGATCGAAAAGAGCAGCAGCGACATCACGGCCAATCCGAGCGCCATCGCGACGAGCATCGACCAGCTGAACTTCTCACCCGACAATGCCGCCATGAGCGTCATCAGCGCCACCGTGATCGGCAGGCCCAGATACGGCAGCAGGACGCCGAAGCCGATCACCATCAGCGTGACGAGAGCCAGCGGCTGCCAGGCAATCGTGACGCGGGGGCCTTCCGCGGCGGCTTTCGCGACAAAGGCCTGCAGCAGCAGGACGCAGCCGACGACGATGCATCCGATCGCCAGCGCACGCGGCGTATAGCCGATCCCCATCTCGGCGGCCGTGCCGATCACGAGGTCGCGTCCCGCCCACACCGCCAAGGCGCCGAACGCGATGAAGAAGAGACCGGACAGATACTGCTGCTGCACGCTCATGTGCGTTTCTCTTAAGTGGGCAGTGGGGGGGGGGGGGCGCG
>JAEWIJ010000038.1 GCA_023387235.1 Pseudomonadota bacterium
GCCGGAGGCCGCGCTTGCCCTCCTCCGCTGTGCTCTGGCCCTGCGGGCTACGCCCTTGGGTGCTGGCCGCGACCGGTTCCGACTGATCCGTCGCCGGAAGGCCGCGATGGGCGCGGCCTCAGCACGAGGATGCGTTCCATGTCCTTCGACCATCTTCCTGACCACACGGCGTCACCGACGGCTCATCTGCTCGATGAGTTGGCACCTTATGCTCATCGCCCCTTCGACGATGAAGCCGATCCACGTCCACTGCCCGAGCCGGAAAAGCTACAGGGCGCTCTCGCCGACATGTTCGATGCGCTGGTCGCGACCTTGTCGGACACCCGCCTGGAGCCGGACATCGAGGTCCTGCTGTGGTCAGTCGTCAACGTCTTCCATCGACGGATCGACCGCATCGAGCAGGAGCTCGACAAGAACGAGACCGCGCAGCGGACAAGCCAGCGCGATCAGGACGGCTCAGAGATCCGCTCCGTCGAGCTCGAGAAGCTCATCCGAGAGGGCCTGACGCTGATCGAGCGGCGCAATAGCTTCGAATTCCTGCGAGACGGCGCGGCCGAGCTGTTCAGCATCCATACCGGATCGATCTGGCGTCCCCGCTCGGGATCGATGGTCAACCGTACTACACTGACAGCCGCGATGATTGACAGCCGAGAGTTCATCAATGCACGCCGCCGTGCCGACACCGAGACGTTGCTCCCGAAGGGGACCAGAATTGCCTTCGCCGGCGGCGTAGACTGCAATGATCATCACGGCATCTGGGCAATCCTCGACAAGGTCCAGGCCAAGCACCCCGACATGGTCCTCCTCCACGGCGGTGCGCCGCGCGGCGCCGAGAAGATTGCCGCGTGCTGGGCGGACAACCGCAAGGTGACGCAGATCGTCTTTAAGCCCGATTGGGCAGGCCATGCGAAGGCTGCGCCCTTCAAGCGCAATGACCAGCTTCTCGATGCCATGCCGATTGGAGTCGTCCTGTTCCCAGGCTCCGGCGTGACCGATAACTTCGCCGATAAGGCGAAGGCGCGCGGCATTCCGCTGTGCGACTGCCGCAAGCGCGGCGGCGCATAGGCGCCGCTTCTCTATCGCCATCTGCGATGACGCTCATCGGAGCAAATACAGCTCCGCTGCACGCGCGCTGCTGCGCGTCGCTACGGCAATCATCTGCGCAGTTCAGCGTCCCACACTTGATTGCGGTGGGCGCTCGAGACTGCTGCAACGATCAGCGACATGAGTCTCGATGTGCAATCGCGCGAACAAACATCGACGCCGCGATTCCGCCCCAAACCAACGCCGATCGAACTCGATCGTGCGCAATCGTGCGCAATTTACCGGATTGAATAAGCGCACGCTCTCTTGCGACCCTTTCGGCACGACGATCATTCCGTCCAAAAGGCTCGCGTCTCATGCTCCCGCTTCGTGCTGCAATCACGCAAGATCTTATCGCACTGGTGATCGTGATTGTCTCGCTCACGATGGCGACGCAGTGGGCCGCCGCGATGCTCGCCTATCAGCCGGCACTCGGCGCCGCATGGTGCGAGATCTTCGGACTCAAACTCTACGCGCCATGGAAGCTCTTCGTCTGGTGGTTGGCGTTCGACAGCCAGGCACCAGACGTCTTCGCACGCGCCGGCGCCGTTGCTGCCTTCGGGGGGATTGCCGGCGGCGCCGTCGCTGTCGGGGGAGCCGCCCGGCGGGCCAGCCGTAAGAACAGGATAACAACCTACGGTTCGGCCCGCTGGGCGGACGGCAATGACGTTCGCGACGCAGGAATCCTTGATGAAAGGGGCATCGTGCTCGGCCTTTGGCGTGGCCAGTACCTGCGCCATAACGGCCCCGAGCATGTGATCGCCGTGGCGCCGACGCGCTCCGGCAAGGGCGTCGGCCTCGTCGTACCGACACTACTGACGTGGCCCCATTCCGCGGTCATCCACGACATCAAGGGCGAGAACTGGACCCTGACGGCCGGCTGGCGCTCGCGCTTTTCCCATTGCCTGTTTTTCGACCCGACCAACGCGCTGTCGGCGCGCTTCAATCCACTGCTCGAAGTGCGCAAGGGTGAGATGGAGGTCCGCGATGTGCAGAACATCGCTGACATCCTCGTCGACCCGGAAGGTGCGCGGGAGCAACGCGATCACTGGGAAAAGACGGCGCACGCGCTGCTGGTCGGCACCATCCTGCACGTTCTCTACGCCGAGCAAGAGAAGACGCTGGCCCGCGTCGCGACCTTCCTCTCTGATCCCGCACGTTCGATCGAGCGTACGCTCTCGATGATGCTGACGACCAATCACCTGGGCACGGATACGACTCCGGTTGTACATCCGGTTATCGCATCGGTGGCGCGCGAGCTCTTGAACAAGGCTGATAACGAGCGCTCCGGCGTCGTCTCGACCGCCATGAGCCTGCTCGGGCTTTACCGTGATCCAATCATCGCCGCGACGACGGCGGCTTCGGACTGGTCGATTGCTGACCTCATGCAGGCCGAGCGGCCGGTCTCGCTCTACCTCGTGGTGCCACCGTCCGACATCCCGCGCACGCGGCCGCTCGTGCGTCTGATCCTGAACCAGATCGGCCGCCGATTGACCGAAACGTTGCCGACGGATGCCGCGAACGAGCGCCGACTTCTGCTCATGCTCGACGAATTCCCCGCGCTCGGCCGGCTCGATTTTTTCGAGTCCTCCCTCGCCTTCCTTGCCGGCTATGGCGTACGCGCTTTCCTTGTCGCGCAGTCTCTGCACCAGATCGACAAGGCCTATGGACCGAATCACGCCATCCTCGACAATTGCCATGTCCGCGTCGCCTTTGCGCCGAACGACGAGCGCACGGCACGGCGGCTCTCGGATGCGCTTGGCACCGCGACTGAACTGCGCGCACAGAAGAACCTTTCCGGCCGGCGTGTCGCCGCCTGGCTGTCGCACGTCACCGTTTCGGAGCAGGAGACGGCACGGCCACTCCTGACACCAGGCGAAGTCCTGCAACTGCCGGGCAACGACGCCCTGGTGCTAGTTTCCGGCGTGGCACCAATTCGTGCCCAGAAGCTCCAGTACTACGCCGACCGCAATTTCCTCGCGCGACGCCTACCACCGCCGACGCTCGCCTCAAGCGGGTACGCGGACACAGCTCCAAACCGTGCCCACGACTGGTCCAGCAAACCGCGCGCCACACATCCCAAGCTGGACAAGTCCTGGTCAGACACGGCGAAGAGCGAAGAAGATCCGCCGCGGACTCTGCAAGCCGCCCGCACCAAAGCCACAGCGAAACAGCGGCGGGTCCACGATCTGCCCTTGTTCGCCGATCTTGGAACCGCAGCGAATGCCGCGCCGCAAGCGGATGCCGGCCAATCAATCGGCGACGATGACGACACAATCCTCCAGTTTCCGGGAGGCGCGCGGGTCTGATGGCCAAGAAGCGTTACGCGCTCTACATCTCGCGCGCCCTAGCCAGCAAATTCGATCTCGTTGCCGAGAAGCGGCACGGCTCGAAGTCGGCCATGCTCGAGGAAGCTCTCCGCCTGAGTCTCGAGCCAGAGAAGGTGCCCGGCGTCGAGGAAGTTCTCGTCCGGCGTCTCGACGAGCTGCACAGGGTCGTTGGTATCGTCAATCGCGACGTCGCCATCGTCACCGAGACCCTGGCGCTGTTTGTCCGCTACTTCCTGATGATCACCCCGCCGTTGCCGCAAAGCGAGCAGGAGCCTGCCCGCCTGCTCGGCCGCGAACGCTTCCAGGTGTTCGTCGCCCAGGTTGGCCGGCGTCTCGCCACCGATCACCGCCTCGTAACCGAAGTGCTGGAGACCATCGCCAGCAACAATCCCGATCTCTTCGCCACAGCGGCGGATGACGCGCCGTTGCGCGGGCGAGCGGCCGGAAACGGGAATGGCGCCCATCGCGAGGCGGCTGCCGCGATGGAGCCTACCGAATCCAAGGAGGATACAGGCCATGGCTGATCTTTTAACCCTTAACGCCAGCCTGGAGGCGCAAGGCCGTCGCCGCCAAATGCTGCGAACGGCCTTTGGTCCGGCGATTGCCGCCGCCTTGACTGACCCGACCGTGATCGAGGTGATGGTGAATCCGGACGGACGGCTGTGGATCGATCGCGCCAGCATCGGTCGCCAATACAGCGGCGAAAGGATCGGCAGCACGGAGGTCGAGCGCATCATCCGCCTCGTCGCCGCCCACGTGCACCGCGAGGTGCACGCCGGCGCCCCGATCGTCTCCGCCGAGCTCCCCGAGACCGGCGAGCGCTTCGAAGGCATCATGCCACCGGTCGCGATGGCACCGTGCTTTTCCGTGCGTAAGCCGGCCGATGTTCTCTACCGCCTCACCGACTACGTCGCGTCGCAGATCATGTCGCCCTTGCAGGCCGATGCTCTGGCGATGGCCGTGCGCGAGCGCCGCAACATCCTCGTCGTCGGCGGCACGTCCTCCGGAAAGACGACACTCGTCAACGCGCTTCTCGCCGAAGTCGCCGACTGCGACGAGCGCGTCCTCATTCTCGAAGACACGCGCGAGCTCAAATGCGCCGCGACAGATTGCGTGGCGCTGCGGACCAAGCCAGGGGTTGCGTCCCTTGCGGACCTTGTGCGCTCGACACTGCGCTTGCGCCCCGACCGCATCATCGTCGGCGAGGTACGCGGCCCGGAAGCGCTCGACATGCTCAAAGCGTGGAACACCGGCCACCCCGGCGGCATCACCACCGTGCACGCCAACTCCGCCGAGGCTGGTCTCTATCGCCTCGAGCAGCTCGTGCAGGAAGCCGTCGTCACCGTCCCGCGCGATCTCATCCTCGAGGCCATCGACGTCATCGCCTTCCTCGCCGGCCGCAGCGGCAACCGCCGTCTCGATGCGCTGGTCGAGCTCACCGGCCTCGATGACGGCGGCGATTACCAGCTCAAGCCGCTCGGCACCCCCCTTCTTCGACCCGTCGGACCGACCGGAGCATGACGATGCATCCACATATCGTAACAGTCTGCTGCGCAATAGGGCTGCCGCCCTGCAATCCGCTCGGCGGGCCCCTCTGCACTTCTGTGCGCCTGCGAGCACGGGCCGAACCACCCGCTTTCTATGACCCAAAAAAAGAAGGGGGCTCGGGGTCTCCCCGAGCGGGTGCGGGCGGCAGCCCGCTCGCGCAGCGACTCTTAGTGATCGCCATCATGCTGATCGCCACGCCCGCCATGGCCGCCGGTTCCGGCATGCCGTGGGAAGCGCCGCTCACGCGCATCCTCGAGTCGATCGAGGGGCCGGTCGCCAAGGTCATTGCGGTCGTCATCATCATCGTCACCGGCTTGAGCCTTGCGTTCGGCGACATGGGCGGCGGTCTCCGCCGGCTGCTGCAGATCGTGTTCGGCCTTTCGATCGCCTTCGCCGCCACGTCGTTTTTCCTGACGTTCTTCTCGTTCGCTGGCGGCGCGCTCATCGACTGACGCGGAGACCAACACCCATGCTCGGACAACCTAGTTCGCTTTCCGACTTTGAAGTCGCGCTGCATCGCTCGCTGACGGAACCGATCCTGCTGGCCGGCGCACCGCGCAGCTTCGCGATTCTCAACGGCACGCTCGCTGCAGCGATCGGCCTCGGCCTGCGGCTGTGGATCGCCGGGATCATCATCTGGCTTGTCGGTCATGCCTTCGCCGTCTGGGTCACACGCAAGGACCCGGAATTTCTCACCGTTCTGTCCCGCCACGCCCGCCACAAAGGAGTGCTCTCATGCTGAATCTCGCTGAATACCGTAAGACGACAACAAGTCTCGCCGACTATCTGCCCTGGGCCTGCCTCGTCGCCCCCGGCATCGTGCTCAACAAGGATGGCTCCTTCCAGAGGACGATCCGCTATCGCGGTCCCGATCTCGACAGTGCGACCGATGCGGAGCTCGTCGCGGTCTCGGCGCGGCTCAATAACGTGCTGCGCCGCTTCGGTGATGGCTGGGCCCTGTTCTTCCAGGCCGAGCGCGTGCCGGCCAATCAGTATCCCGGCCATCGCTTTGCCGATGCCGCGTCGTGGCTAGTGGATCAGGAACGCTACGCCTCCTTCTCGGCCGACGGCGCGCATCATGAGAGCCGATACTATCTGACGCTTCTTTATCTGCCGCCGCCGGAGCATCAGGGCCGCGCCGAGCGACTGCTCTACGAGCGCCAGGAAGGATACAGCGACGAGGCCGATGTCTGGGGCCAGCTGGCCTGGTTTGGGACCGAGAGCACGCGGGCACTGGAATTGCTGGCCTCAATCCTGCCCGAGGCGGAAGCGCTCGATGATGCTGAGACGCTCGCCTACCTGCACGGCACAATCTCGGATAAGCACCATCCGGTGGCGGTGCCGACCGTCCCAACGCACCTCGATGCCATCCTCTGCGATACGCCCTTCCTGGGCGGCGTCGAGCCGAAACTCGGGCGCCAGCACCTGCGCCTGCTGACCGTGACCGGCTTCCCGAACACGACGACACCAGGGTTGCTCGATGCGCTCAACGATCTTGGGTTTGCGTACCGCTGGACCACCCGCTGGATCGCGCTCGACAAGATCCAGGCCAACAAGCAGCTCATCAAGCTCCGGCGCCAGTGGTTCGCCAAGCGGAAATCCGTTGCCGCGATCCTGCGCGAGGTGATGTTCAACCGCGAGACCACGCTCGTCGATTCCGATGCCGACAACAAGGCCGCCGATGCGGACGAGGCACTGCAGGAGCTTGGTGCCGACGATGTCGCGTTCGGTTATCTGACGACGACGCTCGTCGTCGGCGATGCCGATCCCAAACGCGCCGACGACAAGCTGCTGGCGCTCGAGCGCATCATCAACGGTCGTGGGTTCACGACCATCCGCGAGACATTGAATGCCGTCGAGGCCTGGCTCGGCTCGCTGCCCGGCAACCCCTATGCCAACGTGAGGCAGCCGATCGTGCATACGCTGAACCTCGCACACATGATGCCGGTTTCGGCTGTGTGGGCGGGTCCGGAGCGGAACCGCCATCTCGATGCGCCACCGCTGATGATGGCGGAGACGCGCGGCGCTACGCCCTTCCGCCTCGATCTGCACAGTGGTGACGTCGGCCATGCCTTCGTGGTCGGCCCGACCGGTTCCGGCAAGTCCGTGCTGCTCTCCCTGCTGGCCATGCAGTTCCGTCGCTTCATCGGTGCGCAGGTGGCGATCTTCGATCGCGGACGATCGGCGCGAGCGGCCTCCTTGGCCATGGGCGGCGAGAGCATCGAGCTCGGCCTCGAGGGCACGCTGTCGCTCCAGCCGCTCGCGCGCATCGACGAGCCCGGCGAGCTCGCGTTCGCACTCGAATGGATCAGTGGTCTCGTCACCAACGAAGGCGTGACGATCACGCCCGAGATCAAGGATGCGCTGTGGACCGCATTGAAGAGCCTTGCTTCTGCGCCGAAAGCGGAACGCACCCTGACCGGCCTCGCCGTGCTCGTGCAGTCAAATGCCCTCGGTCAGGCGCTGGCACCGTACACGCTCGAAGGTCCCTATGGCCGCCTGCTCGACGGTGCCACCGAAAATCTGGCGCTCACCGACGTGTTGCATGTGGAAATGGAGCCGCTCATGCAGCACAAGCGGCTGATCCCGCCCGTCCTCACCTATCTCTTCCATCGCCTCGAAACCCGCTTCGACGGCCGGCCGACGCTCCTTGTGCTTGACGAAGCCTGGACCTTCCTCGACGAGCCGATGTTTGCAGCCCGCATTCGCGAATGGCTGAAGACCCTGCGCAAGAAGAATGTCGCGGTGCTGTTCGCCACGCAATCGCTTGCCGACATCGAGCGCTCGGTGATCGCGCCGGCGCTCATCGAAAGCTGCCCGACGCGCATCTTCCTGCCCAATGATCGCGCCCTCGAGCCGCAGGCGCGTGCCGTCTACGAACGCTTCGGCCTCAATGGTCGCCAGATTGAGATCCTCGGCCTCGCTACACCCAAGCGGGACTACTACGTGCAATCCGCCCAAGGCAACCGACTGTTCGAGCTCGGCCTCGGGCCCATCGCCCTCGCACTCACCGCATCGTCATCCCCTGACGACCAGAAGCTCATCGAGCGCGTTGTTGCAGAGACCCCGGACGCGAGCTTTGCCGACGCCTTCCTGCGCGCCAAAGGTCTCGATTGGGCAGCCAACCTGCTCACATCCTTCCCCGGTGCGCAGCGCCCGCGGACTACACCGCCGCCACTGCCGCACATCCCGCCGACAGTGTCGCCACCGCAATCCGACACCCCGGAAGCGGTTGGAGCGCCGGAACCGGTGCCGACTGCAGCAACCCGCGACGATCTGCTGGAGCGCCTGGCGCCACTCCCCTTAGCGGCCAAGCCCAACCGCGCTGCGCGCCGGCGCGCCGCACGCGGGGTTCTCACAGCGATCGCGCTGGCTCTTCTGGCAAGCACCGCCATCTCGCCCGATGCGCACGCGCTGACGGTGTTTGACCCCGCGAACTACCAGCAGAACCTGCTGTCGGCAGCCCGTGCGCTGGAGCAGATCAACAACCAGGTGCGGGCCTTGCAAAATCAAGCGCAGATGATCTTGCGCATGGATCAGAACCTGACGCGCCTCGGAAGCACCCTGTCCCCCGACCTCCAACGTACGCTGACTGCCATCCAAACGCAGCTCCGCGCCGGCAACGGTCTAGCGCTGAATCTCCAGCAGACGCAGGCCAGCTACGAGCGGCTCTTCCCGACACAGCTTTCAGCCGCGCTCTCGTCCAACGACGTGCTGCGCAATGCCAAGTCACGATGGGACGAGGAATACGCCGGCCTCAAACGCGCCGCTCTCCTGCAAGGCCAGATCGCCGACGGCATCGAAACCGACACGCGCCTGCTCGGTGACGCCATGACGCGATCCCGCAACGCAGTAGGCGCACTCGAGGCCACCCAGGCCGGTAACGAACTCAACAGCCTCGCCGTCAAACAGTCCCTCTCCCTGCAAGGACTGCTCGCCGCGCAACATCGCGCAGAAACGGTCAGCCGCGCCCGCGATCTCGCCACCGAGGACGAAGCCCGCCATCGCTTCAAATCCTTCGTCGGCAATGGATCTGGGTACGCAGCGAGGCGATGAAGATGAGAAAAATCGAGATGGCAATGTCAATGATCGCTTCGCGAGCGGGACCAGTCCCGCACCCTAGCCGGCGG
>JAEWIJ010000090.1 GCA_023387235.1 Pseudomonadota bacterium
GGGAGCGGGCCGGGGTGAGGGCGGCGGCAAACGCAACCATCAGCGCGTGCGGCCGCCCCTCACCATAACCCTCTCCCCGCAAGGACGGGGAGAGGGGACCTGACGCCCCAGGCCCCGCCAACATTCGTCGATCAAGTAGGCAGCTCACTCCGCGCCGGCGTACTTTGCGATCATCTCCTTGGCATCCTTGAGCATGTCCGGCCCCGGGTAGCCCTTGCCGGACATTTCCTTGACCCACGCCTCGGCGATCGGCGCCGACGCCTCCTTCCAGCGCGCGGTCTCCTTGGCGTCGCGCGTGATCATCTTGTTGCCGGCAGCCTTCGCCGCAGCGATGCCCGGCGCATCGCCCTCGTCCATCACGCGGCCGACCCACTTCGAGGCTTCCTTGCCGCTGTTGGCATCGATGACCTTTTTGATGTCCGCCGGCAGGGCGTCGTACTTCGCCTTGTTCATCGCGAAGACGAAGAAGCTCGTATAGAGCCCGCGGCTTCCCGTGAAGTTCGTGTGCGACTGCACGAGCTGGGCGACCTTGAGCGGCGTGGTCACCTCCCAGGGGATGACGGTCCCGTCGATAACGCCCTTGGAAAGCGCCTCGGGCATGGCCGGCACCGGCATGCCGACCGGTGTCGCGCCCAGCGCCGCAAGGAGCGCTGTCGCCTGCCGCGTCGGGCCGCGCAGCTTCAGGCCCTTCAGGTCCTCGAGCTTGCTGACGCCGTTGCCCTTCACGTGCAGCAGTCCCGGCCCATGGACATGGACTGCGATGACGTGCACGCTCTCGAACTCCTTCTTGAGGTATTTCTCGTAGAAATCCCACGCTGCCTGGCTGGTCGCCTCCGCGCTCGCCGGCACGAAGGGCAGCTCGAAGGCCTCAGTCCCCGGGAAACGCCCAGGTGTGTAGCCCGGCAGCGTCCATACGATATCGACGACGCCATCCCGCGCCTGATCGATCAGCGCCGGCGGCCGGCCGCCGAGTTGCATGGCCGGATAGACCTCGACCTTCAGCTTGCCACCCGCTTCCTTGGTGACCTTCTCGGCCCAGGGTGTGATGAAGTTCTTCGGAACGGGCGCCGGCGCTGGAAGGAAATGATGAATGCGCAGCGTCACGTCCTGCGCCGCGCCGACGACCGGCCACGCCGAGAGCGCAGCCGCGAGCGTCAGCACCGCCAACGCGAGATGCTTACCGAATCGCGATTTCATAAGGTTCCTCCCTGGACTGTCGGGCTTTCCGTCGTGCCCTACGCTTGTTGTGGCGCTAAGCTATGCCGGCCGGTGGGCGCGCGCAATCACCCGACAGACTAAGAAGCCTGTCCGGCGCGCCGTCATATTGCACTGTACGAAACCTTAGCCGATCCGCTCGGCATCGAGCTTGTGGACGGTTCCGGCCGTCTCCGGCTTCCAGGCGGGATAGCGCTTGAGGATCAGCGGATCGTGGCCGGGAATGACGTTCTTGAGACCGCCGGCCATGTCCGCAAGGCGGTCGTAGCTCCGGAGCGTCGCCTCGATATCGACGCTGATAAAGAAGGGCATGCGCCGCTCGA
Source organism: Pseudomonadota bacterium (assembly GCA_023387235.1). Taxonomy (GTDB): domain Bacteria; phylum Pseudomonadota; class Alphaproteobacteria; order Rhizobiales; family Hyphomicrobiaceae. The sequence goes on from JAEWIJ010000090.1 coordinate 1,539, forward strand.
TATTCTCGTAGAAGTGGACGACGTCCGAGGCGAGCATGACCGGGCCGTGGTCGGTCATCACGCGGATGGCCTGGATGCCCTTGCTGTGGCCGGGCATATGGTGGACGGTCACGCCCGGTGCCACTTCGCCGTCGCCGTTATGGAACTGCACGCGCCCCGAATAGACGCTCTTCACCATCTGGCACACGTGATCGACGGTGAAAGGCCCGCGCATCGCCTGATCGCACATGCAGCGTCCGGTGGCGTAGGCCATCTCCGACTCCTGGAGATGGAAGCGCGCCTTCGGGAAATGATCGAGCGTGCCGGCGTGATCGTAATGGAGATGCGTGACGATGCACGTGTCGAGCTTCTCCGCGTCGATGCCAATGCGCTGAAGTGCCTCGCGCGGCTCCAGATCGATCTTGCGGCCGCGCGGTGCGGCCTCCTTGTGGTCGAAGCCGGTATCGATCAGGATCGTGCGGTTCTTGTTGCGCAGGACGAATACGAAATAGTCGATGGGCATGGGCGCCGCGTGGTCGTCCGGGTGCACGAAGTTGTCGGCGCGCGTGCGATTCGTCATGGCGCCGTACTTCACGGCCAGGATTTCGTAGGTCTCGGACATCGCGGCTCCTCCTCGTGCGGGGTGGTTTCTGCTTGCGCGGCAGAATGGCGCGCCTCGGTCCGTCCGTCGAGCAAAACCGCCATGCACGGTCATGGAACTGCAATGCGCCTTGGGGCATACTTGAGCCAAGGCCAGTAACAAGCCCAAACTCTGCCCCAACCCTGCGAGGTACTCGCGCGTGCCCGTCAACGTCTCGTTTCTGCAGGAGCTGCTGAGCTCGGTCGCTGAGCAGGGCCGCCAGTATCTGCCGCGCGCCCTCCTCGGCGAGGGCCCCAACGAGGACATCACCGCGCTGTCCGCCGCCCTGATGTCAGGTCGTGGCGAAGCCTCGGGCGTCGCCATCGCACGGCGCATCCTCGATGCCTACCGCAAACTCGACGCCGACGGGCGGCGTGCGTTCTTCCGCTATCTCGTCGAGGAGATCAAACCCGACGAGCATATGGTCGAGCAGGCGGCGGCGGCCTATGTCGCGGCCCCGGGCGAGGCTGCGCTCAAGGCCCTTCAGCACGCCGTCGAGAGCCCGCGCCAGGAATTCTTCCGGCGGCTGAACCTCGCGCCCGGCGCCACGGCCGAGATCGTCGCCATGCGCCGCGACCTCCTGCGCCTGCCGAAGTCCGAGCCCTCGCTCGGCGCGCTCGATGCCGACCTCATGCACCTGCTGCACTCGTGGTTCAACCGCGGCTTCCTCGTCCTGAAGCGCATCGACTGGCAGACACCCGCCGCGATCCTCGAGAAGCTCATCCAGTATGAGGCCGTGCACGAGATCAAGGGTTTCGACGACCTGCGCCGCCGGCTCGATCCCGATGACCGGCGCTGCTTCGGCTTTTTCCATCCCTCGCTCATCGACGAGCCGCTGATCTTCGTCGAGGTCGCCCTCACCCGCGACATCCCCGGCAACATCCATTCCGTGCTGACCGAGGCGCGCAAGAATGGCAATCCCACGCCGGCGCCTACGACCGCCGTGTTCTATTCGATCTCGAACTGCCAGGAAGGCCTCAAGGGCATTTCCTTCGGCAACTTCCTCATCAAACAGGTCGTCGAGGATCTCGCGCGCGAGCAGCCGCAGCTCAAGACCTTCGTTACGCTCTCCCCGGTGCCGACGTTCGCGCGCTGGCTCGATCGTGTCATGGCCGACGATCAGGAGGGCCTCGTCAGCGAGCCCGACCGGGAAGTTCTCCAGACGCTGCGCAATCCGGCGTGGATCGAGGACGAGGAAGAAGCCGAGACGTTGCAGGCTTCGCTGCTCGCGCTCGCCGCCAACTACTTCCTGTTCGCGAAGGCGGCGGACGGGCGGCCAGTGGACCCTGTGGCGCGCTTTCATCTCGGCAATGGCGCGCGCCTCGAGCGCATCAACTGGCTCGGCGATGTCTACGAGAAGGGACTGCGCGAGGCGCACGGCCTCATGGTCAACTACCGCTACGATCTGAAGGAGATCGAGCGCAATCACGAGGCCTACGCGAACGATGGCGAGGTTGCCGCCTCGCGCGCCGTGCGCCAGCTCGCGCGGCCGCCGCAGCGTGCAAAGCCCAAGCTCGCAGCGCCCAAGGCGCTGCTACAGCTCCCTCTGCGCGACCGGCCGGCGGAGCCTGCGGAACCGAAGCCGAAAGAGGACAACAAGAGTAGTTGACGCGCGCTCGGAGCGAATGGTGGGCACGGTCTACTTCATCACGCATCCCGAAGTGGTTATCGATCCCGAGCGGCCCGTGCCGCGCTGGCACCTGAGCGATCTCGGCATTGCGCGGATGCGCGCCCTTGCCGCCTCTGCAATCATGCAGGGCGTCACGAGCATTTGGGCAAGCACCGAGACAAAGGCGATCGAAGGCGCGGGTCTTCTTGCCGGCGCCCGCGGATTGCCGGTCTCCGTTCATGCGGGCCTCGACGAGAATGACCGCAGTGCCACCGGCTACCTCCCGCACGAGGAATTCCAGCGCATCGCCGATGCTTTCTTTGCGCGTCCGCAGGAAAGCGTGCGCGGTTGGGAGCGGGCCATCGATGCTCAACATCGGGTGATCGGCGCCTTCGGGACGATCACGTCAGAGGCACCCGCCGGCGACATCGCGATCGTGGCGCATGGCGGCGTCGGCACGCTCCTCTACTGCCACCTCGCGAAACAGCCCATCGGCCGACAGCACGATCAGCCCACACAGGGCTGCTACTGGAGCTGTGAACGCGAAACGCATGCACCTCTTCACGCTTGGCGATCGATCTCGGCCACCTGAGCGCGCCCTGAGGGCTTCAGCCGTCCAGCACGGCCTGCCGGCGCCGCAGGCTCTCCTCGGGCCAGATTTCCTCGCGCTTGTAGAAGATCTCGAAGGCCGGCGCGCCCTCAGGGATCGCGACCCATGGCTGCTTCGATGCCGTGAAGATGTGCGCGTCGGGAGGGAAGCTATCAGGCTCGTCGAGCGTGCCGACGCGCACGAAACGGAACCTGTCGCCCGCGCCCGCATAGTTGCTCCAGACAGCGACGCGGCATATCGCGCAGCGGGCGATCTTTTGCCCTTTGCCGCTGTTCGACGGCGTGAGGACTATCTCGGGCGCCCCCTCCACCAGCTCGACGCGCTCCGCTTCGATCATGGCGTTGAGCGCGAAGGAAGTGCCGGTTTCGCGCTGGCACCAGCGGCAATGGCAGCAGTGGACGAAGAGCGGACGGCTGACCATGCGATAGCGCACCGCGCGGCACGTGCAGCCGCCTTCGTATGTCAGCTCATGATCGGCCATCACCTGCGTCTGCCTCATATTCTTCATGTGGCGCGCGGCCACCGCTGGGCGCCCTCCCATTGAAGGATCGCCATCGGCGGATCGTCAATGTCGGAATAGCGGAGCAAATCCGCTCCGGATCGTGCGGGGCCGACAGCCGCCCCATCAACTACACGTTACCTCCGTAACCAATGCTTCCCGCCCTCCGAATAGCCTTGTAGCGCTAGCCAATTGACCGCAAAGGGCCTCACCCCATGCTGATCTGCACTGCAAGTGACATCCGCCCGTCCGAGATCACCGATCGGTCCCTCTATCTCGGGCGCCGCGCGTTCATGCTCGGCGCAGCGGCCCTGGGAGCGACTGCCGCGCTGCCCTCGTTTGCCCTTGCCGCGCCGCTCGCCGCCAGCAAGAGCCCCCTCTCGACGGACGAGACGCCGACGCCCCTCAAGGACGTGACCTCCTACAACAACTTCTACGAGTTCGGCACGGACAAGGACGATCCCGCCGCCAATGCACACACGCTGACGACGAAGCCCTGGAAGATCAAGGTCGACGGCCTCGTCGACAAGCCCGCCGATTACGACCTCGACGACCTGATCAAGGACATCGCGCTCGAGGAGCGCATCTATCGCATGCGCTGCGTCGAAGGCTGGTCGATGGTCATTCCGTGGGTCGGCGTACCGCTCGCGAGCGTGCTCTCGCGCGTCGCGCCGCAAGGCAGCGCCAAGTACGTCGCCTTCGAGACGCTCGTGCGCCCCGCCGAGATGCCCGGCCAGAAGGGCTTCTTCCAAGCCCTCAAGTGGCCCTATGTCGAGGGCCTGCGTCTCGACGAAGCCATGCATCCGCTGGCGATCCTGGCGGTCGGCCTCTACGGCGAGAAGCTGCCCAATCAGAACGGCGCGCCCGTGCGCCTCGTCGTGCCCTGGAAGTATGGCTTCAAGAGCATCAAGTCGATCGTGCGCATCTCGCTCACCGACAAGCAGCCGGTGACGTCGTGGAGCCGCGAGAACCCGCGCGAGTACGGCTTCTACTCGAACGTCAATCCGGCCGTCGACCATCCGCGCTGGAGCCAGGCGACCGAGCGCCGCATCGGCGAGGGCAGCGGCTTGTTCGCCAAGCGCCGTCCGACACTGCCCTTCAACGGCTATGCCGAGCAGGTCGCGAGCCTCTACACCGGCATGGACCTCAAGGTGAACTACTGAGAATGCTTGCGCCGCCCCGTCAACGGAGCCCGCTCTCGCGCCTCGCCCTCGGCGTCGATCCCGCGCGCCGTGCCCTCTACATCATCGGCATGGCGCCGGCGGTGCTCTACTTCTATTGGGGCCTGACCGACCAGCTCGGCGCCGACCCGCAGAATGTGCTGGAGCGTGCGCTCGGACTCTGGGCGCTGCGTTTCCTGATCGCGAGCCTCGCGGTCACGCCGCTGAGGCAGCTCGGAGGACCGAGCCTCATCCGCTACAGGCGGGCCTTGGGCCTGCTCGCATTCTACTACGCAGCGCTCCATCTCGGCGTCTATCTCCTGATCGACAAGGGCCTCGACATCCCCTCGATCATCGCCGACATCGTCAAGCGGCCGTACATCACGGTCGGCATGCTGGCCTTCGTGGTGCTGGTGCCGCTTGCGGTGACCTCCAATGCTCCGATGATCCGGCGGCTCGGCGCGCGCTGGCAAAAATTGCATCGCCTCGCCTATCTCGCTGCGGCGGCGGCCGCGCTCCACTTCATCATGCTGGTCAAGGTCTGGCCGCTCGAGCCGCTGATCTACGCGGCTCTCGTCGCAGCCCTCCTTCTCTTCCGGCTGGCATACGCATTTCGCCCGCGTACGCCACGCACCTCCAGGGCTTAGCTTCCAGGGAACCCGCGGCTCGGCATCGGGGTTACTGCTGAGGCGGCCAGACGTGACCTGTCCCGTAGCTCGCCTGATGCGGACGAGATCGAGCTACCCGAGACGAGAGCATGTTCGATGAGAAGAAGCGATTTCGACGCGACCTGCGTGTTGATTTTCTTCGCGGCCTCGCGCTGCTGACGATCTTCATCGATCATATTCCGCACAATCGATGGGCCTCCGTTACACAACAGAACTTCGGCTTCTCCGATGCCGCTGAAACGTTCGTGGCACTCGCTGGATTCTCCGCCGTTCTTGCGTACGGACGTTACCTCGACGATCCCTCACCTGCCGAGGGACTGCGCAGAATCGCTCATCGCGTCGGCATCATCTATGCCTACCACATCGGAACGCTGCTGCTCGTCGCAGCCATGCTGCTTCTGATCTCGCGCGCGTTCGGCGATACGCAACTGCTCGAGTTGCTGAACTTCGAGTCGCTGCTGTCCGGCGATCCCGCCATGGTAGCGGGCGCTGCGCTGCTGGTCGTGCAGCCCACTTACTTCGATATTCTCCCGCTCTACGTCGTGCTGCTGGCAGTTTTCCCGGCGCTGTACATGCTGCTGAAGCGCAGCATACCCCTGGGGCTTGCGTTGTCGGCACTTCCTTGGGCAGTGACGCAATTCATTCCCTTGAATCTGCCAACGCTCTCGGGCGATGGCTGGCATTTCAATCCCTTCGCCTGGCAGTTCCTGATGGCCTTGGGCATGGCCGCCGCGTTGAAGACGAAGCGGCGCGAGTTGCAACCGTCGGCGCTGTTCATCTCGCTTGCGGTGCTGGTCCTCGTAGTCTCCGTCATCCTGCGCGCGCCATGGACACGATGGCCGCTTCACATCGGTGCGGCACCTGTCGATCTCGGTCCCTACGGCGATCTCATGATCAAAGGCACGCTCGGTCCTGCGCGCCTGCTGCACTTCGTCGCCTTCGGCTATTTGCTTCTGGTGATGCTGCCGCCGAGGGCGTCCTGGCTGAAGACCGGCATCGCGCGCACCATCTCGGATGCGGGCCGGAACTCGCTCGACGTGTTTTGCCTCGGCGTGCTTCTTTCGGTCGTTGGCGCAGCCATCGTGCTCGCCACCGGCCATGCCGTCATTGTCGAAAGCTGGGTCACCACGGCGGGCGTCGCCTTGCTGCTGTTCTTCGGCACGGCCATTGCGCGAGAGATGCGAGCGCGGAAGCGAGCCCGCGAAAAACAACGGCGTGCGCCCGCAGCGGAGGCCGGACACGAGCATGCCCTTTCAGCGCGCCCCGCCTCATCGGCTGCGGCGCTGGTGGCGAATGAAACACCGACCAGAAGCCGCACTTCTTAACTCAATTCCCGCACTGATTAACTTTTCACGCGGAATTTGCAGGACATAATTCCTAAAATATCGCAAAACTAGTCTCGGATATCCGTGGGAAGGGTAGATTTGCCGCAAGCGGCGGAGGCTGCCGATGCAATTGCGACCCACACTCGTTAGCCGTTTCCTTTTCGCGAGCACATTTACCCTGTGCGCAGGCCTGTCACTGATGTCCGCGCCGGCTGCGGCCCAAACGCTGCTGGAGACTTGGGTCTTCGTCCACTCCCGCGCGTTAATTCCTCTCGACCAGCTCAAGGAAGCCGCCGACGGGACGCTCGTCGCGCCCGATCATCCCGGTATCGCGAAAGACGGCACTGAGGTCTGGTCGGTCCTCGACCAATCGAATTGCATAATCCGCCTCGAAAACACCTCATCCGGAACTGCCGCCGAATTCTACCTGAACAACATGTCGGCGACACGCGCGACGGTCTTCAAGTCCGACGGAAACTTCCTCATCGGCCTGATGGGCGACAAACCGATCCAATGCCGGCATCGGCAATCGGAGAAACTCTGCGATCGTTTCATGACGCTTACATCGGTCGACACGGGTGGATATCGCGCGATGGAGAGGGCGTTGAACCATATCTATGCGAAGTTCTGCAGGCACGGCGCGCGACAGCCCGATCTCAAGTCGCCCGGCACGGCAAATCCGAAATCCGTCCGCCTCAGCTCCCCTTGAACTTCGGGCGGCGCTTCTCGCGGAAGGCGGTGATGCCTTCGATGAAGTCGTCGCTCGCCATGACCGTGCCCTGCGCGAAGGCCTCCGCATCGAGGAACTCGTCGAAGGAGGCATCGTAGGCGCGGCTGACGAGCTTCTTCACAAGCCCGTAGGAGATCGTCGGCCCGTTGGCGAACTGCTCGGCGACCTCCATGGCCTTGTCCATGAGCTCGTCCGGCGCCACGATGCGTGAGCAGAGCCCGATCTGCAGGGCTTCTTCGGCACCGACCTTGCGGCTCGTGAGCAGGAGATCCTTCGCCTTGAGCGTGCCGATGGCGCGCGGCAAGGTCGCGAGCAATCCGAGATCGGGGACGACGCCGATCTTCACGAAGCCCGTCGTGAAATAGGCCGATGTCGAGGCGATCACGACGTCGCCCATGAGTGCGAGCGACACGCCTGCGCCCGCCGCCGCGCCATTCACCGCCATCACGACCGGCTTGTCCGCCTTGAGCAGGCGCCCTGCCCAGCGATAGGAGCGGCGCATGCGCTCGCGCGTATCGGATGGCTTGGCGCGACCCATGTTGCGAATGTCGCCGCCGGCGCAGAAGGCATCGCCCGTGCCCGTGATGAGCAGGCACCGCACGCTGTCGTCGTCGAGCAGCGACGGAAGATTTGCATCGAGGCCGGCCTTAATGCCGGCCGACATCGCATTCATCGATTTCGGCTCATTGAGCCGGATGATGGCGATCCCCTCCTTGCGAGTCACAACGACCGATTCCTCCGACATGCCCTGCCTCCTCGATGAAAGGTTCTGTGCGCGGACTTTACCCGCCGTCCGGAGCATCCGCCAGCTTGCTTTGCCGCTGTGCCTCATGCTCAACTTGCCAAAAACGAAAACAGGCGGGAGGTCCCCCATGGGGCAAACGGAAGGGCTCGTGCGCGGGATCGCGATCGGCGGCAGCACGATCGATCAGGCAACCTTCGACGCTCGCGTCGAACGCGCCGCCGCCGGTCTCGATGCGCTCGGCGTCGGCCAGGGTGACTGCGTCGCGATACTCATGCGCAATGATGTGGCCTTTCTCGAAGCCTCCTATGCCGCCATCCGCCTCGGGGCCTATGCCGTGCCGATCAACTGGCACTTCCATCCCGAGGAGATCGGCTACATCCTGCGCGACTGCGCGGCCAAGGTGCTCGTCGTGCACGCCGATCTCCTGGATACGGCCCGGCGCGCGGCGACGCCCGGCCTCACCATTCTTGTCGCATCGGCGCCTGATGTCGTGGCCCAAGCCTTCGGGATCGCGTCCGAGCGCTGCTCCGTGCCAACCGATGCGCAAAACTGGGACACGTTTATCGCGGCGCACGCACCATGGAGCGGTGCGCCCCGCCCGCAGACACTCAGCATGATCTATACGTCCGGCACGACCGGAAACCCAAAGGGCGTGCGCCGCGCGCCGCCGACACCCGCACAGCAGGAAGCTCTCAACGAGGCGCGCCGCGTCGTGTATGGCGTCTCGCCCGGTATCCGCACGATCATGGCAGGGCCGCTCTACCATTCCGCCCCCAATGCCTTCGTGCTGCGCGCCGCGCGCATTGCCGAAGCCCTCATCCTCATGCCGCGCTTCGAGCCGGAGGCCATGCTCGCGGCTATCGAGCGCGAACGCATCGACACGCTGTTCATGGTGCCGACCATGTTCGTGCGCCTCTTGAAGCTGCCGGAGGATGTGCGCCGGCGCTACGACCTCTCCTCGCTGCGCTTCGTCATGCACGCCGCAGCGCCCTGCCCCGTGCACGTGAAACGCGCCATGATCGAGTGGTGGGGGCCGGTCATCTCGGAGTTCTACGGCGCAACCGAGAGCGGCGCGGTCACCATCGTCTCGAGTGAGGAATGGCTCAGGAAGCCGGGCACTGTCGGCCGCGTCTCGAAAGGCGCGACGATCTCCATTCAGGACGAGCAGGGCCGCGAGGTGCCGCAGGGCGAGGTCGGCGAGATCTTCTCGGCGATCGACTACTATCCCGAGTTCACGTACCACAACCTCCCTGAGAAGCGCGCCGAGATCGAGCGCGGCGGCATGATCACCGTCGGCGACATGGGCTATCTCGATCCGGACGGCTATCTCTTTCTCTGCGACCGCAAGCGCGACATGGTCATCTCGGGCGGCGTGAACATCTATCCGGCGGAAATAGAGGCCGTCGCGCTCGCCATGCCGGGTATCAAGGATTGCGCCGTCTTCGGCATTCCCGACGAAGAATTCGGCGAAGCGCTCATCGCGCTCGTCGAGCCCATGCCGGGCCACGCGCTCGCCATCGAAGCCGTGAGCGCGCATCTGAAATCGCATCTCGCGAGCTACAAGGTGCCGCGCCGCATCGAGATCGCGCACGACCTGCCGCGCGAGGACTCGGGTAAAATCTTCAAGCGCCGCCTTCGCGAGCCGTACTGGCAGAAGGCAGGACGGCGGATTTGATCAGCCACCCTTGTCGCCGGCCAGACCGCTCGGCCGCATGAGCACGAAAGCGACGAGCGCCGCCGCCATCAGTAGCGCAACGCTGCCGAAGCCCGCCACCCATCCAAGCGGTGACATACCGCCCGCGCGATCGAGACTCCAGCCAACGACAATCGGGCCGACGAATCCGCCCGCATAGCCAAGCGAGGAGTGAACGGCGAGCGTGGCGCCGCGTCGGGCGGGCTCGGCCGTTCCCGCTGCTCCTGCTGTGAGCGACGAAGAGTCCAGCCATACGACAAGGCCATAGAAGAGCAGCAGTGCCACTGCGAGCCAGTACGACCAGACGCCGGCAAAACCGATGGCCAACGCCGTGACGATCGATCCGGCCATCGCGAGCTGAATAAGCCGGCGCCTGCCGAGACGAATGGCCATCTCGTTGCCGCTGACGCTCGCCGCGACGCCGATCAGACCGAGCAGCGTCATCACTGTCGCCGGCGAGAGCAGTGACGTGCCGACGCCTGTCGTCGCCGCCACATAGCCGAGGAAGGCCACGCCCCATCCGCGCAATGCGCTCATCTCGAGCGTGTGGATGGAATAGGCCATCGCGTACGCCATGGCCGATCGATTGCGGAAGACGGGAAGAAAATTGAAGAGCCCGCCGCCGTCACTCGGCTTCGCCGCAGGCGCCACACGGCGCGGCACGAAGAGGGCGACCATGCACCACGCAATCGCGGCAGTTATTGCCGCTGAAACGAACGCGAGCTGCCAGCCGCCGATATTCGCGAGGAGATCGCCCGTCGCAAACGAGAGGGCCCCGGAAATACCGATGCTCGCCGCGTGGCCCGTCACCGCGCGCGACATCATCTTCGCATCGACCTGATCGGCGAGCAGCTTGAGGCCGGTCATGTACGTTCCAGCCCAGCCGAGGCCGGTCAGGGCGCGAAAGGCCATCGCCGACCAGTAGCCTTCGGCGAAGAGCGCGAAACTACCGTGTCCGGCAACCGTCGCACCGACGCCGAAAAGATAGACGTACTTCGCGTCCACGCGATCGGTCAGCGTCACGAGCACAGGGACGGCGAGCATGTAAGCGGCATAGAAGCTCGCCGTGATCCATCCGGCTTCGGTGTTCGTGAGGCCCCACAAAGGAATCATGTGCGGGAGGAGAGCGGGCCAGAAGAACGCGCCGATCTGCACCAGGACCTGCGCCGCGCAGACGATTGCCACGAGGCGGCGCGCCGCCGCTTGTTCGCCTGTCGCCTGCAT
>JAEWIJ010000132.1 GCA_023387235.1 Pseudomonadota bacterium
ATGTGGGATAGTCGTAAGCGAAGGTGAGCAGCGCAGTCATCAGTGCCGCGCTGAGCATCGTCAGCGTGTAGACGAGGCGCCCGCCGTACTGATCGGACCAGATGCCGAGGATCAGCCGGATCAGAGAGCCAGTGAGGATCGGCGTGCCGACGAGCAGACCGAACTGCGTGTCACTGAGGCCAAGGTCGGCTTTGATCTGGATGCCGATGATGGCGAAGATCGTCCAAACGGCGAAGCAGACGGTGAAGGCCAACGTGGAGAGCCAAAGGGCTCGGGCTTGATCGGATGAATCAATTGCTGAGCTCGGCATCCTCACCCTCTGTGCTGAAGCGCACTGACGAGGTGAAAGGGTGGGGCTGGAGCCCGGAACGCCATTGACCTCAGTCAACCAGCGGCGCGCCGCGCAAACTTGCAAGAGCAGCGGTGACACAAATCAAAGATGATGCCGATCAAAGGCAGGACTTGATCTCAATCGGATCAATTCTGGAGATGATCTAGATCAATTCGCTGGCGGCCAGGCGGCCATAGGGTATTGCCGCAGGGAGGACTCCATATGCGCCCCGAAGAAATCGAAGAGATGGTCCGGCTTCCACTGTTCGATGGCGTGGACGCCAGTCACAGCGAGGCGCTGTTGCGCGACTCGTTTCTGCAGCGCTTTCCGGCCTGCGTGGAGCTCGCACGTGAGGGCGATCCAGCGGACTTCCTTCATGTCGTTGTCGATGGGCAGGTTGAGGTTTTCTCCGCCTACCGCGATCGCGAGACGACCGTCGCTGTTCTCGGCCCCGGCCACAGCTTCATCGTCGCCGCCGTCATTCTCGATCGTGTCTATCTCAAGTCCGCGCGATCGCTGACGACAGCGCGTGTCCTGCTCATTCCGGCTGCGGCCGTGCGCCGTGTCTTTGCAGCGGATGCGGCCTTTGCGCGGGCCCTGGCACAGGAGCTCGCCTATGCCTATCGCGGCATCGTCAAGGAGCTGAAGAACCAGAAACTGCGCACGGGTCTGGAGCGGCTGGCAAACTGGCTTCTCGCGCACGACGTCGAGATGGGATCCAAAGGGCATTTCACGCTGCCTTTCGAGAAGAAGGTCCTCGCCTCCCGACTAGGCGTGGCGCCGGAGGTCCTCTCCCGATCATTCGCCTCGCTTGTTCCCTACAAGGTTTCAGTTCGCGGCTCGCGTATCGACCTCGGCGACATCGAAGCCCTGCGAACACTCGCCAAGCCGATGCCGACGATCGACGATAGGCAAGTATAAGATAGAAGGGCGGTGCGGGTCGGCTGCCAGCATAATCCCGCTAACCATCACGCTGGCATGTCCGCTTTCCGACGAGAGCGGGAAACAAGGCGCCATCGTTAGGAATTTAGGCATCTTCTGCACCAAGGCGAACTGTATTCATCTATATTTCAACTGCTTAACGGGACGCTGTCCGGCCCTCATTGGTCATGCGCCGGGCGCCCTAACCGACATGGCGGGAAGGCCGCAGATGTCCGCGGCGCTGGCGCCTGATACAGTTGTCGTTCGGTCTTTGCGAAGCCCGCGACCTATCCTTATGCCTGAGCGTCGTCGACGCCCTGTTGAACGCGCGCCGACGAGGACGGTTCATGTCCAAAGCACTCGACCTCACCGCACTGCGCCGCCATACCGTGGCGCGCACGCTCTTTGCGCCGACCACGCTCCAGCGCGCCATCAATAAGCTCGGGTTCGTGCAGGCCGATCCGATCCGCGCGCCGGCACAGGCTCAGGATTTGACGTTGCGCCACCGCGTCAAGGACTACCGCGCTGGTGATTTGAAGCGCCGCTACGCCCGCCTGGCTGTCGAAGAGGACTTCTTCATCAATCACGGCATTCTTCCGCGCGGCACTCAGCGGCTGATGCACCCGCGGCTCGCACGCACCGTGTGGGGCGTGGAGAAGATGCGCCAGGCACAGGCTGTGTTGGACTTCGTGCGGGAGCGCGGTTCGGTGCATCCGCGCGAGGTCGATGCCCAGTTTTCGCACGGCAAGGTGAGTAACTGGTTCGGTGGCACTACGAACGCGTCGACGCAACTGCTCGACGGCATGCAGTACCGCGGGATGGTGCGCATCGCCGGTCGCGCGGGCGGCGCACGTCTGTATGCCGCAGCGCCCATCATCGAGCCGCCCGAGGATCCGCAGCAGCACATGGACACCCTGGCGGACGTCGTCGTCGGGCTCTATGCGCCTTTGCCTGAGCGCACGCTGAAGCACCTGGTCAGCCGCCTGGTTTTCGCGGCACCGCAGTGGATGCATTTGCGCAAGGACACTTTACGCCGTCTTCGCACCCGGCTCCAGCACGCAAAGGTCGACGGGCATTCCTGGTACTGGCCTGAGGGCGAAAGCCCGGCGTCGAAACGTCACGAGCCCGACGACGTCGTGCGATTGCTGGCTCCTTTCGATCCGATCGTGTGGGACCGCGACCGTTTCGAGAGGCTGTGGGGCTGGGCCTACCGCTTCGAGGCCTACACACCCGCGCCCAATCGCGTGCGCGGCTACTATGCGCTGCCGATGCTTTGGCGCGATCAGGTGATCGGCTGGGGCAACCTCGCGTGGCGTGAAGGCAAGCTCAGGGCCGATATCGGCTACGTCGCCGGCAAGCCGCCGCGCGAGGCTGTGTTCAAGCGTGCCCTCGACGATGAGCTGCAGCGCATGCAGGCCTTTCTGCAAGGTGCAACGCCTTCAGCTTAGCCGTCACCAGACGCCAGCAGGGCGCGCAGGCTGGTTCGCGCCCGCACGCCCCGCCAGGGTTGTTTCGCTGCTACTTGCTGGTCCGCGTCGCGCTCCAGGAGCCGCCGCCGTCGACGGTTCCCGTCATGGCGCTGTCCGTCACGCGCCCGCTGTAGCGCTTTCCGCCAGCCGTGAAAGCGATGCTTTCGCCGCTCATTTTGGCCTCGGTGATCGGCTCGGCCTTGCCGTTCAGCGTCAGGGAGCCGGCCAGCATCTGGTACGTCTGCGTAAGCTGAAGCTCGCCGTTGTCGAGCTTCCAGCCGCCGCCGACCTTCGCAGGGATGATCCACTTCATCGCGCGGCAGTAGCTCGTGCATTCGCCCCCGGCTTCCGCGCGCTCGTCCGGTTCCCAATCACCCATGTCGAACGAATTCGACACGACGCGGGTGCCGGGCTTCATGTCCAGCAATATCGGGCGAAGCTTCACGTTGAGCGTCGGCAGCAGAAAGAGCGTCACCACCGTCGCCTTGGAGAAATCCGACTCGAAGATGTCGCCTTGCACGAACGTGGCGAGATCCGTGACGCCGGCCTCCTTGGCATTCCGCTGCGAGAGGGCCACCATGTCGGGGTTGTACTCGATGCCGAGCGCGCGGACGCCGCGCTTCGCCGCCGTGATCACCGTGCGACCATCACCCGAGCCAAGGTCGATGAGGTAATCCTCCTTGGTGACGCCGGCCATCTCCATCATGCGGTCGACCAGCCCCTGAGGTGTCGGAACCCACACGACATCCTTGCCGGCCTGGCCGGATTTCGGTTCGTAGGCAGTCGCGGCCGGCTTTTCCTGGCCGACGGCGCCGTTGAGCGCGAGAACCGACACGGCGCAGGCGAGGAATATCTTCTTGAGGGCCTTCATTCTGGTACTCCAGGATCGGGATTGAGGCTGACCGGCTGACTTCCTAAACGAAATTCGCGTCCGAGGCGTCCCGTCTATGCGCCAATTGTTGGCGGCATGTCGCAGGGCAGCCAAGCGACATGATTTGATACAATTTTGTTCAGCGGACCTGAGCGGGCAAAGTTAGGAGATATCTTACAAGAGGAAGACATGGACGCCGCGCCCCACATCGCCATTGTCGACGACCATCGGGATATCCGCGACCTTGTCGGCAAATACCTGGCAAGGCACGGGTATCGGACGAGCCTGGCCGAGAACGCCGCGGCGTGCCGCCGCCTGATCGATCGTCACGGCATCGATCTCGTGGTGCTCGACATCATGATGCCGGGCGAGGATGGGCTGTCGCTCTGCCGCTATATTCGCGAAAGCACGGACGTGCCGGTCATCATGTTGACAGCCATGGCCGAGGATACCGATCGCATCGTGGGGCTCGAGCTCGGTGCCGATGATTATCTTTCCAAGCCATTCAATCCGCGTGAGCTCCTGGCGCGCATCAAGGCGGTTCTCCGTCGGGTGCAGAGCCTGCCGCCTCAGCGCGGCCTGATAAAGGCCAAGGAAATCCGCTTCGATCGTTGGCTGCTGAATGGAGGGCGCCGCGAGCTGACCGATCAGGACGGTCTCGTCGTGCCGCTGAGCACGGTGGAGTTTCGGCTGCTGAGCGTCTTTCTCGACCATGCGGGACTGGTGCTGAGCAGAGATCAGCTTTTGGATTTGACGGTCGGCAAGGCGGCCGAGCCGTTCGATCGCAGTATCGACAATCAGGTCAGCCGTCTCCGCAAGAAGATCGAGGCCGACCCGAAGTCGCCGACGCTGATCATCACGCATTGGGGAGGGGGATACAGCTTCGCTGCTGAGATCACCTCGCAATGATGGCGCTCTGGAACCGAAGTCTCGCCGCCCGCTTCGTTGCCGTGATGCTGCTCGCGCTCGCGCTTTCGCAGGGTGTCAGCCTGCTGCTGTTCAGCACGGAGCGCGATGAAGCGCTCATGCGGTCCGCCAAGGCGGAGTTTCTGAGCCGTTGTGCGTCTGTGGCGAAGGTGCTCGAATCCACGCCTTCCGCGGTGCATCGCGACATTCTCTCTGCTAGCGACACCCCCTACTCCCGCTCCTGGATTTCGCGAGAGCTGATCGCGGACACGGCAGTCTGGCGCCAAGTCGCGAAGGCACGTCTATCTCAGCCACTCCCGACAATCCAGAAAGTGGCAAGCTCCAAGTCGCAGGATGGAGTCGACGACTCCGTCAGCGCCGCGACCCTCGCTTCACCCCCGCACGAGACGACATCGGTCCAGCCCTGGTTCGACCTGCCGCCGCACGCATGGCCGCTCGCACGTGCGGCCAAGTTTCTCTATCTCGACCAGCCCAACACCATGGGCATGGGCGTTACCGTCCAGCTGCCGGACGGCACGTGGCTCAACACGGTCTTCAGCAAGAAGCTGACGAACGGCCTATGGACGTCGCGGTCGATGATCTCGCTCGCGCTGACGGCCGTCATCATCTCGCTCTGCGCGGCATGGATCGCACAAGTCATGACGCGACCGATGCGCGATCTGGCCGCTGCAGCCGAAGCTCTTGGGCGTGGCGAGAACGTACCTCCCCTCGCGGAGAACGGTCCTGACGATATCCGCGATACCGCCGAGGCGTTCAATCGCATGCAGGCGAGGCTGCAGCGCTTCGTCGAGGATCGCACGCGCATGCTGGCGGCCATCGGCCACGATCTGCGCACACCTCTGACGTCCCTGCGGCTCCGCGCCGAATTTGTATCCGACGAGGAAACGCGCGAGAAAATGCTGGCGACACTGGATGAGCTGCGCCAGATGACCGAAGCGACCTTGGCATTCTCGCGTGATCAGGCAATTGCGGAGCCGACGCGCAACGTCAATCTGACGGCGCTTGTCGAGAGCCTTTGCGATGACCTCTCCGAGATCGGGCTCAATGTTTCTTTCGAGGGCGGAGCGCACCACAGCTATCGCTGTCGCGCCGATTCTCTGAAGCGCGCGCTGCGCAACCTGATCGAGAACGCCGTCCGGTACGGTGAGCGTGCGCGCGTGCACATCGAGAGCTCACCCGCCGCCGTCAGCATCGTGGTCGAGGACGACGGGCCGGGCATCGGCGAGCAGGACATCGGCCGGGTCTTTGCGCCGTTCTTCCGTCTCGAGGATTCCCGCAACCGGGAGACGGGCGGCATCGGTCTCGGCCTGTCGATCGCACGCGACATCGTCCGCCATCACGGCGGAGACGTGTCGCTCTGCAATACCGGAAGCGGCTTGCGGGCAACGATCGTCCTTCCACAAGCGGCGGCAATCACAGGGGCGAGAAAGCCGGCATCGCACGAGACGGAAGCTCGCGCTTCCGGCGCGCCCGCAGCTTCCCCCGCAGAATGAGCGGCTCGGCGGTTGTTGTATCAAAGTCTGTCAGCGCGCTCTTCTGCGACATGCCGCGACACTTCGCGATCGCCGAGGCAAATTTCTGCTCTCTCTGGCGTGCATACTCCGGTCATCACAGCGGAGTAGCACGACGCGATGAGCTTAAAAAACAGCTTGGCCGCAGCGGTCTCGGCATTGTCGATGATAGCGGCACCGATGATAGCGGCACCGGCGAACGCGCAGAGCTCGCCGGATGGCGAGCGCCTCTACCAGCAGCGCTGCGGCTCCTGCCACAGCATCGAGCCCGGGCAGAACCGCTTGGGCCCACATCTCGCGGGCATCGTCGGCCGGACGGCCGGTGCGGTCGAGGGCGCGCGATACTCACAGGACATGCAGAAGTCCGGCATCGTCTGGGACGACAAAACCCTCGACACCTATCTCGACAACCCGCGCGCGGTTGTTCCACGGACGACGATGACCGTTGCGTTGCGCGACTCGGCACAACGCAGTGCCATCATCGACTATCTGCGCACTCTTTCGCCATGATCCGAGCATCCATCCAACTCAACTCGAGGTGACACCGAGCATGCCGAAACTCAATATCAATGGCACCGATCGCGACGTCGAGGTCGACGAGAACACACCCCTGCTCTGGGTTCTCCGCGAGCAGCTCGGCCTGACGGGCGCAAAGTATGGATGCGGCGTCGCGCAGTGCGGCGCGTGCACCGTTCACATCGACGGCGTGGCGACGCGGTCTTGCGTCATGCCGGTCAGCGGCGTCACGCCCGACCAGAAGATCGTCACGATCGAGGGGCTCTCGCCGGATGGCTCGCATCCTGTGCAGCGCGCCTGGCTCGCGCACGAGGTCGCGCAGTGTGGTTACTGTCAGACCGGCATGATCATGGCCGCCGTCAGCCTATTGCAGCAGAATCCCAAGCCCACCGACGACGACATCAAGGCGGAGATCACGAATATCTGCCGATGCGGCACCTACCCTCGCGTGCTCGCCGCTATCAAAGATGCAAGCAAGAACGCTGGTTGAGGGAGGATGTCATGATTGCCGTCAAAGCTTCGCGCCGTTCATTCCTCGTCGGATCGGCTGCCGCCGCCGGTGGCCTCGCCCTCGGCTTCCATGTGCCGCTCGCGCAGAAAGCTCGTGCCAGCACCGCGACCGCTCCTGAGGTCAACGCTTGGGTGTTGATCAAGCCGGACGAAACCGTCGTCATCCGCATTGCGCGTTCGGAGATGGGGCAGGGTACGCTGACGGGCCTCGCCCAGCTCGTCGCCGAAGAGCTCGAGTGCGATTGGGCCAAAGTCACGTGGGAGTATCCGACGCCCGGCCAGAACGTCGCGCGCAATCGCGTATGGCGCAATTTCCTGACGGGTGGCAGCCGCGGTATTCGAGAGTCGCAAGAGTACGTGCGCCAAGGTGGTGCGGCTGCGCGCGAAATGCTGATTGCGGCTGCTGCTGCGCAGTGGGATGTGCCGGCGTCGCAGTGCACGGTCGCGAAGGGCGTGATCACGCATTCGGCGAGCGGGCGCTCGACCACTTACGGCAAGGTGGCGGAGGCCGCCTCGAAGCTGAAGCCGCCGGAGAAGATCGCGCTCAAGGATCCCAAGAGCTGGACGATCGCGGGCAAGCCGCTGGCGCGCCTCGATACCATCGACAAGCTGACCGGCAAGCAGATCTATGGTGCGGATCTTTCGTTCCCCGGCTTGCTGAATGCGGCGATCAAGGCGTGCCCGCATTTTGACGGCAGAATCGCGAGTTACGATGCCGAGGCCGTATCGTCGATGCCTGGTGTTCGCAAAGTCGTCCGGCTGGATGATGCAACCGTTGCCGTTCTCGCGACGACGTGGTGGCAGGCCAAGACCGCGCTCGATGCCCTGCCGATCACCTGGGATGAAGGTCCGAACAAGAATGTCACGAGCGCGTCGATCGCCGAATTGCTCAAGGGCGGGCTCGACTCGGATGATGCCTTCATCCTGACGAACACGGGCGACGCCAAAGCGGCGTTCTCGAGCGGCGGCAAGGTCGTGAGCGCGGTCTATTCATTCCCGTACCAGAACCACGCGACCATGGAGCCCATGAACGCGACGGCGCTCTATACGCCGCAGCGTTGCGAGGTATGGGCGCCGACGCAGAACGGTGAATCCAGCCTAGCGGCAGCCGCAGAGGCGTCCGGCCTGCCCGTGCAGCAGTGCGAAGTTTACAAACTGCATCTCGGTGGTGGTTTTGGCCGACGGGGTATGCAGGACTACGTCCGTCAGGCCGTGCTCTTGGCCAAGGAAGTTCCCGGCACGCACGTCAAGCTGCTCTGGAGCCGCGAAGAGGACATGCTGCACGGGTTCTACCACCCGACCACGCAGTGCAAGATGACCGGCGCGCTCGACAAGGATGGCAATCTGACGGCGCTGCACATGCGCATCTCGGGCCAGTCCATCCTTGCATCCGTGCGGCCGGAGGCCATGCAAGGCGGCATGGACCCGATCGTGTTCCAGGGACTCACAGCCAACAGTCCGGAAGGACATCTCGGCTACACGATCCCGAACTTGCGCATCGACCACGCCATGCGCAATCCACCCGTTCCGCCCGGCTTCTGGCGCGGTGTGAACTTGAACCAGAACGCCATCTACATGGAATGCTTCATGGACGAGCTGGCGCGCGAAGCCGGCGTCGATCCATTGGCCTTCCGCCGCAAGCTGATGGCCAATCATCCGAAGCACCTTGCGGTTCTCGACGCCGTTGCCGAGAGGATCGGTTGGAGCAAGACACCTGACAAGGGTGTGTTCCGTGGCTTCGGTCAGATCATGGGCTTCGGCAGCTACGTGGCCGCCGCCGCGGAGATTTCCATCGAGAAGGGACAACTGAAAATCCACCGCATCGTGGCGGCGACGGACCCGGGCCACATGGTCAATCCAGCGCAGATCGAGCGGCAGGTCGAAGGTTCGTTCGTCTATGGCCTTTCAGCCGCGCTCTATGGCGAGTGCACGATCAAGGATGGCCGCGTCGAGCAGGAGAACTTCGACACGTACGAAGTTCTGCGCCTCGCGGAGATGCCGGCGGTCGAGACGATCATCATGCCGTCCGGTGGCTTCTGGGGAGGTGTCGGCGAGCCGACCATCGCAGTGGCGGCGCCCGCGGTTCTAAATGCGATCTACGCGGCTACGGGCAAGACCATTCGCACATTGCCGCTGAAGAACCACAAGCTGGCGTAGCGGCCCCATGCTGCGTTTGGTCCCGAAAACCGAGTGTCGAGCACTGCTTCTTGGTGCGGCGCTCGGGATCATGAGCCTCTCGCCGGCGTCCTCACAGGCGCCGGCGGGAGCAACATCCTGCTCGGGCTGTCACGCGCCCCTTGCCGCGGGTACTCTTGCCGTGCCGAGCTTGGAAGAGCGCACGGCCGCTTCGATCATCGCCGACATGCGGGCCTTCCGTTCGGGCGAGCGCCCCTCGACGGTCATGGGCCGTATTGCCAAGGGCTTCTCCGATGACGAGACGCGCGCCATAGCAGAATGGCTGGCGGGAAAGGCCGATGCAAAACCCAAGCCGTAGACGTGTATTGCAGAGCCTCGGCGCCGGAAGTGCTGCGGCATTCTTCGGCGCGTCGCGCGCCGTTGGACAGAAAGCGCCGCCGCGTGTCGTCGTCATCGGTGGCGGCATTGCCGGGGCGAGTGCTGCGCGTGCGCTTTTGCGCGAAAATCCGTCGATGATCGTGACGCTCGTCGAGCCGTCGACGCAGTACACGACCTGCCCTTTCAGCAATCTCGTGGTGGCGGGGCTGCGCGAGATCTCCACACTGCAGTTCGGTTACGATGGTGTGCGCCGCGCGGGCATAACTGTCGTGCATGAATCCGCCGTCGCTGTCGATCCGGATGCGCGACGCGTGCGACTGCATGACGGTGCGGACCTCGCGTATGAGCGCCTCGTCATCGCGCCGGGTGTGGATCTGCGGTGGGATGCCATTCCAGGCTATTCAGAAACTGCGGCGGGCATCCTCCCGCACGCTTGGAAAGCCGGCGATCAGACGATCCTGCTGCGCCGACAGCTCGAATCCATGGATGACGGCGGTGTGGTCGTCATGTCGGTGCCGCCCAATCCCTTTCGCTGTCCGCCGGGACCCTACGAGCGCGCGAGCCTGATTGCGCATTACCTGAAGACGCGAAAGCCGCGCTCGAAGCTCATCGTCCTCGATGCGAAGGATCAGTTCTCGAAGCAACGCCTGTTCACGGCCGCCTGGAAGGCGCTTTATCCAGACGTTCTCGAATGGGTCTCGCTGTCCTCGGGCGGGCGTGTGCGCGAGATCGATCCATCGACAAAAACGCTGGTGACGGAATTCGGTAGCCACCGCGCGGACGTTGCGAATGTCATACCGCCTCAGCGCGCAGGATCGATCGCCGCCATGATCGGTGTTGCGGACCAGACTGGCTGGTGTCCGATCGATCCCATCACATTCGAGTCGCGGCTTATCCCGAATGTTCACGTCATCGGCGACGCTGCGATCGGTGGCGCGATGCCGAAATCCGCATTCACGGCGAATGCTCAGGCCAAAGCGTGCGCGAGCGCGATCGTGCAGTTGCTTCGCGGTGACGCACCGCAGACGCCGAAGCTGATCAATACGTGCTACAGCATGGTTGCGCCTGACTACGCGATCTCCATCGCGGGCGTCTACGCGCCGAAGAACGGCTTGCTTGCGGAGGTTGATGGCGCGGGCGGCGTCAGTCCGCTCGATGCGCCAGATTCTACGCGAGCGGCCGAAGCCGCTTACGCCGAGAGCTGGTATCAGGCCATGACCGGCGAGGTGTTCGTACGATGATCGTCGTTCTCTTTGCGCTTCTCATGGCGGTGGGAGGTGCGTCGGCTTACGCGCAGCCGGCAGCCGCCTATCGCGTGAGTAGCGACACGATCCCTGAGCCCCTTGTTGCCCGACCGGGAAACCCGGCCGATGGGGCCAAGCTCATGGCGGATCGCCACCGCTCGCTCTGTGTGCTTTGTCATGCCGGCCCGTTCTCGGCGCCGCACATGCAAGGCGACATCGCACCGAATCTGAAGGGCGTCGGCAGTCGCCTTTCCGCGGCTCAGATCCGTCTCCGCGTGGCCAACATCAAGGCGCTCAATCCCTCGAGCCTCATGCCCGCCTATCTCGCCGTCATCGATCGTCCCGATATCGCCGAGGGCTGGCGAGGGAAAACCATTCTTGAGCCGGGAGAGATCGAGGATATCGTGGGGTATCTCGCGACGCTGAAGGAGTAATGCCATGCCACCCCGCGGAACGATCGCGATCCCGCAGTCGGGCAGTGTCAGTCGGCGCGGCTTCATGGCCGGGACTGCGGCCGGCATTCTCATTCTGTCCGTGCCCCGCGTCGCAGTGGCCCGGCCGAGTCTCGACGAGGCGCTGATGACCTTCTCGGGCGGCCAACCGATCAGCGATGGCCGCGTGAGCCTCGATATCCCGCCGCTTCTCGAGAACGGCAATGCGGTCGGCGTGACGGTGGACGTCGAGAGCCCCATGACGGCCAGTGATCACGTGCGGCGCGTCGCGCTGTTCAACGAGCTCAATCCTCAGGCCGATATTTTCGTTTTCAATCTGGGCCCGAGGGCAGGGCGTGCGCGGGTGGCAACGCGCATTCGTCTTGCGACCTCGCAAACCGTCGTCGCCATCGCTGAGATGACGGACGGCACATTCTGGTCAAGCCGCGCGAGCGTCATCGTTACACTCGCGGCCTGTATCGAGGAGTCGTGAAATGGCAGCACGCGCGCTCATTCACGTGCCGAAGACCGCGAAGAAGGGCGAGGTCATCGAGCTTCGCGCGATGATTGCTCATCGCATGGAGACGGGATACCGGCAGGGCGTGAACGGTGAGATGATTCCGCGCGACATCATCAACCGCCTGATCTGCACGTACGATGGCGAAGAGATATTCTCGGCCGAGCTGTTTCCGGCCATGTCCGCCAACCCGTTCGTCTCGTTCCATACGGTTGCGGTCCAGAGCGGGACGATCGCATTCACCTGGATCGATGATGCCGGCGTCAAGCAGGTTGCCACTGCCGAGATAGCGGTGAGCTGATGCGCCGTGCGGTGCGAATCGCAGCGCTTGGTTGCATCCTGGTCGGACCGACCATCGCGGGCGAGATTCCGGCCGGGCAGAGGCAGTCCGGCAGCGCGTTCATGTCCGAAGCCGCGCGCGCCATGCAGGGCGATGACACGAGCAATCCGGGGATGCTCAGCGTGCTCGAAGGGAGCAGGCTTTGGAATGCGCCGGTGGGCAACGCTGCGAAAAGTTGTGCCTCATGTCACGGCGATGCGACTGAAAGTATGCGTGGCGTGGCGGCACGCTACCCGGCATATGATGAACGCGCCGGTCGTCCGATCGACCTCGCTGGAAGGATCGATGGGTGCCGACAGAACCATCAGGGCGCCTCGGCGCTGAGCCGCGAAGGCGATGATCTGCTGGCGTTGACCGCATTCATCGGCATCCAATCTCGCGGGCTTGCGATCACGCCGCCGGACGATCCACGCCTCGCTCCGCACGTCGCGCGCGGCAAGGATCTCTTCGAGCGGCGCATGGGGCAGCTCGATCTTTCGTGCGCGTCCTGCCATGACGATAACTGGAGAGGGCGTCTTGGCGGCAGCCCGATCACGCAGGCGCACCCGACGGGATATCCGCTCTACCGTCTCGAATGGCAGGCGCTTGGCTCGCTTCAGCGTCGCGTGCGCAATTGCATGGTCGGCGTCCGCGCCAAGCCTTTCGACCATGGTGCTGAAGAGCTGATAGCCCTCGAACTCTATCTCAACCGACGCGCTGCCGGGATGCTGCTGGAGACGCCCGGCGTAAGGCCGTAGCTTCAGCCATGCCTGCTCCGGGCTGCGTGTTTTCCATGTGGGAAAGGCGGAGTGTTCTCGATCTGCAACGCCCAGCTGCGTCGTTTCCCGTGAGGCGCGTGCAAGCCTAAGAGTAACTTGTGCATTAACCCGAATCAGTCACTTCTCACCGCAGGGGAAGTGCGCAATAGCGCCGCTCTGCGGGCAATGCCGTCCGCGAGATTCGGTTCTTTGCGCGAATTAAGGCGACACAAAATGAAAAACTTGGCTCTGAAGATCGCTGCTGTGGCCGTTGGGCTGGCCTATGCAACCGCGACGCCGACGTTGGCCGCCGATCTGGGCGGTTATAAGGGCGGCAGCATGAAGGACGGCGGATACGCCGACCAGCCGACCTGGATCGCGACGTACAGCGGCGCCGACTTCGCCAAGGACTCCTTCTACAGCTACTCGGGCGCCGTGGTTTCGCTGCAGCGCGATCTCTCGCGCAGCGGCTTCGTCTTCCACGGCTTCGCTGGCTACGGCTCTTATGAATACGGCGCCGGTTTCGGGACCGTCGACGGCGACGTCTCTCAGCTCGCGGCCATGCTCGGCTACCTCTGGGTCCGGCCGGGCGCGGCGCTTGGCATCTACCTCGGCGCGGACTACACCGATCACGATCTGACGCCTAACGACCCGTTCAACGATGTGAAGGGCAGCGAGGTCGGGTTCCGCGTCGGCGGCGATCTGCGCATGATGGGGCCGAGCCACTACTTCTCCCTCGAGGGCTACTACTCAACAGGCTTCAATACCTACTGGTCGCGCGTCCGTGCGGGCCTCAATCTCGGTCGCGTTATCGTCGGCCCCGAGGCTGGTGCACTCGGCAACGATGGCTTCGACGCGCAGCGCCTCGGCGGTTTCGCGATGTTCAAGCTCGACTTTCTTGGCCCGCGCAATCCGGCTGAGCTGACGATCAACGCCGGCTATCAGTTCCTCAGCGATGACGACAACAGCTTTGCTGCGTCGTCCGCCGGTGGCGAAGGCGCCTACGTCGGCTTCAACCTGAGCTTCGCGTTCTGATAAAGGGCGAAGCTTCATTCGAATGCGATGAGGCGCCCTCGCGGGCGCCTCGTTTGCTTTGGGGCCTCGCCTATTCGGCGGCCTCCAGCATCGGCGCTGGTGCCGGCGGCGCCGTCGGCTGAGGCGATCGCGATGGGCGCGCGAGGCTCGGCAGGCCGAGCCGCTTGGCGCGGCCCCAGCCGGTGAACTGGCCGCAGAGCACGGCGAAGAGCGTGCGTAGCGAAATCCAAAAAATGAGCTGGCGGTAATAGAAGCGCTGCACGATCGTGAGCGGCAGTAGTCGCCAGTTTCCGGCCTCGCCGTGCAGCCACAGTGCGACGGCGGCAAAGGCGAGTTCGAGCGTCTGGAAGACCGCCCAGTAGGCGAGGATTTCGGCGGTGCTGCCGGAGAGCAAGCTGCCGCCGTGATGGGTGTAGGCCCATGCATCCGTGATAAATGCCCACACGAGCAGCGCGTCCATGACCGGCGCGAAGAGCGTGAAGAGGAACTGGAAGACCACGATATTCGGGATCGTGAACCACTTCAGTCCGCTCGCGCCGCGCTGGAAGTAGATGTCGCGGTGCTTGAAGGCGACCTGGATCATGCCGAACATCCAGCGGAAGCGCTGCTTGTTGAACTCGCGCACCTTCTCAGGTGCCTCGGTCACGGCGAACGCTCTCGGCTCGTTGCGCACGAGCCAGCCCGCGCGCGCGATCTTGAAGGTGGCGTCGGCGTCCTCGGCGGACGTGTCGCTGTCGTAGAGGCCCGCTTCGATGAGAGCACTGCGGCGCCACGCGCCGATGGCGCCCGGCACGACGGCGATGCCGTTGACGATCTCGAAAGCGCGACGGTCCATGCTCTGTGCCGTGAGATACTCCAGTGCCTGGAAGCGCGACAGCATGGTCGAGCGGTTGCCGACGGTGACGACGCCGGCGACGGCACCGACACGATCGTCATTGAAGTGGGTCAGGAGGATGTCGAGTGCGTCCGGCGCGAGGCGCGTGTCGGCGTCGATGCAAACGACCACGTCGACGTTCGTCCGCTCGATCGCGTAATTGAGGGCGCTCGACTTGCCGCCATTGCGCTTCGTGAGAAGGCTTACGCGCGGATTGCCGCCGAAGGCCTCCTTGACGACCTCATAGGTCCGATCCGTCGAGCCGTCATCCATCACGACGATCTCGAAATCCCTGTTCCGCGAGCGAAGCAGCGACTCGATGCTGTCGACGATGACCTTCTCCTCGTTGTGCGCGGGCACGATGACCGCGAAGGTGGGCCTCGGATAGCGCGTCGTCCGGAGCGGCTTGCGCTGGCGCGACTGGCGCCAGGCGACGACGCCGATGATCATGAGGCGCCCGATGCCGAGTACGATGCCGGTGACGAACAGGAACTTGAGGAAGCTGTTGAAGGCGCGCATCAGCGAGAAGCCGATGCCGTTGACGTAGGGGACGACGGTGCTGGCGTTGTCCAGCGCCGGCATGAGGTCGTTGCGCTTGAGGCCGAGCAGCTCGTGGATGGTGACGAACCGATAGCCGTCGGCGCGCAGCTCATCGATGATCCTCGGCAATGCGGCGATGGTCTGCGAGCGATCGCCGCCGCCATCGTGGAGCAGGACGACATTGCCGCCGCCGCGGTGGGCGTACGAGACCGTACGCTTCACGATTTCGTCGACACCGGGCCGGCCCCAGTCGAGGGGATCGATGCGATTGCCGATCGTGATGTAGCCGAGCTCGGCGGAAGCGTGCAGCGTCCGCGCCTGATCGGAGTTCTCCGGCTCGATGTCGCGCACGAAGGGCGGACGGAAAAGCGCGGTGCGGATGCCGAGCTTCGCTTCGAGCACGCGCTGCGTCGCGTTGAGCTCGAGATCGAGCTGGGCGCTCGGAATCTCGCTCAGATCCGGGTGCGTGAACGTGTGATTGCCGATGTCGTGCCCTTCCGCATAGAGCCGCTTGAGGATGTCGGGCTCCATGGCCGCCGCGGTGCCGAGGACGAAGAAGCTCGCCTTGACGTCCTTCTTCTTGAGCACGTCGAGAATGGCCGGCGTGTAGAGGCGCGAGGGGCCATCGTCGAACGTCAGCGCGATCACCTTGTCCTGGCTGAGGCCGAAGCGCGAGATCATCATGGGCTTCGGAACCGAGACGATGGTCTGGTTCGTGATGAGATTGGATTTCGGAAGGTGCGTGACCGAGCGCTTGCCGACACGCGCCTGATTGTTGAACTTCAGGACCTCGCCCTTGCCCGAGTACGTGACCTCGGTGCCGGGATCGAGACTTTCGAGAGCTGCGAGCGCACTATCGTCGGGCGCGCGGCCACGGGCGAAGGTTGCCCAGATGGTCGGGTCCTCGGTGCCGAGGCGCCATAGCGCCAAGCCGCCCGGTTCCATCGCGAGCGCGGCCGCTACCTGATTGTACATCGTGACGCCGTCGAGCATCCACACCGTGTGCGTCGCGCCCGTGCTCTTCTCTCCGTATGAGAAGGTCGGGTTGAGCGCGTGAGGATCGAAAGTGAAGCTCGCGCCGGAGCGATCGAGCACGTCCCACATTTCGCTGATCGAGGCGATCCGGCCCTGGCCGGGGCTCGCCCAATCGATGGCATAGGAGCCGATCGCGACGATCAGCTTGCTGCCGAGCGTCGTCGCAAAGTGCTTGTCGAGCATGGTCTCGAACCACACTTGCGACGCGACGGGGCCGGGCCGCTCGTGCCGGGCGTGCTGGTCGTAGGCGAGCAGGACGACGCGGTCCACGGCTTCGATGATGTCGTGGAAATGCGCCGGTTCCGCATAGGCAGGGACGACCGCGAAGAGCTGGCGGCTGTCCGCCGAGAGCGCCGCCTTGAGCGAGGTCAGAAAGTCGACGAGCTCATCCTCGTCCTCGGGCGCGATCTCCTTGAAGTCGACGACGAGCCCGTCGAAGTTCCCCTTGGCGACATAGTTCTTGAGATTGCGGATGAGACGCTCGCGGGCCTCGGGAGACTTCAGAACGCGCGCGGTCTCCTCGCCGCGCCACGCGCGTGTGCGCGGGTCGTAATTGTTGATGACTGGCATGACCGCGAGGTTCGGCGCGTTGATCGAGAGCCAGGCGTCGACGTTCTGCTGCTCGCGCTCGTCGTCGAGCTCGATCTCGCCGGAAGCGCCGGTCAGATGAAGCCACTCGGGCATGAGGCCATCGAGATGCTTCGCCGAGTTCCTGAGCGAGAGGAAGCTGTTCTTGTCCCAGTTGACGTAGAACGCGAACCGGGCTGTGCCGGACGTGGCCTTGTCGACGCGTGAGCGCGCATGGGCGAGGTTGATCGCCGGACCGTTCCGCGCCGGCGTGCGATGTGCCACGGCGAGAACAGAGAGGTACTGGCGCTCGAGATTGAGCTTCACCGAGGGGAGCGCCGGCGTCGTCGCGATGCTGATCGCAAAGACCGTGACGAGCGCGCCGATGAATGTGACGAGGAGGCCGACGAGGCCGTAGACCACCGGGGATCGACGCCCGGAAGCGTCGAAGAAAACCTGCTTGTTCTTGTCTGACATTGCTACCGGTCTGACCCAGACCGCCATGAGCGCTCGGCTCGGCGGTTCTCATTGTTGGTTCTGGGTCGGCCCGACGGGCTTTGGTGCTGCCTTGCAGACCCGTCAGAACGGAACGCAAGTTAGGGACCGGTTAGGACTTGGTCAGAGCGGCACGGGCGGCAAACGAAACTTAAGTTTAATAATGTGTAAACGAGCTGGAGAGTGGGTTCGATCGCGCATCAGGTGGCGGCATCGGCGACGCCGTAAAATGCTTGTGGCCACGCTGCGTCCGGAGAGCGCAGCGTGGCGGATCGTTGCTCAAATGCATGTCGACTAGAGCAGCATTTCCGCGAGCGGCTTGCGGCCCGCGAGAATGAAGGCGACCGACTCGAGTACGGCCGCGTTGGTGTTGACGTCCATGATGTGCGGCGGGCGCCCGGATCGTTCGTAGATGCCGGGATAGAAGCCGTACTTGCCGGTCGGCGCCTTCGCCGAGATGAAGTTCCTGAGCTTCATGGCGTAGTCGTCACCGCGCTCGGCGAGCCAGAGGTAGGCCGCCTTGCTCGAGATCATGCGATAGGTCTCGGCGAAGTCGTTCGTGGCCCATTTGCGCTCGGTGACGACCGAGTCGACCGGCCATCTCGGGCCTGCGTAAGAGTCGAGGTTGTAACCCTGGTAGGTGAACCACGGCTGCTTGTCGATCGGCGTCTCGGAAACGCTCGTAAGGTGTCCCGTTTCGGCGTAGCGCTCCTGCTGGGCGGCGTTGAGCGCATCGGCCAGAATGCGCGAGCGGGCCGAGTGGCCGAGCTCGATGGCCTCATTGGTGTGCGGCTCGCTGGCAATCGGGCCGACAGCCGCCACA
This sequence comes from Pseudomonadota bacterium, assembly GCA_023387235.1. Taxonomy (GTDB): domain Bacteria; phylum Pseudomonadota; class Alphaproteobacteria; order Rhizobiales; family Hyphomicrobiaceae. The sequence continues at coordinate 18,209 of JAEWIJ010000132.1, forward strand.
TGATGAATGAAGGCATCGCGCGCGTCCGTATCGCCGGGCTTCAGCTCGCGATTGAAGCCTGTATCCAGCTCGATGCCCCACAGGCCATAGGCCCGCGCGATGTAGTGGATGTAATTGAAGCAGCGCGCCTCATAGCGGGACGACGACTTGATGTCGTAGGACTGGCCCTTGCTGACCATCGCCTCGATGTCCCAGCGGGCGACCTGCTGTTTGGCCTGGTACGCGCCGTTCGTCACCTTGTCCAGTACGTGGAGTGCCAGGAGCAGTCGGCCCGTGTCGGTCGTGTCGTAGCCGCCCTCGACGGCGCTACCGCCGACGATCTGGGTGCGGTAATTGGGAAGCGTCAACTTACCCCAGCGGAACGTCGAGTTCCGGAGGAAGGCCATGACCGTCTGCATCCGCTGATCGAACTCTTTCTCGTCGATGAGACCGATCGAGCGTGCCGAGAGATAAGCGACGATCAACGATCCTGTATCCCACATGGTCAGGATGCTGTAGCGGCCGACGCTGGAGCCTTCGGGCCACATGGCGGCCGGCACGAGGCCGAGCGGCGCGCCCGGCGTCCGGGCGGCGAAATACTGCCAG
>JAEWIJ010000219.1 GCA_023387235.1 Pseudomonadota bacterium
GCGACGAGCCCGTCGACTACCTGCATCCGATGCTCGAAGGCATTCTCAAGGAAACCTACGGCGTCATCATCTACCAGGAGCAGGTCATCCAGATCGCGCAGGTCATGGGCGGCTACTCGCTCGGCCAGGCCGACCTCTTGCGCCGCGCGATGGGTAAGAAAGACAAGGCGGAGATGGCGCGTCAGCAGGCGCGTTTCGTCGAAGGCGCGAAGGAAAAGGGCGTCAAGGAGAAGGACTCAAGCTACATCTTCGAGCTCGTCGACAAGTTCGCGGGTTACGGCTTCAACAAGAGCCACGCAGCGGCTTACGCGCTCGTCAGCTATCACACGGCCTATCTCAAGGCGAACTTCCGCGAGGAATTCCTCGCCGCATCCATGACGCTCGACATGGCGAACACCGACAAGCTCGCGATGTTCGTCGGCGAGGCGCGCAAGGCCGGCATCGCCGTACTGCCGCCGTGCGTGAATGGTTCGGATGTCGAGTTCACCGTCGAGTTCGACAGATCTTCCCCTTCTCCCCGTCCTTCACGGGGAGAAGGTCGGGATGAGGGGCGGCAGGAAGCCGCAGCGCAAGGTTCCGCCCCTCACCCTAGCCCTCTCCCCGTAAAAGACGGGGAGAGGGGACTGCCGTCAAACGCCGACGGCCCGCGCGGCGCGATCCGGTATGCGCTCGCGGGTCTCAAGAACCTTGGCCGTGGCGCCGTCGAGACGATTGTCGAGAGCCGGCGGGCAAAGGGGGAATTCAGTTCGCTCGCCGACTTCGCCGCGCGCCTCAATTCCAAGGCCATCAACAAACGCGGACTGGAGACGCTCGCTGCCGGCGGCGCCTTCGACGTATTCGAGCGCAACCGCGCGCTCGTGCACGCCAACGTGGAGCAGATACTGCGCGAAGCCGGCAGCCGCGCCGACGACGAGCAGTTCGGGCAGGGCAGCCTGCTCGGCAGCATGCAAAGCGAAGCGTCGCCGGTCGTTTTGAATTTCAGGTCGGCCAAATCCTGGACGCCGATCGAGCGCCTGCAGCACGAGTTCGCGGCCGTCGGCTTCTATCTTTCGGGCCATCCGCTCGATGCCTACGGGCGCGTGCTCGGCAAGCTCGGCGTGAAGCGCTTCACGGACTTCGAGCACAGCGTCGGCCTCGCCGCCGGCCGTCTCGCCGGTATCGTGATCTCCGCGCGCGAGCGACGCTCGGCCAAAGGCAACAAGTTCGCGTTCGCGATGTTCTCGGACGCGAGCGGCCAGTTCGAAGCCGTCATCTTCTCGGACACGCTCGCACGATGCCGCGATATTCTGGTCGCCGGCACGGCTGTGCTCATGTCCGTCGAGGCGGAGCGCGACGGCGAGACGGTGAAGCTGCGCGTGCAGAACCTGGAACCGCTCGAAGCCGCGGCCGCCAGCGTCCAGCAGTCCCTGAAGATCATACTCGACCGCCGTTCCATGCAAGGTGCCGGCAGCAGCGCCATGGCCGAGCTGCGCGCGCTGCTCGCGAAAGCGCCACCGACGAACGGCAAGGGTGGCGAGATCCGTCTCGCCATGGAAGTGGAGAGCGTACCGGGGCGGCGCGGCCAGCCGCGCGAGATCGAGTTCAAGCTCCCCGGCCGCTACGACATCGGCCCGCGCCAGCAGGGTGAGCTGCTGACGGTGCCGGGCGTGCTCGACGTGATGGAGGTTTGAGAGAGCTTCTCCTTCTCCCCGCAAGAGCGGGGAGAAGGGACGATAACGTCACTTCTTCTCCTTCTTCGCCCACTCGGTGTACTTCTTCGCCTTCTCATGCGTCTCGTTGAAGTACTTGACGTACTCCTCGCCGATCATCGGCTTGATCGCGAGGCCGGCATCCTCGAGGCGTTTGATGTGATCGGGATCGGCCATGGCCTTCACAAACACGTCCTGCAGCTTCTTGACGATCGCGGGATCCATGCCCTTCGGGCCGCCGATGCCGCGCGTCGAGCTCGAGATGACATTCGGCATGCCGAGTTCCTTCGCCGTCGGGACATCGGGGAGGAACTTCGAGCGCTCGGTATCCATGACGGCGAGCGCGCGCACCTGACCGGCCTTCACCTGCGGGACGATGCCGCCAACATTGTCGAACGAGACGTCGATGTTGCCGCCAAGGGTCTCCTTCATCTGCGCCGCGCCGCCGAGCAGATGGACGATCCGGAAACTCAAGCCGGCATTCGCCTCCTCGACCATGAGGATCGCAAGATGGTCATCCGAGAGGATGCCCGTCGTCGCCGCCCGCAGCGTGCCCGGCTTGGCCTTGCCCGCTTCGATGAGATCCTTCAGCGTCTTGAAGGGGCTGTTCGCCGCGACCCAGATGACGCCCGGATCGAGAACCTGGTTCGCGATCGGCGTGAAGCTTCCTTCGTTGAAGATGGCCTGGCGCTCGGGATCGAGGATCGTCGTGTTGGTCGCCGGGAGATTGAGAAAGCCGATGGTATAGCCATCGGGTTTCGCGCGCGCGAGCTCGGTCCAGCCGACCTGGCCGCCGGCGCCGCCCTTGTTCACGACGACGATCGGCTGGCCGATCATCTTTTCGGCGATGCCGGCGAGGACGCGCGCGCCGATGTCCGTCGATCCGCCGGCCGGGAAGGCGACGATCAGGTTGATCGGCCGCGTCGGATATTCCTGGGCGGAAGCGCCCGCCGAACCAAGCGCTGCGACGAGCGCTACCGCCGTCACGGACATTGCCAGTCTGAGCAGTCTCATGGGTGGTCCTCCGTTTCAAATAGCCAATCGGATTGGCTCAGGTTGAAATTCTAGTCGGCATTGGGATCGCGGATTTCCTTCGGTGCGAATTGCATGGCGGCAAATGCCAGGATCACGACGGCAAGCGCCAGCAGCGACGCGCACAGTGGCCGCGTCAGGAAAATCGAGAAGTCGCCGGCCGACATCTCGAGCGACGTTCGCATGGACTTCTCGATCTGCGGCCCGAGGATCAATCCGAGCACGAGCGGCGCGAGCGGGAAGTTCAGCTTGCGCAGGAGATAGCCGATGATGCCACACCCGAGCATGACCCAGAGATCGAAGATGCTCTGATTGATACTGTAGGCGCCGATGATGCAGAAGAGAAGCGTACCGGCGCAGATGTACTGATAGGGAATCTCGAGGATCTTCGCCCAGAGCCCGACGAGCGGCAGGTTGAGGATCAGCAGCAGCACATTGCCGATGAAGAAGCTCGCGATCACCGCCCACACGAGATCGGGCCGATCCTGGAACAGCAGCGGCCCCGGCGTCAGTCCATTGATGATGAAAGCCCCCATGAGAACGGCGATGGTCGGCGAGCTTGGAATGCCGAGTGTCAGCAGCGGCACCATGGCGCCGTTGGCATAGCTGTTGTTGGCCGTCTCCGGTCCCGCAACGCCCTCGATCACACCACTGCCGAACTGCTCGGGATGCTTCGAGAGACGCTTCTCCAGGATGTACGACATGAACGTCGGGATGATGGCGCCGACACCCGGAATGAGGCCGAGGAAAAAGCCGAGGCCGGTGCCGCGCCAGATGGCGCCCATCGAGCGGCGCCACTCGTCGCGCGAGGGAACGAGGCCCTTGAGGTTCGTCCTGATGACTTCGCGATAGGGTTTCTCGGCCGTCGCCAGGATCTCGCCGACACCGAACAAACCCATGACGACCGGGATGAACCCGAGGCCATCGTAGAGCTCCGGCAGGCCGAACGTGAACCGCGGCGCGCCACGCACCGGATCGAGACCGACGAGCGAGATAAGAAGCCCGGTCACCGTCATCAGGATGCCGGCGAGAAGCGACTCGCCCGCAAGGCTGGTCACGAGCACGAGCCCGACGACCATGAGCGCAAAGAACTCCGGCGGCCCGAAGCTCAGCGCGAGACGCGAGAGCGGCGTCGCGACGACAACCAGCAGCACCGTCGCGACCACGCCGCCGATGAACGAGCCGATGGCGGCAATGCCGAGGGCGGCACCGGCACGGCCCTTCTTGGCCATCGCGTGCCCCTCGATGCAGGTGATGACGGACGCCGCCTCGCCCGGGACGTTGATGAGCACGGAGGTGATCGTGCCACCGTACATCGCGCCATAGTAAATGGCCGCGAGCATGATGATGGCGCCCGTGGCATCGAGCTGGAAGGTGAGAGGAATGAGGATCGCGGTGCCCGCCGCGGGCCCGATCCCGGGCAGTACGCCGATGAGCGTGCCGAGAAAGCAGCCGATAAGCGCGAACAGCAGGTTGGTCGGCGTTGCCGCAGCCGCAAACCCCGCCATGAGATGGTGAAACGTATCAAACATCGCCCCGGCTTCCCCGCTCCGATGCAATGACAGGCACCATCACAGCCCGAACCCTCCTATGGGCAGCGGCACCTTCAGCCAGTAGTAGAAGCTGTGAAACACGCCGAAGCTCAGCACGAGCGCGACGACCGCGATCGTCAGATAGTTGCGCACGCCGAGAACGAGCAGCAGGAGCGTGATGAAGAGAAGCGCGGTCAGCCGGTAGCCGAGCGGATCGAGCGCCGAGAAAGCCGCGAGCAGCAGCACCACGATGCCGACGATGCGAAACGTCGCGGCCCCGTCAGGCATAAAGGGCTCGATCGCTTCCGCCGCGGTGGCGTCGGCCGCACCGTGCGGCGCGCGCACGAGTTCGACGATCAGTGCCACGGCCAGCACCGCGCCGAGCAAGGCGAGGATGAGCGGAAAGAAGCCGGGACCAGGCCCCAGCGCATCCAACAACGGCAACTTGAGCGACAAATAAATCGTGCCGGCAAACAGGGCCAGAAACGCCCCTGCCGCGGCAAGCCATCCGCGCCTCAAGATCGCGTCCTCCCTTGACGCCACTTCTTTTTTATGGAGCGAGGCTAGCACAGGATATGGGGCGCGCAATGCCCATGTGCGCCGCGAGCGTCGTTGCGGGCGCCGATCCACCTTGACAAACCTATGATTCCGCCGCCTTTTTTCCGAACCCTCAATCGCGCCCACGGCGCGCCGCATTGCTCGGCAAAGCTTCTCCTCGCATCACGAGACCGCTGCAGCCGGCGGACCTGCGGCGCACGTCCCAGCCGATGAAACAGAGATGACATGACCCTGCCCGATCGCCTCGACGCGCTGAAACGCGATCCCGCACTTGCAAGCCTGTCGCGCTCGCTTGCCGTGTACTACGGCGATACGAAACGCGAAGCGGCGATGGACGCGCTCTATTCGCGCTTCGTGCGTCCGGGCGATCTCGCCTTCGACATCGGCTCGCACGTCGGCGACCGCATTGGCGCCTTCCGCCGTCTCCGCGCACGCGTACTCGCCCTCGAGCCGCAGCCGCTGTGCGCGCACGCGATCCGCACGCTCTATGCGGGCGACAGCGGCGTTACGCTCATCGAAAGCGCGTGCGGCCCGACGGCGGGTCGCATCAGCCTACATATCAACTCGGCCAACCCGACGGTGACGACGGCATCGCGCGACTTCGTCAAGGCCGCGGACGGCGCCGGCGGCTGGGAGGGGCAGACCTGGGATCGCGAGATCGAGGTACCGGTCACGACGCTCGACGCGCTCATCGCTGAGCACGGCACGCCGGCCTTCATCAAGATCGATGTGGAGGGCTTCGAGGCCGACGTCCTCGCCGGGCTGAGCCAGAGGCCGCGGGCACTTTCCTTCGAGTTCACGACCATTCAGCGCGACGTCGCTTATGCATGCCTCGAACGCATCGCCGCCCTCGGCGACTACGGCTTCGATGTAGCGCTCGGCGAGAGCCAGGAGCTCGTCCTCGGTCGCTGGGTCACGGCCGAGGACATGCGCCACCACATCGCGGCGCTGCCGCACGAGGCGAACTCGGGCGACGTCTACGCGGTGTGGCGCTAATCCCTCTCCACGAAACGCCCCGCCTGCCCGCAGTGCTGGCATCGCTCCGTAAGCTGGTCTATCGTCGTGCAATCGCCGCCAGCAAATGGCCGGGCCGAGTTCAATGCTCGATCCGAGCCTAAAAAAGAGCGGCATTCATGGAGGAAACACAATGTATTCACGCAGGACCGTCCTTGCGGGCCTCGGCGCAGCGACTGCCGGGGCTCTCGCTACACCGGCTATTGTCAAAGCCCAGGCACCGCTGACGCTCAACGGCGCCGTCCAGTTCAATGACGATCACGCATTCACGAAAGCGCTCGTCAAGTTCGAGGAGCTGGTCAAGCAGTACTACGGCAAACCGATCAATTTCGTGCTGCACAAGAATTCCGCGCTCGGTCTCGAGAAGCAGTATTTCGAGTACATGGCTCAGGGCAAAGCCGTGGACTACGGCATCGTCTCGCCGGCGCACATGTCGACCTTCTCGCGCGCGGCCCCATTCATTGACGCGCCGTTCCTATTCCGCGATCTCGCGCACTGGAACAAGGTGCTCGATGCCGATCTCCTGAAGCCGATCGCCGACGAGATCGCGCAGAAGGCCAACGTGATGCTCATCGGCTATGCCGGCGGCGGCACGCGCAATATCTTCATCAACAAGCCCATGGGCTCGCTGGAGGAGATCAAGGGGCTCAAGGTGCGCGTGCAGGGGGCACCGATCTGGTCGCGGACATTCCAGGCGGCCGGCATGGCGCCGACCGTGATCGCCTACAACGAGGTCTACAACGCGATCCAGAACAACGTCATCTCGGCCGGCGAGAACGAGGCGGCTGGCGTGGAGTCGATGAAGTTCTTCGAGGTTGCGCCGAACCTCGCCATGACGCAGCACGCCATCACGATCCGACCGATCTGCTTCTCCGGCAAGATTTTCCAGACCCTGCCGAAGGACTTGCAGGCGGCCGTACTCAAGGCCGGAAAGGAAGCTGGCGCCTATGGCCGGCAGGTCGAGTCCTCGGAGGACGAGCAGAAGCTTGTGACACTCGAGAAGGCCGGCAAGCTGAAGCGCATCCCGTTCAAAGGGCGGGACGAGATGAAGAAGCTGGTCGACCCGGTGATGGCGGCGTACGCCAAGGAAATCGGCGCCGACGACATCTTCAACAAGATCGTCGCGATGCAGTAGCTCGCGCGATCGGTGGCGGTCGCTTCGGCACCGCCACCTCGTGCTCCTCGTGAATCACAACACCTGCGAGACGACATGAGTGACGTGCCTCCTCCCGCACGGCGGAGCCCTTGGCGCCGCTTCACGCAAGCCTATGCCACGCTGCTGTCATGGCTGCTCGCCTTCTCGATCGCCATCCTGGTGATCCCGGTGAGCCTGCAGATCTTCTCGCGTTACACCGCACTGATCCCTTCGTACATCTGGACGGAGGAGATGGCGCGCTTCCTGTTCATCTGGACCATCATGATCGGCGCCATGATCGGGGTGCGCGAGTCGACGCATTTCGAGGTGGACATATGGCCGAAGTTGCCGCCGCGCGGCGAAGCATTCGTGCGCATGCTGGGCCGGCTCGGCGTGCTGGTGGCCGCCCTGGTTTTCGTGTCGGCGGGAATTGAGTTCACCAAGTTCGCGTGGCACCGCATCTCGGAACTGGCGGAGCTACCGCTGTGGCTGATCCACGTGGCGTGGCCGCTTACGGGCGTGACGTGGCTTGTGTTTCTCGGCGAGCAACTCGTTGATGATCTGAGAATCGTGCTCGGGAGAGCGGCATGACCGGGTCTGTACTCTCGCCGGGGCAGGCGGCGCTCATTCTGTTCGGCTTGTTCTTCCTGCTGATGTTCCTGCGCGTGCCCGTGGCGTTCGCGCTCGGTCTCGCCTGCCTGCCGATCCTGATCATCGAGCCGCGTCTCGACACGATGACGCTGATGCAGGAGACCTTCAACGCCTACAACTCGTTCATCCTGCTGGCAGTGCCGTTTTTCCTGCTCACCGCCAACCTGATGAACGTCGGCGGCACCACCGACCGCCTCATGAAGCTGTCGCGCACCATGGTCGGGCATTTCCCCGGCAGCCTGGCGCAGATCAACGTGGTGCTGTCGATCTTCTTTTCCGGCATATCCGGCTCGTCGACGGCGGACGCGGCGAGCCAGTCCAAGATCTTCATCGAGGCACAGACCAGGGAAGGATACGACCTCTCGTTCTCAGTCGCCATTACGGCCGTGTCGGCAGTGCTGGCGGTGATTATTCCGCCGTCAATTCTTATGATCGTTTGGGGCGGCATTCTCACGGTGTCGATCGGGGCACTCTTTCTGGCCGGCATCGTGCCCGGTCTGCTGATAGGCCTGGCGCAGATGGCGACCGTGCACACCTACGCCAAGGCGCGCGGCTATCCCACCTATCCGCGCTCGACCTGGCGCGAGTTCTTCTGCGCCTCGTGGGTGGCGATCCCGGCGCTGATGACGCCCGGCATCATCATCGGTGGCAAGATATTCGGCTGGTTCACGGCGACGGAGTCGGCTTGCATCGCGGTGTTGTACGCCGGCGTGCTGTCGCTAATGGTCTACCGCGAGATGGACATGAAGGGGCTTTACGGCGCACTGCTCGACACCGGCAAGCTCGCTGGCATCGCGCTGTTCTGCGTCGGCACCGCCAGCACGTTCGGATGGCTGCTGGCGTACTACAAGATCCCGGAAGCGATCCTGACGGGTGTGCAGTCGTGGGGCATGGGCTTTGCCCCGACAGGCTTCTTCATCGCCTTTGTATTCCTGGTGGTGGGCTGCTTCCTGGATGCCATTCCAGCGATCATCATCTGCGCACCGATCCTCGAGCCGCTGGCGCGGGCCGTGGCGATGGAACCGGTGCACTTCGCGATGATCGGCATCGTGTCGCTGGCGTTCGGTTTGGTCACACCGCCGTATGGGCTGTGCCTGATGATCGCCTGCTCCATTGCTGGCATACGCATTCGCGATGCGATCAAGGACACCGTCATCATGCTGATCCCGATGCTGCTGGTGCTGGCGCTGGTAATCGTCTGGCCGAAGGTGTCGCTGTTCCTGCCGAACCTGATCTCGCCTGAGTTCCTCAGATAGGCGATCAGGCAGGCTTCTCCTCGGCACGCTCGCGCATCTGGTCGCTCGGCTTGACGTCCGCCGAGCGGCCGTAGACGGCGAGCGCCGCGATCAGGATGGCGGCCAGCACGCCGAAGAGCGCGCGATAAGCCGTCTCGGAACGCGCGCCGCCCGCCAGCGGCTCGAAGGCGCCGATCACGATCCCTGACACGGTCTGCATGCAGGCGACGCCGAACATGACGGAAGTGTTGATCGTCGCCATGCCGCGTCCGATCAGCCGGTCGGGAATGATGCCGCGCCCATGCGCCATGACCATCGTGCTGCAGGCACTGAAGAAGCCGATGACGAGGATGCTGCCGATCGCGAGCGAAGTCGGCAGGCGCGGCGTGAGCGCCAGCAGCGCGAGCGTCAGGATGATCGCAACCGTGCCGGACACGACGATCCACTTGCGCGTATCGAGCACGCGGTCGAGCGGACCGAAGGTGAGCATCCCGATCTGATAGGCGATGACGGCGGCGAAGAGCACGTTGCCGGCTTCGATGGGCGTGAGACCGTGCACCTCGCGCAGATACGGCCCGCCCCAGAGGCCCTGCACCGTGAACGTGCACGCATAGTGGCAGAAGTTGAGCGCCAGGATGAATCTCAGAGGCCGGCTGCGCAACACTTCCATCAGGCCCTGCCACATCTCGCGCGAGCTCTCCGGCGTGCGCTCGAGAAAGGGATGGCCCGGCGGGGCATCGCGCACCACCAGCCAGACGGCGATGGTGGCGAGCGCCGTGAACAGCACGGCGACGGCGAATACCGTGCGCCAGCCCACAGCCTCGGAGGCCCAGGCGAGCGGCGTCGTCGCGATGAGGTTGCCGATCAGCCCGATGGACAAGACCATCGCGGTCAGGGTTGCGAAGCGGTCCGGCGCAAACCAGCGCGAGATCACCACCATGCTGCCGATGAGCATGACGCCGAAGCCGGCGCCCATGAGCACGCGGCCCGTGAGCAGGACGGGCCATGTGGGTGCCATGGTGAATACGATGCCGCCGATCGTCGCGAGAACGAGCATCCCCGTCACCGTACGGCGCGGCCCGAAGCGGTCGAAGAAGAAGCCGCACGGGATCTGCATGGCCGCGAAGCCGAAGAAGAATGCGCCCGTCAGGCCGCCGAGCGCCTCCGGCCCGATGCCGAGATCGCGCATGAGGTCGAGGCCGATGGTGACGTTCGACGCACGGAAGAAGTGGCTTGCGACATAGGCGGTCGCCAGCGTCACGACGATGATCAGACCCCGGCGATGGGGGGAGGATGGCCGCTCGGTCGAGCGCATGGGCGGGTGTTGGCCGCTTATTGTTGAATGCTGCAGGCGTTTCCGAAACCGACCGTAAGCGGGGCGGCAGGCGAGTTCAAGGACGGAACCCATGTGTCCGGCGCTTGGCGCCCCGCAACTCTGATTGCGCCACGCCCAAGGGCAGGAGCGCATCGCCTTTGCGGGTTTGTCCCGATTGCCCGCCAGGTCGCGGAGGCGCGAATTGAAGCGCCGGCAGCCTCTGTCTGCTGCAGGCCGCCCGCCAGTCTGCTGATGGCATTCGGTTCGAGGTACAAAGATGCGCTCGAAACTCGTTCTGCTCCTGCTTCTCCTGCTCGTGCCCCTCAAAGCCTCGGCGCAGACGACGGCGCCGGCACCCGCAACCCCGCCACCTGCGAGCGCGGCCGAGAACCTTCTCAAACCCGAGCAGCTCGATGCAATGGTCGCGCCGATCGCGCTCTATCCGGACGACCTGCTCGCTCAGATCATGATGGCGTCCACCTATCCCCTCGAAGTGGTGCAGGCCGAGCGCTGGCTCGCCCAGAACAAGGATCTCAAGGGCGATGCGCTCAAGCAGGCCATCGACAAGCTCACGTGGGACGACAGCGTGAAGTCGCTCCTCGCGACGCCATCGGTCATTACCATGATGAGCAAGAAGCTCGATTGGACGCAGAAGCTCGGCGATGCCGTCCTCGCGCAGGAGGGGGACATCATGGATGCCGTCCAGCGCCTCCGCGTACGCGCGCAGGGCACCGACAAACTCAAAACGACGAAGGAGCAGAACGTCACCGAGCAGCAGCAGGACGGCAAACGGGTGATCGCCATCTCCTCGGCGAACCCCGAGACCGTCTACGTACCCTATTATGATCCAGCCGTCGTCTATGGGGCATGGCCCTATCCCGACTACCCGCCCTACGAATACTACCCCGATGACTACTGGCTCCCTGGCGGCGTGATAGCTGCGGGCATCGCCTTCGGTGCCGGCTACGCGGCCTGGCGCTGGTGGGATCATTGGCGCCCGCATGTCGACTGGCACCGGCGCGATATCGACATCAACCGCAATGGCCGCGTGGAGCATTGGCGGCACAATCCGCAGCACCGCCACGGCGTCGCGTACAACAACCCGAAAGTACGCCAGCAGTTCGCGGGTGCCGCGCAGCGCCCGGGTGACCGTGCGAAGGCCGGCCAGCGGCCCGGCGGCGGCGCCAAAGCCGGCGATCGTGCCAAGCAGGCAGGCAAGCAAGCGGGCCAGCGACCGGCGCAGGGCAACAAGGCCGCGCAGGGTAAGCGCCCTGCTCAAGGCAAGCAGGCCCAGGGCAAGAAGTCCGCGCAAGGCAAGCGGACGGCCCAGGGCAAGAAGTCGAGCCAGGCGAGACGGACGACGCAGCAGAGCCGCTCGTCGCAGGCGCGGCGCTCGGCCCAGCGCTCGCCCCAGCGTTCCTCGCAACGCTCGGTCGCTCGCGTGCAGCGCCAGAGCATGTCGCGGCCGCGCGGCAACGTCCAGCGAAGCTTCGGTGGCGGCGGCCGCAGCTGCGGCGGCGGAGGTCGCAGTTTCGGCGGCGGCGGGCGAGGCGGCGGACGGCGCTCGGACGTCCGGCTCAAGCACGACGTCGTGCTCCTCGGCCGGCTCGACAATGGCCTCGGCTGGTATCGCTTCGCCTACAATGGCGGCACGCGCACCTACGGCGGCGTGATGGCGCAGGAAGTGCAGAAGGTGGCGCCTGCTGCCGTCATGCGCGGACGCGACGGCTATCTCAGGGTCGACTACGACAGGCTCGGCGTGAAGTTCGAGGCGTACGATGCCTGGCGCGCGGAAGGGCAGCAGATCCCGGCAGTGCTTCCCGCCAGATAGATCCCGCATCGAGCGTACGAGCACATCCCGGCGCCGGATCCAGCCTCCGGCGCCGTTTTCGCTATCGCAGCGCTACTGCTGCGCAACCTCGATCCGCGCCGCCATGTTCGGCACGAGGGTCACGTGATACGTGGCGTTCTCGCAGACCAGCGTCCACACGGCTTCGTTCGGCCGGGAGGCCTGCATATTGCGCTCGGCCTTGCGGGGCTCGTTGCACGTATAGCCCTGCTGCCGCACGTGGACGGC
>JAEWIJ010000210.1 GCA_023387235.1 Pseudomonadota bacterium
GGCCCCCCCCCCCCCCGCCCCCCCCCCCCCCCCCGGCTCACTCCGGAATATGCGGCTCGACGACCTTCGCGAGCTGCATGAGAGACTGCTGCCAGCCGAGGTAGCAGGCTTCGGTGGGAATAAGCGACGGAATGCCCGCCTGCTCGATGTTGACTTCAGTGCCGACGGACACGGCCTTCAGCTTCACCGTCACATGCATGGTGCCCGGAAGGTGGGGATCGTCGAAGCGACTGGTGTAGCGCAGGCGCTCATTCGGAATGAGCTCGAGATATTCGCCGCCAAATGAATGGCTCTTAGCGGTCGTGAAGTTCTCGAACGACATCCGGAACGTGCCGCCGACCTTCGGCTCGAAATGCTCGACGTGACACGTAAAGCCATACGGCGGGAGCCACTTGGCCATGGCATCGGCATTGAGAAAGGCGCGATAGATTTTCTCGGGCTTGGCGGAAAAAACTCGGTGCAGGCGAACGGTGCCCGTCTCTTGGTCATCGGACATAGAATTCTCCTTTCGGGACAGGCGAGCGGATCCATGGCGGCTCCACTTCCTGCTATGAAGACGGGCGAGCTACGGAGAAACCGACAGCACTCGACCGGAATGTTGTTGGGGCCGGCGAAGCGGGTGTGCCAGTCCCTCACTTGACGTCGACGATCGTCGCCCCGATCACCTCCGCCAGCCGCCGCGGATCAACCTCGAACACCGCCTCCGGCGACCCGGCCGCCGCCCACACGGTCTCGTATTGCAGCAGATCACGGTCGATCCATGTCGGCAGGCGCTGGGCATGGCCAAGAGGCGGAATGCCGCCGATGGCGAAGCCCGTGACCTCGCGCACGAACGCGGCATCCGGCCGGTCCAGTGCCTCGCCAATGGTAGCCGCGACACCCTTCTGATCCACGCGATTGGCCCCGGACACCAGCAGCAGCACGGGCTTGCCGCTCTGCTTGCCGCGGAAGACCAGCGACTTGATGATTTGGCCGACGGCGCAGCCACAAGCCGCGGCCGCCTCCTCCGCCGTGCGCGTGGACTGCGCCATCTCGACGACGCGTACGGAGAGACCCAATGCGTCCGCAGCCTGCTGGACCCGTCGCGGCGCCGGCTTCAACTCGCTCATTTCCCGAATTCCCTCATGATCCCGCGACTTAACGCCATTGTTGCGCGGCACGGGGCTGGCCGCTATCAGTGCGGCAACGAAGTTGTCCCCAATTGAGCAGGATAGATCATGCAGGTCGATGAGGCGACCGTCCGCCGGATCGCGCGGCTGGCGCGGATCAGGATCACCGACGAGGAAGCCAAGGCGCTCGAGGGCGAGCTGTCGGGCATCCTGGCATGGGTCGAGCAGCTCGGCGAGGTCAATACGGACAACGTGCCGCCCATGACCCGCATCGCCGACATGAAGCTCAAGAAGCGCGTCGATGAGGTCACCGACGGCAACAAGGCCGATGACATCCTGGCCAATGCGCCGATGACCGAGGATCACTATTTTGTCGTGCCCAAGGTCGTGGAGTGAGCGCGTGACCGACCTGACCAAACTGACGCTCGCCGAAGCGCGCGACGGCCTTGCCGCCAAGAAGTTCAGCGCCACCGAGCTGACCGAGGCCTTCGTCAAGGCCATCGACGCAGCGAACCCGCACCTCAATGCCTATGTCCTGTCGACGCCCGAGCACGCGCTCGCCCAGGCCAAGGCAAGCGACCAGCGGCTGGCGAAGGGCGAAGCGCGTCCGCTCGAAGGCCTCCCGCTCGGCAACAAGGATCTCTTCTGCACCAAGGGCATCCGCACGACCGCGTGCTCGCGCATTCTCGACGACTTCAAGCCGACCTACGAGTCGACCGTCGGTCAGAACCTCTGGGATGCCGGCGCCGTGATGCTCGGCAAGCTCAACAACGACGAATTCGCCATGGGCTCGTCGAACGAGACGAGCGCGTTCGGCGCCGTCGTGAACCCCTGGCGGCGCACGCGCCATGGCAAGATCGACAATGCGAAGCTGGTGCCGGGCGGCTCTTCCGGCGGATCCTCGACGGCCGTTTCCGCGGACCTCTGCCTGGGTGCGACAGCGACCGACACCGGCGGCTCGATCCGCCAGCCTGCAGCACTGACCGGCACTGTCGGCATCAAGCCGACCTATGGCCGCTGCTCGCGCTGGGGCATCGTCGCCTTCGCCTCCTCGCTCGATCAGGCCGGACCGATCGCCAAGAACGTGCGTGATGCCGCGATCATGCTCCGCCACATGGCCGGTCCCGACGCGAAGGACTCGACCTGCGTCGACCTGCCGGTTCCCGACTACGAGGCGGAGATCGGGCGCAGCGTGAAGGGCCTGCGCGTAGGCGTGCCCAAAGAGTACCGGGTCGACGGCATGTCGGCAGAGGTCGACGCGCTCTGGCAGAAGGGTATTGCCTGGCTCAAGGACGCGGGTGCGACCATTCACGATATCTCGCTGCCGCACACGAAGTACGCGCTGCCGGCCTACTACATCGTCGCGCCTGCGGAATGCTCGTCGAATCTCGCGCGCTACGATGGCGTGCGCTACGGCCTGCGCGTTCCCGGCAAGGATCTCATCGACACCTACGAGGCGACGCGGGCTGCGGGCTTCGGCAAGGAGGTCAAGCGGCGCGTGCTGATCGGCACCTATGTGCTCTCAGCCGGCTATTACGACGCCTACTACCTCAAGGCGCAGAAGGTGCGCACGTTGATCAAGCGCGACTTCGATACGGCTTGGAACCATGTCGACGTCGTGCTCACGCCGACGACGCCGTCTCCCGCCTTCGGCTTCGGCGAGAAGGCCGGCGATCCGATCGCGATGTATCTCGAAGACATCTTCACGGTGACGGTGAACATGGCTGGACTGCCGGGCATCTCGGTGCCGGCGGGGCTCTCCGGCGAGGGCACGCCCATGGGCCTGCAGCTCATCGGCAAGCCCTTCGACGAGGGCACGCTGTTCCGCACGGCTCAGGTGATCGAGAGCGCGGCCGGCCGCTTCCCGGTGCCTGAGCGCTGGTGGGCTTGATCATGCCCTCGGCAGCAGAGCCCAGTAATCGAGATCGAGGATCACGCCCGGTGCGTACTTGCCGGGTGCCGTCTCGAGCGGGAACGACGACGGCGCCAGATCCTTGACGCCTACGAGCCGCAGGCGCAGCGCACCGACATCGCTGCGGCCCGGCACCTCTGCCTTATCCAGCACTTCCGACCACGCATAGACGGTATCGCCCGCGAAGGCCGGGGCGACGTGACGCCCGCCGTTGATCGCCGCGATGTGAAATGCGTTGGCGAGCCCGTTGAACGACAGCGCGCGCGCCAGCGAAATGACCACGCCGCCATAGACGAGACGTCGCCCGAAGCGGCCCTGGCCCTCGACGTGCTGATTGAAGTGTACGCGTGCGGTATTCTGGTAGAGCCGCGTCGCGATCTGATGCTCGGCTTCCTCGATGGTCATGCCATCGACGTGGTCGATCTTTTCGCCAACCGCATAGTCGTCCCAGAAGTGTGCGGACCCCGCGAGCGTCTTGTCCCAGGACTCGACGTGCAGCGGTGGCACGGCAGCACCCAGTTGATCGGCTGTCACCGCTTCGGGGAGCTTCGGCACACTCGGCACGGGTGCCGGCGCTGCCTTGTCGCGCTTGCGCACCATCACCCAGCGCGCATAGGTCAGAACGGTCACCCCGTCCTGGTTGATGCCGTTCGTGCGAACGTAGACGATGCCGGAGTCGCCGCTCGAATTCTCGCGCAGGCCCAGCACTTCCGATGTCGCGGCCAGCGTGTCGCCCGGAAATACCGGCGCGAGAAAGCGGCAGTCCGCATAGCCGAGGTTCGCGATCGCATTGAGCGAGATATCCGGCACGGTCTTGCCGAGGATCACGTGGAAGACGATCAAATCGTCGACCGGAGCAGTCGGGTATCCGATCGCGCGTGCGAACGGCACCGACGATTGCAGCGCAAAGCGGCTGCCATAGAGGCCCTGGTAGACCGCCACATCGCCTTCGGTGATCGTGCGCGGCGTCGCGTGCGCCATCACCTGGCCCACACGAAAAGTCTCGAAGAAATTGCCGGCGCCCGTCTTTGTCGTCGATGTGCTTGCTGTCATCGCTCGTCTGCCGATAGCATGGGTCATGCTGGCGCAACTACTATCCGGCGCGCCAGCGCGATCATGATGCTGTCTTGAAAAATTCGATACGCTTTTCGCGACTTTGCGGACGTTGCAGCGGACGGGCAATCGCCATGTGGTCGCACGAGGCACGGAGGATGGGTCGCCAATGACCTCCGAGACCGAGCGGCAAGGATCTTCGCTGGCCGCTGCCAGCACTCATGCAGCAACTGTAGAGGCGTTGCTGGAAGCCTTGCACCGGGCATTGTCGCTGGGGAGTGCTGCGAGCGCGCTGTCGCGCTTCACTGCAGCCGTCGACCGTGCACTCCTCGACGCTGCCGCCGCGCCGCAAGACGCGCACTGGCATCTCCATGATCTCGCCCTCGCCTGCGATCGCGCCGGGGATGCGCTCCTCACGAGGGGGCGGCTGGAGCCGGGTCTCGACATGCTTCGGCGCGGGCTCGCCATCCGAGGGAGGCTGGCCCGGATGAGTATCTCCGACGCGCTCTTTACCGGCGCCGTCGAAATCCCGATCGAGGTTGCGGCAAGCCACATTGCGATCGCGCACGCTTATCAGCGCGCCGCGCGCTCCGCCGAAGCACTTGCCGAGATGCAAGCGGGCATTGGCGCCTACCGTTGTGAGGTCGAGAATGGCGGCGATCCTTACGCACTCGATACCCTCGCGGCCCATCTCGAGGACGCCGGGCGGATCGCCCGCGACGTGCCGGATCGCAGCAGCATGCGCGCCCTGATCGCCGAGAGCCTGGGTTTCAGGGAGCGCGCGGCGCGGCGCGCGCCGGAGAATCCCGACCTTGCGCGTGCCTTCGTCGAGGCTTGTGTCTGGCGCACACCCGACCTCGGTAAACAATCCGCGATCTGGCTGGATCGCGCCCGCCGTCTCCTTGCCGAACGCGAAAGCACCAGCCACCCGGTTCCAGGCACCGTCCGGCTGCGCAATCTCGTCGATACGGCCGGTGCGCCCTATCTCTCGGGCTGACGCCTCAATAAGCAACAAGCCACCAGCGGGCATGCCTCCGTTGTGACATGGGGCCTTGCCAAGCAGGGGCCTGACAGGTTGGAATGGTTCCGTACACGCCCAGCCTGCGCCGACAGCCGGGCAACTGCATTTCAGCGACCGGCACGCCCTTGCGCGGCAACTACACTCAACACAGGGTTCAATTCAGGCGAGCGAACGCACGAGGCAAACATCGCATGAGATATGAGAAGCCGACGACGGTCGAGGCGGCGACAGCCCTCCTCGCCGGTCAGGGTGCGCGAGTGCTCGCCGGGGGTACCGACCTCCTGGTGCAGATGCGGTCGCGCGTCCTCAACCCCGAGATTGTCGTGGACATCAAGGGCATCGAGGCGACGCGCAAGATCACCAAAGACGCGAGCGGCTACATGATCGGCGCCGCGGTCACCGGCGCCGAGCTCAAGGAGCATCCGACGCTCTCCAAGGACTGGCCCGGCCTCGTAGAAGCCGCCAATCTGATCGGCTCGACGCAGGTGCAAGGCCGCGCTTCCCTCGGCGGCAATCTCTGCAACGGCTCGCCGGCCGCCGACAGCGTCCCCGGCATGATCGCCGCGGGCGCGGTCGCAACCATCGCCGGACCGAAGGGTACACGCACACTGCCGGTCGAGGACATCATGCTCGCCCCGCGCAAGCTCGCGCTCACGCCCGGCGAGTTCATCGTTTCCTTCAAGATCCCGGCACGGCCGGCGCACGGCGGCGATGCCTACCTTCGCTTCATCCCGCGCACGGAGATGGACATCGCCGTGGTCGGCTGCGGCGTCGCGCTGGCACTCGATGCCGGCGGCACGTGCACCGCGGCGCGCGTCGCCCTCGGGGCGGTCGCTGCACGGCCGCTGCTGGTCGAGGATGCCGGCAAGGCTCTCGTCGGCACCAAGATTGATGATGCGGCACTGGCTAAGCTGGAAGCCGCAGCGCGGGCAGCCTGCAAGCCGATCGACGACAAACGCGGCACGGTTGAGTTCCGCATCGACGTCGCGGGTACCCTCGCTATGAGGACGGCAAAGATCGCGCTCGAGCGTGCAAGAAAGGTTTGAGATGGCCAAACATCATGTAACGACCACCGTCAACGGTGACCCTGTCGAATACCTCTGCGAGAGTGAGCAGACGCTACTCGATTGCCTGCGCGACGAGCTCGATCTCATCGGCGCCAAGGAAGGCTGCTCGTCGGGCGACTGCGGCGCGTGCAGCGTACTCATCGACGGGCGCCTCGTCTGCTCATGCCTCGTTCTCGGCGTCGAGGCCGAAGGCAAGCAGGTCGAGACCATCGAAGGCATGGCCCACGGCGAAGAGCTGCATCCGCTGCAGCGGAAATTCCTGGAACACGCCGCCTTGCAATGCGGGATCTGTACGCCTGGCGTGCTCGTTGCCGCCAAGGCGCTCCTCGCCAAGAACCCCGATCCCACCGAGACCCAGGTCCGCTACTGGCTCGCCGGCAACCTCTGCCGGTGCACGGGTTATGACAAGATCGTACGCGCCGTCATGGACGCCGCCGCCGAGATGAGAGGAGCCTGATCATGCAAGAGCGTGTCAAGAAGCCCCAGTTCGATGTCGTCGGCACCCGCCCGGTCCGCCCGGACGGCGTCGACAAGGTCACCGGCCGCGCCAAGTACGGCGCGGATCTCAAGATGGCCGGCCAGCTCGTCGGCAAGGTGCTGCGCTCGCCGCACGCGCACGCGCGCATCAAATCCATCGACGTTTCGAAGGCCTTGGCGCTTCCCGGCGTGAAAGCCGTCGTGACCTCCAAGGACTTCCCCGAGCAACCTTCGGAGTTCATTCCGGCAGGTGAGGGTGTCGTCAACTATCGCGACATGACATGCAATGTATTGGCGCGCGAGAAGGTGCTGTACGAGGGTCACGCGGTGGCCGCCGTCGCCGCCCTCAATGAAAAGACCGCAATCGCCGCGCTCGATGCCATCAAGGTCGAGTACGAGGTGCTGCCGCACGTGATCGACGAGATGGAAGCCATCAAGCCCGGCGCGCCCATCCTCCACGAGGATATGATCACGACCGGCGTCACACCGCCGCCGACCAAGGCCTCGAACATCTCCAAGCGCGTCGAATTCACCCTCGGCGACACCTCCAAGGGCTTCGCCGCCGCGGATCTCGTCGTCGAACGCGAGTTCAAGACGAAGGCCGTTCACCAGGGCTATATCGAGCCGCACGCGTGCCTCGCGTCCGCGTCCGAGGACAACTCCGCCGAGTTGTGGGTCACGACGCAGGGCCACTGGGTCGTGCGCGCCTACTGCGCCAAGCTGCTTGGCTGGGAGATCGGCAAGATCCGCGTGACGTCGTCGGAGATCGGCGGCGGTTTCGGCGGCAAGACTGTTGTCTACCTTGAGCCTCTCGCGCTCATGCTGTCGAAGAAGTCGCGCCGTCCCGTGAAGATGGTGATGAGCCGCGAGGAAGTCTTCAAGGCCAGCGGCCCAACGTCCGGCGGGACCGTCAAAGTGAAGATGGGCGTGAAGAAGGACGGCACCATCACGGCTGCCGAAGCCGAGATTACGCTGCAGGCCGGCGCATTCCAGGGCAGCCCCGTGCAGCCCGCGTGCATGTGCGCCTTCGCCAACTACGATCTCGAGAACGTCAAAGTCGTCGGCTTCGACGTCGTATCGAACCGACCGAAGGTCGCAGCATACCGCGCACCCGGCGGGCCGATCTCGACCTACGGCGTGGAGAGCGTGGTTGACGAGATCGCCGAGAAGCTCGACATGTGCCCGATCGCGCTTCGCCTCAAGAACGCGGCAAAGGAAGGCACCCGCGCGGCCTACGGTCCGAAATTCGGTCCCGTCGGGCTGATCGAGTGCCTGGAAGCCGCACAGGAAAGCGAACACTGGAAGGCGCCGCTCGGCCCGAACCAGGGACGCGGACTTGCAGCGGGCTTCTGGTTCAACATCGGCGGCGAGACCACCGTATCGCTGCAGCTCAACGAGGACGGCACGCTGACGCTCATGGCCGGTACGCCGGACATCGGCGGCCTGCGCGCATCGCTCTGCATGATGGCTGCGGAAGAGCTGAAAATCGACGTCAGCAAGATTCGCCCGATCATCGCGGACACGAGCTCGCTCGGGTACAACTTCCTCACGGGCGGCAGCCGCGCGACGTTCTCTAGCGGCATGGCGACCGTCGAAGCGGCACGCTCGATCGTAAAGCAGGCGTGCGGCCGGGCGGCGAAGCTCTGGGATATTCCGGAGGAAGCCGTCACGTTCGAGGACGGCATGATCCGGCCGGCCGGCGAGAACGCCGGCAAGCATCAGCCGATGTCGCTGAGTGACATCGCCAAGGTCGCCGGCAAGACCGGCGGTGCTATCGTCGGCTACGCGGCGATCAGTGCGCAGGGTGCCGCGCCGAGCTTCGGCGTCCACATTGCCGATACCGAGGTCGACCCCGGCACGGGCAAGGTCACGGTAACGCGGTACACGGCCATCCAGGACGCCGGTAAGGCGATCCACCCCTCATACGTCGAAGGGCAGTACCAGGGCGGCGCCGTGCAGGGCATCGGCTGGGCGCTCAACGAGGAATACATCTACGGTGACGACGGCAAGCTGCAGAACGCCGGCTTCCTCGACTATCGCGTGCCCGTCGCGTCCGACCTGCCGATGATCGACACCATCATCGTCGAAGTGCCGAACCCGCGTCATCCCTACGGCGTGCGCGGCATCGGCGAGACGCCGATCGTGCCGCCGATGGCCGCGATCGGCGCGTCGGTCCGTCGCTCGTCAGGCGTGCGCTTCTTCGAGCTGCCGATGTCGCCGCCCAAGGTGCTGAAGGCCATGAAGGCCGCCGGCAAGGCGTGATACAGGCAGCAGGGCCTGTTGGCGAATCGAGAACGACATCGGGCCTGCACATCGTGCGGGCCCGTTTCCTTTCTGCCGCCGACTGCTGGAAAGAGGTGATCCACCGCAATCGTGGTGCTATGTCGACGAGGCAGCCGACCTAGCATTCCAATTTGGGAGATGCGCAGCAATGGCGCACGTCACACTGATCGGGAATCTGCGCCAGTATACGGGCGATGTGACCGCGCTCGACATCGACGCCGCGAACATCCGCCAGCTCTTCCGCAAGCTCGGCGAGAAATTTCCCGAACTCGTCCCGCATCTCGAAGAAGGACTCGCTGTCGCCATCGACGGCCAGATCTACCAGGACGCACTGCTGGAGCCGATCGGCCCCGACTCCGAAGTCCACATCCTGCCGCAGATCGCGGGAGGCTG
This sequence comes from Pseudomonadota bacterium, assembly GCA_023387235.1. Taxonomy (GTDB): domain Bacteria; phylum Pseudomonadota; class Alphaproteobacteria; order Rhizobiales; family Hyphomicrobiaceae. The sequence goes on from JAEWIJ010000210.1 coordinate 9,316, forward strand.
AGTCACCGGTGCGGCCACTCCTGAAGATTATGCGCCAGGTGCTCGGCTACCGCTTCCACGATATCGCCATCGCGCATGTAGGCGTTGTGATAGAGCGCGTCGGTCATGCGCTTCATGAGAAGGTCTGGATCGGCGAACGTCATTTCCGCCACCTCCTCCGCCACGATCTCGGAATAAAATTCGCGCGCGGCCTCGATGATGGCGTTGTCATCGATGCCGCCCAGAGTCGCCGCCGAGACGCGCTGCTCCCGCACGCCGGGCAAATACGGCGGCGTTCGTTCGACACCGGTCAGAGCGTAGACATCATCGCCACCGTAGGCCGCGCCCACGATGCCGCCATGGATCGAAACGTTGAGCAGCGACGCCAGCAGGCGCGCACCGATGATCCAGGAAAACAAACGGATCGCGGCATAGATGAGCGCGAACACCACCGGGATCACGAGCAGGAAAGTGAAATCCGCAATGATGCCGGGGCCGAAATCGCGCTTCCCGAATTTCTCCATGATCGGCGCCAGAAAGTAGGAGCCGGTGACTAAGAGAAACGCGAGCGTACCGAACACGCCGGCCACCGTGCCGAAGCGCACCCACTGACCATGCGCGGATTCGCGTGAAACGAAGACAGGCTTCACCGCAACCGCCGACTCGAGCAGGCGCATGGCTTCGTCGCGCGGGCTCTGAATGACGAGCCATCGCGCGGGATCGATAGCCATCAGCGCGCGCTTCTTGGCCCGGCGTTGCCGCACGATGGCACGGGCGCCCGAGTAGAACGCCCAGGCGACGAGCGCCAGCACAAGCAGCGGCAGCATGATGAGCTCAATTCGGCTGCCGTCGAGCGCCGTCGGCAGTGCCATCCAGGCATACATCAGCATCGCCGGCGCGACGGCGATGCCCAGCACGATCTTGAACAGCGCGATCAAAGTCGGAAGCGGCTTCAGCCGGCGCTTGAAGAACGGCGTGCCGAGCGTGAGAACCGCCGCGAGCGGCCGCCGTGTTCGCCGCTGGACGAGCGCTTCCATCAGGACATTACCGCCATGACTGTGTGCGAGCACTGCCACCGGCCGCTGCTGCCGCTTGGCAGCGGCGAGTTTCCCGGCAAGCGCCGTCGCCGCGCGGAGGCGCGCCTGGTCGGAGTTCAAGCCTGACCAATGGAAGGGTTGCACATCGATCTGAGGGATGCCCTTGCCGGCGAGGCGCTCGGTCAAGGCCGTCATGAAAGCCGAGCCGCGCTGCCACCACTGCTCACCGTCGTCATCTGGGTCCGCGGCAAACGTGCCATGAACAGTAATGACGATCGGCGCTCGGCTCTGCGCCTCAACGCCTTCCGTCAACGACGATGGCTCGGCTGTCTCGGCCGCCGCGCTGTCCATGCTCATCCCCCGTCCCATCTTTCCCCCGGCATCGTTTTGCCGGAAGGGCGCCGAGGGTCAAGCCTCTAGCGTCGTTGGAGCGGGAAAGAACGCGCGGCTCACGCCACCGATTGCTGCGCCCCGAAATCACGGCCCGGAGCAGCGTCGAACAGCGCCTTGGTATACTCGTGCTGCGGATTGCGGAAGACATCCGCCGTCGTGCCGTGTTCGACGACGACGCCGTTCTTCATCACCGCGATACGGTCGCAGATCTGCGCCGCAACACGCAGGTCGTGCGTAATGAACAGCACGGCCAGCTCGAACTGCTTGCGGATACTGTCTAGCAGCTGGAGCACCTGCGCCTGCACCGACACATCCAGCGCCGAAACGGCCTCGTCCGCGATCAGCAGCGTCGGTCCCATGGCCAGAGCGCGGGCAATGCAGATGCGCTGGCGCTGGCCGCCGGAGAACTGGTGTGGGTACCGGTCGAGCGCGTCGGGCGAGAGCCCGACGAGCCGCATCAGCTCACGCGCCTTCTCCGCTGCTTGCCCGGCGGCCATGCCGAAGTTGATCGGTCCCTCGACAATCGACTGGCCGACCGTGCGACGGGGATTGAGCGAACGATAGGGATCCTGGAAGACAATCTGGATGTCGCGTCTGTAGGGTCTGAGCTCACGCTCCGACAGATGCGCGACGTTGGCTGCATCCATGAGGATCTCGCCGTCCGTCGGCTCGATGAGGCGCGCGATGCACCGCGCGACCGTCGTCTTGCCGGAGCCGGACTCACCGACGATGCCGAGTGTCTCGCCCCTTCGGATATGAAAGTTCACGTCCTGCGCGGCCTTGACGATGCGGGCGTTGCGGTTGAGGAACGTCCGGCGCCCATAGATCTTCGAGAGCTGCTTGACCTCGAGCGCCAGCCGGCCCTCGACGGGTGTGCGCTTCGGCGGCACGAGGCTCGGGACCGCAGCCACCAGCATTTTCGTGTACGCCTCGCGCGGCCGCCTCAGAACCTCGTCGCGCGTACCTTGCTCGACGACGCGGCCGTGCTGCATGACCACCACGCGGTCGGCGATCTCGGAAACGACGCCGAAGTCGTGAGTGATGAACATCACGCCGGTATTGCGGCGCGATTGCATTTCCTTAATGAGCCGCAGGATCTGCGCCTGCGTCGTGACGTCGAGCGCCGTCGTCGGCTCGTCGGCGATGAGCAGTGCCGGATCGAGAACCAGCGCCGCCGCGATCATGATGCGCTGACGCTGCCCGCCGGAAAGCTGATGCGGATAGGCGTCGATCATCAGGTCCGGATCGGGCAGCTGCACCGCACGCATGATCTCCAGCACACGCTTGCGCTGATCGGACGAGCTCAGATCGGTGTGGATCTCGAGCACTTCGGCAATCTGCTGGCCAACGCGTTGCACGGGATTGAGCGCCGTCATGGGCTCTTGGAAGATCATGCCCATGCGCGTGCCGCGTAATTCACGCAGACGGCTGATCCTTGCCTTGGTCGTGTCCTCGCCCTGAAGCAGCGTCTCGCCAGCAGTGACGACCAGGTCGCGCTTCGGCAGGAGCCCCATCACGGCCTGCGCCGTGACGGACTTTCCGGAGCCGGACTCGCCAACGATGCACACAATCTCGCGCGGACCGATGTCGAAGCTGATGCCCTCGATCGCGTTCTCGCGATCGGCACCGAGCGGCAGCCGTACCGTGAGATTTCGCACGGAGAGTACGGGTTCAGTCATGCCGGTGAGAACCTCTTGCATGGCTGCTCAGAACCTCTTGGCGAAGCGCGGATCGAGCGTATCGCGCAACCCGTCACCAAGCATGTTGATGGCCAGCACCGCGAGCGCGAGGGCAATGCCGGGGTAGAGAATGTTGTGCGGCAGAATGCGGAAATAGGTGCGTCCCTCGGCCATGATATTGCCCCAGGTCGGCACTTCCGGCGGGATGCCTATGCCGAGGAACGAGAGGATCGCCTCAACAAGGATAGCGCTCGCGCAGATGAATGTCCCCTGCACGATCAGTGGTGCAGTGGTGTTCGGAAGCACGTGGCGCCACAGCAGCGTCGGCGTCGGCGTACCGACTGTTATGGCGCTTTCGACGTAGGGCTCTTCGCGGATCGACAGAACGACCGAGCGGACGAGACGGACGACGCGCGGTATCTGCGGAATGACGATCGCGATGACAACCGCGGGGAGACCGGCGCGGGACAGAGAGACGAGCGCGATGGCGAGCAGGATCTCAGGGATCGCCATCAGTCCATCCATGAACCGCATGATGATGCCGTCGAGCCATCGGATGTAGCCAGCGAGCATCCCGATGATGAGGCCGATAAAGACCGCGATGACGGCAACGGTGACGCCGACGATCAGCGACACGCGCGCGCCGTAGACCACGCGGCTGTAGATGTCGCGGCCGAGACTGTCGGTGCCGAGGTGATAGACGACCGGGATGCGCTTGCCTTCGTCGTCGCGGACTGTAGCGGTGTAGCCGGGCTTCTGATTGCGTGCCGACGGATTGATCTCGGCGGGATCGCGCGTTCCGAGGAATGGCGCCAGAATGGCGATCGTCAGCATGATCAGCGCAATCGAGCCGCCGAATATGACACTCGGATTGCGCAGCACGGTCGACCAGACGGAACGTCGTCGGGAGACCGGCGGAGCTGCATCGATGCTGGCCATCAATATCGGATCCTAGGATCGAGGAACGTGTAGGCGACATCGACCAGAAGGTTGATGAGCACGTAGGCGAAGGAAAAGAGGAGGATGACAGCCTGGATCGTCGGATAGTCGCGCGCAAGCACGGCGTCGACCGTCAGCAGGCCGAGGCCTGGTAGCGTGTAAACCGACTCCGTTACGACCACACCGCCGATCAGGATCGCCACGGTGAGGCCGATGATGGTGAGGATGGGCACTGCCGCATTAGCGAGTGCATGACGGACCAGCACCTTGATCTCGGTCTGGCCCTTCGCGCGCGCTGTGCGGATGTAGTCCTCGTTCAGCACTTCAAGCACGCTCGTGCGCGTCATGCGGGCAATGAACGCGATAAAGACGACGGAGAGTGTCATCGCCGGCAATATCAGGCGAAGCAGCCATCCGCCCACACCGTCGCTGATCCGCTGGTAACCTTGCACCGGCAGCCAGTCGAGCGTCACCGCGAAAACATAGATGAGGATGTATCCGACGACAAATACCGGAATGGAGAAACCGAGAACCGAAAACCCCATTACGAAGCGATCGATCCAGGTGCCGTGATTATGCGCCGCGATAACGCCGAGCGGGACGGCGACGAGCACCACGAGCACGATCGTCAAAAGGGACAGCGACAGCGTCGGCTCGAGCCGCTCGCCGATAAGCTCGGCGACCTGCTTCTTGTAGAAGAAGCTTTCGCCGAAATCGCCCTGAAGCACGCCGCCGATCCAGATGAAGAACTGCTTGAGGATCGGCTCGTTGAGGCCAAGGCGTTCGCGGATGCCCTCGATCTGCTCGGGGCTCGCATAGTCGCCGGCAATGATGGCCGCCGGATCCGACGGCGTCAGACGCAGCATGAGGAAAACGAGCACCGCCACGATCGCCAGCACCGGCAACGTGGAGAAGACCCGCCGGAGAATATAGCTGCCCATGAAGCTCCTGGTCTGGCTGGCGAACTACAGCGAACTGCGGCACCGAGCGGTATTCCCGGCGGCGAGCCCGCCGGGAATACAATACGTCACCCAAGCCATTATTCAATTGTGATATTCCAAAGCACCAGCGCCTGCGCGGCCACCAAATGCTGGTAGATCCGGCACCTGGCGGACGTTTCGGGCATTGTATCGAGTGAAAAGAATGCGGCCGAGCAAGACTTCGAAAGCCCTGCTCGGCCGCCGGATTGTGCTGGCGCTAAAGGCGCCGGGTGACTACTCGATCGAGATGTTCCAGAGCACCGGCGCCGGCGCGGCGACAACGCCCTTCACGTTGTTGCGCAGCGCACCGGGGTTGTACCACTGGCCAAGGTGGATATGCGTCGGATACTCGGCGACGCGCTTCTGGACGGCCTCGACAATAGCCTTCTGCTTGGCAGGATCGGTTTCCCTGGCGAAGTCGTCACGCAGCTTCTCGATCTGCTCGTCGCAGGGCCAGCCAAACATGGCCTTGTCGCAACCCGCATTCAGGAAGCCCGCCATCACGGGATTGAGCAGATCGCCCGCAACCCACGACGTCAGGAAGGCGTGCCAGCCGCCCGCTTCCGGCGGATCTTTCTTGGCGCGACGGGCAACCACTGTCTGCCAGTCCATGGACTGCATGTCGACCTTGAGGCCGGCGCGCTCCATAAGCGACTTCGCGACAGGGGCGAGATTCGTCAGCACCTGAAGGTCCGTCGAATGCATGAGCACGATCGGCGTACCGTCGTACTTCGCCTCGGCGAGCAGTTCGCGCGCTTTCTTGAAGTTCGACTCGAGCTTGTCCTCGAAACCGGCGTCCGTGCCGAACGGCGTGCCGCAGATGAACATGCCTTTGCAAAGTTTGTAGAACTCGTCCGTGCCGACGACGGCCTTCAGGAAATCCTCCTGGTTGAAGGCATAGAAGAGAGCCTGTCGGATCTTCGGATTATCGAAAGGCTTGTGGAGGACATTGAAGCGGAACGTGAACTGGTTCCCGAGCGGGTTCCAATTGAACGTGTAGACGTCCTTGCTCTTCTTGATGAGCGGAACGAGATCGTGCGGCGGCGACTCGATGTAATCGACCTCGCCGGCAAGGAGCGCATTGACAGCCTGCTGATGGTCGCGGATCGGCCGCCATTCAACGCGATCGACCTTCACCACCTTGCCGCCCGTGGTGCCGGACGGCGGCTCCGAGCGCGGCTTGTAGCCCTCGAACTTCGTGTAGACGATCTTGCTGCCGGGCTGCCACTCGTCGCGCTTGAAGACGAACGGACCCGAGCCGACGAACTCCTCGATCTGCTTGTTCGGGTCCGTCTCGGCGACGCGCTTCGGCATCATGAACGGCACGTTCGACGACGGCTTGCCGAGCCCTAGAAGCACAAGACCCGTCGGCGATTTCAGCTTGATCTCGAAGGTCTTCGCGTCCTTCGTGTCGATCGACGCGACGAACGACATCATCTTCTGGCCCATCGAGTCCTTGGCCGCCCACCGCTTGATGGACGGAATGATGTCCTCGGTCGTCACCGGCTTTCCATCGTGCCAAGTGAGGCCGTCGCGCAGCGTCATGGTCCACGTGAGCTTGTCGTCCGACAGCTTGTAGGTGTCGACCATCTGCGGCTTGATCTCGCCCTTGTCGTCCATGCCGAAGAGGGTGTCGTAGATCATGTAGCCGTGATTGCGGACCACGTAGGCCGTGGTCCAGATCGGGTCGAGGATCTTCAGGTCCGAGTGGGGAACGAAGCGCAGAGTCTTCTGGGCATTCGCAGCCGTAGCAAGGAGTGGAATAGCAGCGGCTGCCGTCAAGACGGCGAGCGCGCGACGCATGGTGCTCATCAGGAGCCTCCCCTTTTGTTGGACATTATCTTCCGCCGACCAGCCACACAAAATACCAGCCACCGAAACCTGTTGAACGAGCTTTCAGCTCTTGCCTCAGCAATAAGACGACGGCGGACACCAGAAAGTCAAATGGCGCCTTCGCCTGAAAGTGCATCATGCCTGCCAGGGGAGAGGGCAGCACGAGACACAGTACGCGAACTGCGATGCGCGGGGATAAGACGATCGTCCCCGCGTAGAGACACGCTTAACGGCGCCTCTCAGGCAGCGCACCGGCGGCCGGCCCCTCGACGCCGGCCCCGCGGCCGATTGCTCGCTTCCGCGACGGGCGTTCGCGCGATCTTAACCTTTCTCGTTCCATAACAAGAGCCAGGGTTTTCCCGGAAATAGCCACGTTCCGGGTCTAAGGTTACCAAGCTCACCACTGAAACCGGTGTCGCGTTGACGGGGGTTAGTCGTCATGTTTCAGGCAGGTGCAGGTAGCCGGGAGGCTTCCCGGCTGCGTGCGTGTATGCGTTTGTCCGCCTTCGCGCTTGCCCTCCTTGGGGGCATGGTCGCGGAAGAAGCCGCCGCCCAGTCCGCCCTCGCTGCCGCGCCGGCCGAGCTCGCCTCCGCCGCACCCATCCCTGCAGCGCCGTCCGCCGCTCCCCGGAAGACCCGGTTCGTGATCGCGCTCGAGCGCAAGGTCGACTATCAGGTCCAGTCGCTGCCGAACCCCAATCGCGTCATCGTCGATCTGCCGACGGTCAAGCTGCAGCTACCGCCCTCGCTGACCGGTGAGCCAGTCGGTATCGTGAGTGGCTTTCGTGCGGGCCTCGGCGCCCCTGGCAAAATGCGCGTCGTAATCAACGTGACGGAGCCCGTAGTCGTCGACAAATCGGAGTTTCTCGAGGGCGGCGGCAGCGGCCCCGTGCTCCTCTCGCTCGAGATCTCGCCTGCTGCCACCGACATGAATTCGCTGCTGCAGGCGGCCGTTGCCATGCCGCAGTCGGTCATCCAGCGCGCCAGCATCAGCGGCGCGATACAGCCGCCGGTGCCCCGTCCGGCCGAGCGCCCGGACAAGCGCGCCGCAAATGCCTACAAGCCGTTGATCGTGCTCGATCCCGGCCATGGCGGCCACGATTCCGGCGCGACCCGCAATGGCATCGTCGAGAAGGACGTCGTCCTGGCCTTCGCGCGCACGCTCCGCGATCAGCTCCGTGCCAGCGGTCGCTACCGCGTCGCCATGACCCGCGAGGACGACACGTTCGTACCTCTCGAGGAGCGTCGGGAATTTGCCGAGGAACGCAAGGCCGCCCTCTTCATCGCCATTCACGCGGACTATGCGAGCGCCCGGGCCCGCGGCGCGACCATCTACTCGCTGCGCGACTCGGTCGCCAACAACCTCGCGAAATCGGCGCTGCGGGAGAGTGCGAACGAAGCGCTTTCCGATACCGAACTCGCCGCCCTCAAGGGGATCGGGCGCCAGGGAACGGCAGTCAAGACCATCCTCGCCGATCTGGTCGGACGGGAAGTCGAGTCAACGCGCGACCGCACCAACATCTTCGCGCGAGCGGTCATCGAGAACATGGGCCGCAGCACAAACATGAACGAGAACCCGGACCGCAACGCGGCCTTCCAGGTCCTCAAGACGGCCAAGGTGCCGGCCGTGCTGATCGAGCTTGCCTATGTGACCAACCGCGCCGATGCCGCTCAGCTCCGCTCGGAGGCGTGGCGTGGCAATGTCGCCCGTTCGATCCGCTCAGCGATCGACAACTATTTCAGCCATCAGGCGGCGCGCCTGCCCTTCTGAGCCCGGCGGCACTTTCAGGCATCGTGGAGTGCGGCAGCCCTCAGCGCCGCGAGGACCTGATCGGGCGAGGCATCGATCGGCAAAGCGTGGAAGTCCGCTTCGCACGCCAGAGCCGGCTCAAGCAGTCGGTGGAATTCCTGCCGCTCCACCTCGACGGTCCCGAACTGGCGCAGGTGATCCGTCACGAACTGCGTGTCGAGCAGCGTGAAACCGCCGTGTGCCAGCCGCGCGCACAGGTAGACGAGCGCAACCTTGCTCGCATCCCTCTCGGTCGAGAACATGCTCTCGCCAAAGAAGGCCCCGCCGAGCGCGACGCCATACAGGCCGCCGACCATCCGGCCATCCCGCCAGGTTTCAACGGTGTGGCAATAGCCCTGCTCGAAGAGCGCGCCGTACAGGCTGCGGATGCGCGCGTTGATCCAGGTCGAGCGACGCCCGGCCTTCGAAGCCGCGCAGCCCTCGATCACGGCCTCGAAATTGCTGTTGATGCGGACCTCGAAAAAACCCTGACGGACGGTCTTCGCAAGCCGGCGCGGAACGTGCACGGCGTCGAGCGGAAGGATGCCCCGCGCCTGCGGTTCGATCCAGTAAAGTGCTGGGTCGTCGGCGCTCTCGGCCATTGGAAAGATGCCGCACGAGTAGGCCTTGAGCAGGACCTGCGGCGTGATCTCTATCGTGATGTCGTTATGGGACGCCATGGGCGCTCAGTCCGTACCGCTCCTTTTTGAGTAGTTCTAATTGATCGGAAGGGCAAGAGCGAGGCAGCAGGATGCAGCCTCGTTCTACGGGCACGGCGCCCTGTTCCATATCGATTTTCGACAGCTCCAGCCGTCCCCCGATTGTCGCATTCCTCCGCTAGAGAGGTAATCGTATCCCGTCGTGTGCTCCCGTGGGAACATGGCCGTCTCGATCATGCGGACAAGCTCTTGATTCCGACAGACCTTTTCCTGCTCGTCGCACGCTGTAGCACCGCCATCGATTTTCGGTGAGCCGCCGAATCTGGACAGCGGTCGCCTGCGAGGATACTTGAGCCGGCTGTCCGGGGGAACGTCCGATGCGCCGCTATTTCACGCTCCTGATCGTGCCGATGATCGGTCTCGCGGCCTGGCAAGGCCAGCCGGTCAGCCGGGCGTCGCTCGACATTACCGCCGAGAGCACGGCTCAGAACGTCTGCAAGGCGCCCGTCATACCCGACCTCAGAGAGGCGCCCTCGAGCGGTCCCGAGGCCGGCTGCGACGATCCCGACGGCTGCGAGAACAAGGAGCATATCTCGGCGACCTTCCTCCCGTACGCGATCGCAAGCCTCAATGCCTATGGCGGCACCGGGCGTGAAAGCGGCGACCTCGTGAAATTAGATCCGAGCTGGAAGGCCGTCGGCGAGCCGGTCAGCGATCCGAGCGGACTAGGCTACACGATCTTCAGCCGGACGGTCGACAACGAGGATCACGTGCTCGTCGCCTTCCGCGGCACTGACCAGATCGGTGGCGACGGCTGGGCCAAGCTCCTGCCGACACCGACGGATGCCCTCGCGAATGCATCCTGGGTCACACAGTGGTTCAATCCATGGGACCAGTATCGCCTCGCCCGCGAGGCCTTCAAGAACATCCGCAAGCAGGCTTTCGCGCGCGCCCAAGGGCGGGTCGTGCGGTTCCACGTGACCGGCCACTCGCTCGGCGGTGGCCTCGCCGTACATATCGCGCGTGGCTTTCCCTGCACGGCCGCCGTCGTGTTCAATACGTCCTGCGTGACCAACCGTGTGCGCTTCTCCGAGCCCTACATGGATAGCCAGATCGTCGATATCCGCGAGGATCGCGACTTCCTCTCGCACACGCTGTGTGCGCCCGCAGCGCTCCTCGGCTGGAGCAGCCAGCATCAGCTCTATGGCGCCGAATGGATACGTACGCGCCGGCGGGAGAATGCGGACGAGATGGATGTCGCCCTCCGCCAGCACGCCATCGGCGGCATGGCCTTCGCCATGGGTCGCACTGTTCTCTGCTGTGCCCAGAACCAGCGCCGCAGCTCGCATGAGAGTTGCTCTTGCGCCCCGCGCGTGGTCGGCAGCGTCGAAGGCGCAAGACGCATTCTTTGCGACATGCGCCGGCGGCCACCCCTGCGAAGGTTCACGAAAGGCGGCGACGTCGTGTCGATGACTACGAAGAAGGGCACAGCCCAGAGGCGGCGGCCGGCGCGGTATGACTCATGCGATTTCTCGCCCATACCGCAGGCCGAACGGGAGTGCCGTCGCGAATGCTGACAGGCCCGGCGATCATGTAACCACCGGCAGAACCTCGATGTCGTACGCGTGCACGATGCGCGCGCCCGTCGCCGGATCCTCGAGCTCCATCTCGAAGCGTGACGCCGGCCTGATCCCGCCGATTGCCGACATGGTGCCGCCCATCATCACGGTCCCCGCAGGAAGCGCCTTGCTGCCACTGTAGCGCGCGATCAAATCGGCCGGATGGCGCAGGCTCTTGAGCGTGCCTTCCTGGTAAAGGACGCGCTTGCCGTCGATCGTTGCGTGCGATCGTACGATGAGGCTCTCCCAGCGGTCAGCAACATCCTCAAGCCGCCAGGCCGAGGTGCCCAGCACCTTGGCGCAAAGCTGCTTCGAGAGCGCGATGCCCATCGCCTCGGCCTTGCGGTCGGTATGATCGGACCCGACCGTGAGCCAGAGTCCGTCATCCATGGCGAGCACGACCGGCTCGACCTCGCCGGAGGTATCAGGGCCAAGTACCTGCAGACGGTCCACCTGCATCACGTTCGAGACGGCATTGCGATAGAACACGGGCACCGACGAGGGCCGCGGAACACCCAGGGCCGCCAGTTCCTCGATATGGTGCAGGAGGCCCTTCTCGTCGGTTCCAGTCCACCCGGCGACGACGAGGTTCGTCGGCGTGAAGCGCGCACTGGCGCTGGCGCCCCCTGCATACCGCTCGAAATTCAGGACAGACATAGGCGCCTCCGGATCGCTTCGGATGCGCGAGGATCGGGCGCCCGCGCTCAATGATCAAGCCCTGATATGCACGGGGCGCCGCTTCCCTCGGAAGCATTCTCGCTCTAAGACCGCTGGGCAACCGGGCGCGCCCCGGGCCTGCCAGGGGCCATTATGAAATACTCGATCTTCGCGGTTCTGAGAGAAGGTCTGCGCGGCGGTAAAGGCTGGGCGCCCGCCTGGCGCGAACCGGAGCCCAAGGCACACTACGACGTCGTGATCGTCGGCGGTGGCGGGCATGGGCTTGCGACAGCCTACTACCTCGCCAAGGAGCACGGACTGACGAACATCGCCGTCGTCGAGAAAGGCTACATCGGCTCGGGCAATGTCGGCCGCAACACGACCATCATCCGCTCGAACTACCTGCTCCCTGATAATACGCACTTTTACGAGTGGTCGATGAAGCTCTGGGAAGGCCTCGAGCAGGACTTCAACTATAACGCCATGGTGAGCCAGCGCGGCGTGCTCAATCTCTACCACTCGGACGGTCAGCGCGATGCCTATGTCCGGCGCGGCAATGCCATGCGGCTCGCCGGCGTGGATGCCGAGCTGATCGATGCCGACGGCGTGCGGAGGATGGCGCCCTTCCTCGACTTCGAGAACGCGCGCTTTCCGATTCATGGCGGATTGCTTCAGCGACGCGGCGGCACGGCGCGCCACGATGCCGTGGCATGGGGTTACGCGCGCGGCGCCGACAGCCGCGGCGTCGATATTCTTCAGAATACCGAGGTTACCGGCATCCGCATCGAAGGCGGTCGCGCCGTCGGCGTCGAGACGACACGGGGCTTCATTCGCGCGGGCAAGATCGGGCTCGCATGCGCGGGCAATTCCTCGCGCGTCGCGGCCATGGCTGGCCTCAGACTGCCGATCGAGAGCCATGTGCTGCAGGCCTTCGTCAGCGAAGGCATCAAGCCGGCGATCGATCAGGTGATCACCTTCGGCGCCGGCCACTTCTACATCAGCCAGTCGGACAAGGGCGGCCTCGTCTTCGGCGGCGACATCGACGGCTACAATTCCTATGCGCAGCGCGGCAACCTCTACATCATCGAGGACGTGCACGAAGCGGGCATGGCGCTCTGGCCCGCGATTGGCCGCGTGCGCACGCTGCGCCACTGGGGCGGCATCATGGATATGTCCATGGATGGCTCGCCGATCATCGACAAATCACCGATCGACGGCCTCTACCTCAACTGCGGCTGGTGCTACGGCGGCTTCAAGGCGACGCCCGCGTCGGGCTGGTGCTTTGCGCACACGATCGCGCGCGACGCACCGCACGCTTTGAATGCCGGCTTCCGCCTCGACCGCTTCGCGAGCGGCCGTCTCATCGACGAAAAGGGCGCCGGCGCCCAGCCCAATCTCCATTAAGGTCAGCGACGATGCGCGTCCGATGCCCGTACTGCGGCGAGCGATCGAATGACGAGTTCACCGTGCTCGGCGATGCCGATGCGCTGCTCGCGCGCCCGGCCGAGAACGATGCGCAAGCTTTCTACGAGTACGCTTACGTTCGCGCAAACCCTGCGGGCCAGCATCGCGAGCTCTGGTATCACGCGGCCGGCTGTCGGCGCTGGCTCATCGTCACGCGCGACACCCGCACACATGAGATTGCTGCCGTGACCTTCGCAAGTGCGCGCAGCGAGAGAGATCCGTCATGAGCAGTGCGACGCGCCTGCCGAGCGGCGGTCTGATCGATCGCGCCCGGCCAATCCAATTCCGCTTCGACGGCCGCACCATGTCCGGCTTCGCAGGCGACACGCTCGCCTCTGCGCTGATCGCCAATGGCGTTGGCATCGTCGGGCGCTCCTTCAAGTATCACCGCCCACGCGGCATTCTCTCTGCCGGCAGCGAGGAGCCGAACGCGCTCGTCGAACTCAGATCCGGTGTGCGCCGCGAACCCAATACGCGCGCGACCACCGTCGAGCTGTTTGATGGGCTCGAAGCGCAGAGCCAGAACCGCTGGCCGAGCCTCGGTTTCGATCTGCTGGCGCTGAACGGGCTCGCCGGCAATTTTCTGTCCGCGGGCTTCTACTACAAGACCTTCATGTGGCCCGCGGCCTTCTGGGAAAAGATCTACGAGCCGCTCATCCGGCGCGCTGCTGGCCTCGGGCGCAGTGCGGCGGCCGAGGACCCCGACCACTACGAGAAGGCGCACGCGCACTGCGACGTGCTGGTCATCGGCGGCGGTCCCGCAGGACTCATGGCGACTCTTACCGCCGCGCGGAGCGGCGCGCGCGTGATCCTGGCGGATGAGGATTTCCTTCCGGGCGGACGGCTCAATGCGGAGCGTCACGAGATTGATGGTGCACCTGGGAGCACGTGGGCAGCAGCGGCAGTGGCCGAGCTTGCGTCGATGCCGCACGTGCGCATCATGCGGCGCACGACAGTCTTCGGCGCCTACGATGGCGGCACCTACGGTGCACTCGAGCGCGTGAACGACCATGTGGCCACGCCGCCGCCATTCCAACCACGCCAGCGCATGTGGCGCATTTATGCACGCCGCGCGATCCTAGCCGCGGGCGCATTCGAGCGGCCGCTGGTCTTCGCGAACAACGATCGCCCAGGCGTCATACTTGCGGGAGCGGTACGCAGCTACATCAATCGCTTTGCAGTGACACCGGGGCAGCGCCTAGCGGTCTTCACATGCTGCGACGACGGCTGGCAGACGGCACTCGATGCCGCCGTCGCGGGGATCAGCATCGAAGCCATCATCGACAGCCGCGCGGACACGGCGCCGGCGCTCGACAGCAATCTTGTGAAGCGCGATGTCCGCGTGCTCCGCGGCGCTGAAGTCGTCGGTGCGCATGGATCTCGCGGCGTGCAAGCGGTGGAGGTGCAGGATGCCTCCGGGCGCCGCCACATAATCTCCTGCGAT
>JAEWIJ010000224.1 GCA_023387235.1 Pseudomonadota bacterium
CCTATTGACGCCGCCGCTGATCTTGAATCGAGGCGGCGTCACTCACATATCCGGCGCTCAACCGGCAGCGATGGAGCCGCAGCGATGATGTCCTTGCCGCAGACCCGGGACGCCGCAGCGCAGCTTAACGACGATCCGGACTGGTCAGGCGACACGCTCCATGAGGAATGCGGCGTCGTCGGGGTCTTCGGCCACGATGATGCGGCTGCGATTACCGCGCTCGGAATGCACGCGCTTCAGCACCGCGGCCAGGAAGGCTGCGGCATCGTTACCTACGACGGCAAACGCTTCAATCAGGAGCGCCGGCTGGGTCTCGTGGGCGACAACTTCTCGAAAGCAAGCGTAATCGAACGGCTCAGGGGCCGCATGGCCGTCGGCCACAACCGCTACTCGACGACCGGCGACGTCGTGCTCCGCAACGTGCAGCCGCTCTTCGCCGACCTCGACACGGGCGGCTTCGCCGTCGGCCACAACGGCAATCTCACGAACGCCCTGACGCTCCGCCAGGAGCTCGTCTCCTCGGGCGCCATCTGCCAGTCGACCTCCGATACCGAGGTCATCCTCCACCTCATTTCCCGTTCGAAGAAGCGCCGCATCGTCGAGCGCTTCATCGACGCGCTCCTCCAGATCG
This sequence comes from Pseudomonadota bacterium, assembly GCA_023387235.1. GTDB lineage: Bacteria > Pseudomonadota > Alphaproteobacteria > Rhizobiales > Hyphomicrobiaceae. The sequence goes on from JAEWIJ010000224.1 coordinate 632, forward strand.
AAGGCGCCTACGCGCTCGTCGGCCTCACCAACGACATGCTGATTGGCGCCCGCGACCCCGTCGGCATCCGCCCGCTCGTGCTCGGCAAACTCGGCGAGGCCTACGTGCTCGCGTCCGAGACGTGCGCCCTCGACATCGTCGGCGCGACGTTCGTGCGCGAGATCGACAACGGCGAAGTGGTCGTCATTACGGCGGAGGGCATCGAGAGCCATCGTCCCTTCCCCAAACGCCCGGCCCGTCCGTGCATCTTCGAGTACATCTACTTCGCCCGCCCAGACTCGGTCTCCGGCGGGCGCAGTGTTTATGACGTGCGCAAGAACTTCGGCATCGAGCTGGCGCGCGAGTCGCTCATCCCTGCCGACGTGATCGTGCCGATCCCCGATTCGGGCGTGCCGGCGGCCATCGGCTATTCGCAGTTCTCGAGCATTCCTTATGAACTCGGCATCGTGCGCAATCACTACGTCGGCCGCACGTTCATCGAGCCCGAGCAGCGCATCCGCCAGCTCGGCGTGAAGCTCAAGCATTCCGCGAACGTCGGCGTCATCCGCGGCGCGCGTGTGGTCCTCATCGACGACAGCGTCGTCCGCGGCACCACCTCGCAGAAGATCGTCACCATGATCCGCGATGCGGGCGCCAGGGAGGTCCACATGCGGATCTCGAGCCCGCCGATCAAGTACCCGGATTTCTACGGCATCGACACGCCGCGCACCGACGAGCTGCTCGCCGCGAACATGTCCGTCGATGAAATGCGCGAATTCATGGGTGCCGACAGCCTCGCCTTCCTCTCGATCGACGGCACGTACCGCGCCATGGGCTTCGATCGCCGCGATGCGAAGAACCCGCAGTTCACCGATCACTGCTTCACCGGCAGCTATCCGACGCGCCTCGTCGACCGCGACGGCTCGAACGGCTACCAGCTTTCGCTGCTGGCCGAGGTGAGCTGACGCCTGCATCGCAATTCCGAGAATTTCCATAGGCCCGCACGCCTTGCGTTGCGGGCCTACTGCTTTGCAGGGCTGGGGCATTGCGCGAGACCGGTCGCGTGCCGCAATATGTATGGACTTAATCAAGAAGAACCGCAGGGAACGTCCCAGGATCAAGCCCATGAAACTGATCGACGCCGCGCGCGTCATCCGCTCGAAGAACGCCGGGCCGACCCAGGTCACGCTCGACCTCATGTTCGACAGCCGTGAGATGTACGAGCGTGCGCTCGCCGCGCCGAGCCTCAAGGCGGCCGTGATCGCCCAGCGCTACAACGTCGCCGAGGCCGAGATCATTCCCTATCCGGCCGCCAACGCCATCAAGATCGTGCTGCCCCGCCGCATCATCGCCGGCACGCCCGGCGACACCGACGTCTACGGCGCGCAGCAGCATCGCCCCATCCTGGACATCGAGATATGAGCGCCTTTGCCGCCACCATCGACGCCTGGAAGCGCGAGAAGGGGCCGCTGCGCATCCTCTCGGCATCGGGCCAGCTCGGCTACGGCATTCCAGAGACGGCCTTCCGCGCCGGCCTCGCACGGAAGCCGCATCTGATCGGTGCCGACATGGGCTCGGTCGATCCCGGCCCCTACTATCTCGGCGCGGGAAAGCTCGCGACGGCGCGGCGGTCCTCGAAGCGCGATCTCGGCCTCGCCATCGTCGGCGCGGTCAGGAACCGCATTCCCTTCATTCTCGGCACGGCCGGCACCGGCGGCGGCGATCCGCATCTCGCCGAGACCATGGAGATCATCCGCGAGATCGCGCGCGAGAACGACCTCAACTTCCGCGTCGCCACCATCGGCGCCGAAATGCCGCGCGATGTCGTGAAGACCGCCGTGCGCGCGGGCAAGGTCACGTCGATCGGCCCGATCGAGCCGCTCACCGAGGCCGACGTCGATGGCGCCGCGCGCATTGTCGGCCAGATGGGCATGGAGGCTTTCCAGCGCGCCATCGATCTCGAGCCGGACATCATCATCGCCGGACGCGCGTGTGACACGGCCATCTACGCGACGCTGCCGCAGCGCCTCGGCTTTCCCGTCGGTCCTGCGCTGCAGATGGCCAAGATCATCGAGTGCGCCTCGCTCTGCTGCGAGGGCGGCGGGCGCGACGCCATGCTCGGCACGCTCGAAGGCGAGAGCTTCGTCCTCGAAAGCATGAACCCGAACCGGCGCGCAACGCCCATGTCGGTGGCCGCGCACAGCCTGTACGAGCAGGCCGATCCGCTTTCCGTCGCTGAGCCCGAAGGCGTGCTCTATCTCGCCGATGCCAAGTATGAGGCCGTGGACGAGCGGCGCGTGCGCGTGTCCGGCGGCCGCTGGGAACCAGCCACGCAGTTCTCCGTGAAGATCGAAGGCGCGAGGCGTCTCGGCGCGCGTGCCGTGCTCGTCGCGGGCTCGACGGACCCGGTATTCATCGCCAAGTCGCAGGAGATCGCCGCCAGCGTCGAGGCCATGGTGCGCGAGCTGGTGCCGCCCAATCCGAAGCGACCGTACGAGCTCTTCTTCCGCTTCTATGGCCTCGGCGTCGTCGGCGGCCAGCCCGTGACGACGGTGCCGGAGGAAGTGGGCGTGCTCGTCGAGTGCATTGCCGAGAGCGAAGAGGAAGCGCGCGCCGTCGCCGCCACCGCGAAGCAGTATCTGCTGCACGCACCATTCCCGGGCCGTATCTCGACAGCCGGCAACCTCGGCTTTCCGTTCACACCGCCCGAGATGACGGCCGGCGACGCCTATCGCTTCAGCGTCTATCACATCATGCAGGTCGACGACCTCGCGCCGCTCTTTCCCGTCTCGATCGAAACCATCGGCGGATAGCGCCGCCGACCTTCAGGGAGAACCGCCATGGACCTGCACCTTGCCGGCAAGAAGGTTCTCGTCACGGGCGGATCGAAGGGTATCGGCGTGGCCATCGGAGAAGCCTTTGCCGCCGAAGGCGCCGACGTCATTCTCGTCTCGCGCAGCGCCGATACGCTCAATGCCGCCGCTGACGGCATCCGCTCGCGCCATCAGGCCAATGTGACGACGCATGCGGCCGACCTCTCGCAGGAGTCACAGCGCGAAGCGACCATGGCGCGCTATCCCGACATCGACATCCTCGTGAACAATGCAGGCGCCATTCCCGGCGGCAGCATTCTCGACATGAGCATGGCCAAGTGGACGGAAGCCTGGGCGCTCAAGGTCATGGGCTATGTGCACATGACGCAGCTCGCGCTGAAGCAGATGCAGCCGCGCAAGGCCGGCACGATCATCAACATCATCGGCATGGCGGGGCCGGCGCCGCGGTGGGACTACATCTGCGGCTCCATGGGCAATGCCGGCCTCAATGCTTTCACGAAAGGCGTCGGCGCGGGCGCGGCGGACTTCGGCGTGCGCGTATTCGGCATCAATCCGGCGGCGACGCGCACGGACCGCATCATGACGCTTTCCAAGGCGCGCGCGAAGACGACCTTCGGCGACGAAAGCCGCTGGGAGGAGTTGCTCAGCGGCCTGCCTTTCGGCCGCCTCAAAGAACCGCAAGAAGTAGCAGCGCTGACGGTCATGCTCGCGGCGCCGCAGGTGGCGTATCTCTCGGGCACCGTCATCGACATGGACGGGGGTGGCCAGTATCGGCGCTAGCCGGGCACTGGCCGGGGGACGCGCATCAGGGTGGCTCTTATGGCCATCGATACGACACGCACGATCGAGATCGGGCTTTCGCCGTGGCGGATGATCGGGGTGATCGCCGTGGGGCTCGGCTTCGTCCTCCTGTCGCTCTTCATCACGCCGGCGCACGGCTTCACGGGACAGGTCGTCGGCGGTTTCGGCGTCACCTTCTTCGGCTTCATCGCGCTCGTCGGCGCGTGGCGCCTGTTAGCGCTGCGCGGGCCCATCGTGATCCTCTCGCCGAGCGGCATCCGCGATGTGCGCCTCACTGGCAGGATCGTGCCCTGGTCGGCCATCCGGAGCGTGTCCACCTGGTCCGCCTACAATCAGCCCGCGATCGTGCTCGGCGTCGATCCGGCCTATGAGCGCGCACTGAAACTTACGGCCCTCGCGCGGATCACGCGGCCGCTCAATGCCGCGGTCGGCGCGGACGGGCTCTGCATTGCCTCGCAGGGGCTGAAAATGAGCCACGAGGCCCTACTCGAGACGACCACCGCCTACTGGCAGCGCGCACGCGGCGATCGGGCCTAGAGCTGGCCGCCCCGAGCCTACTGGACGCGCCAGCCCGGGCCCCCTAAGACAGCCCGCAACGCTGAGATCACAGCCGTCAGGGCTACACCCATGTTCGATATCCGAGCTATTCGCGACAACCCCGCCGCCTTCGACGCGGGCCTCGCGCGCCGCGGCGTGGAGCCGCTGTCGTCCACCATCATCGCGAAGGACGAGGAACTGCGCGCGATCAAGACGCGGCTGCAGGAAGCGCAGGCGCGGCGCAATGCAGCCTCGAAGGAGATCGGCAAGGCCAAGGGTGCCAAGGACGAGGCGCTAGCGCAAAAGCTCATGGCCGAGGTCGCAGCGCTGAAGGACCAGCTTCAGGCGGACGAGAAGCAACAGGGCGAGATCGAAGCAGAGCTGACAGCGGCGCTCGAAGTACTGCCGAACATCCCACTCGCCGAGGTCCCGGACGGCGCCGACGAGACGGCCAACGTCGAGGTGCGCCGCTGGGGCGATCCCAAGGGTGTGCCCGCAGCCGGCCTGAACAAGCCGAAGCAGCACTTCGAGATCGGCGAAGCGCTCGGCCTCATGGACTTCGAGGCGGCGGCGCGCATGTCGGGCGCCCGCTTCGTCGTGCTGAAGGGCGCGCTGGCGCGACTGGAGCGAGCGCTCGCCATGTTCATGCTCGACATCCACACTGGCGAGTTCGGCTACACAGAATGCCAGGTGCCGCTGCTCGTGCGCGATCAGGCCGTCTACGGCACCGGACAGCTGCCGAAGTTCGAGGAAGATTTGTTCCGAACAGCGCGAAAATTGTCCGCTGACGAGCTCTCTCAGCAGGCCAAAGATATCCAGCAGGATATGAAGTCGAACCCACTGCAACACACGGGCGACGACGAAGTGGATCTTTATCGCTTGGCCGCTCGAGTGGGCATGGAAAAGCTAATGGCTTCTCTGTTCGAGGCTTCGCTCCACCTCATCCCCACCGCCGAGGTTTCCCTGACCAACCTCGCGCGTGAGCAGATCATCGACGAGGCGGCACTGCCGCTCCGCTACACGGCATGGTCGCCGTGCTTCCGCTCGGAGGCGGGCGCCGCCGGTCGCGACACGCGCGGCATGATCCGCCAGCACCAGTTCAGCAAGGTCGAGCTCGTCTCCATCACGACGCCCGCGCAGTCGCTCGCCGAGCACGAGCGCATGACCAACTGCGCCGAGACGATCCTGCAGCGCCTCGGTCTCCCCCACCGCACGATCGTGTTGTGCACGGGCGACATGGGCTTCTCCGCCCAGAAGACCTACGACATCGAGGTCTGGCTGCCCGGGCAGGACGCCTACCGAGAGATTTCCTCCTGCTCTGTGTGCGGCGACTTCCAGGCGCGGCGCATGGGCGCCCGCTTCCGTCCGGCAGGGGCTAAGGGCACCGAGTTCGTGCATACGCTGAACGGCTCCGGCCTCGCGGTCGGCCGCACGCTTATTGCGATCCTGGAGAATTACCAGCAGGCCGATGGCTCGGTGCTCATCCCCGAGCGCCTGCGCCCCTACATGGGCGGCATGGAACGAATTAAGCAGGCGTAAAAATCCGCGAGCGCGAATCGGATGTTATCGAATCGCTAAAATCGCGCGAATTACATTCTCGAAATGATGGGGAACATCTTTGGCTTAGCTCGGTTCTTTACACTGAGGAGCATGAGCCATGGAGAAACTCACACTGAAGCGACTGGGGCGCCAACTGCGCAAGGAAATTGTGCCGTTGGAAGACCTTCCGTATCCCATGCGGGAGGCTTTGCGTAAGCTCGCCGAGAAGTACGATGGTCGCGAGCTCGCGACATCGGCCAACGACAACCGCACCCGTGCACGAGAGAGCGGCGGCCCGAACCAGCCGTCGTGCTCGTCACTATCAAAGCGTTGACTTCAAGCGGTCGGCTTTCTGTTCCGGGGTCTCGTTTTCGATCCTGTGGAGCCGAAGCCGCCCGCGCCACGTTCAGTTTCTGAAACTTCCCTCACCTCGGCGAGCGTAGCCTGGACGACAGGCGCGACGATGATCTGCGCAATGCGCTCGCCGCGTTCGATGGTCACCGGCTCAGCGCCGAGGTTGATCAGCATGACCATGACCTCGCCGCGATAGTCGCTGTCGATCGTACCCGGCGAATTGAGCAGCGTAATGCCGTGGCGGATGGCCAGACCCGAGCGCGGGCGGACCTGCACTTCGTAGCCTTCGGGGATCTGCAGCACGAGGCCGGTCGGAACAAGCTTGCGCGCGCCGGGAGGGAGTTCCATCGGCGCGTCTTCGGGCACGGCAGCAACGAGGTCCATCCCCGCGGCTCCCGCTGACTGGTAAGCAGGCAACTCCAGTCCCTGCCCATGCGGCAGGCGCATGACCCCGATCGTTGCTGCTTTCCCCATATGCGCCCCCGTTCGTCCTTTCGCGCCCCCGCGCGATCAGGCCTCGCCCGTATTCTCCGCCAGCCAGGCCGCCACGCGATCCATCAAGCGGCGCGCGACATCGCTCTTGTCCAGGTCCGGCCAGCTCTCCACGCCGGCGGCCTCGACGATGTGAACGGCGTTGCGATCGCCGCCCATGATGCCCGTCGCCGGCGATACGTCATTGGCGACGATCCAGTCCGCGGCCTTGCTCTTGCGCTTCTTCTTCGCGTTCTCGACGACGTTCTCGGTCTCGGCGGCGAAACCGATCACCAGCGGCGGGCGCTTGCCGACCTTCAGGTGTCCCACCGTCTTCAGAATGTCCGGGTTCTCGACGAGCGTCAGCGTCGGCGTCGATTGCTTGGCGTCCTTCTTGATCTTCTGGTTGCTCGCATCCGCGACGCGCCAGTCGGCAACGGCTGCCGCGAAGATGCCGACATCCGCGGGAAGCGCCGCTTCGACGGTCTTCAGCATTTCGCGCGCGCTCTCGACGCGCGCAACGAACACGCCGTGCGGAATGGTGAGGTCGGTCGGTCCCGATACGAGCGTCACGCGAGCGCCGAGCGCGCGCGCGGCGGAAGCGAGCGCGTAGCCCTGCTTGCCGGACGAGCGATTGGCGATGTAGCGCACGGGATCGATGGGCTCGTGCGTCGGCCCGGCGGTGATCAGCACGTGCTTGCCCGCGAGCGGCTGCTTCGCGCCGATGTTGGCGGTGTCGCTACCCCAGAGCTTCTCGATGGCGGCGAGGATCTCATGCGGTTCCGCCATGCGGCCGGGACCGGCTTCATTGCGCTCCGCCATCTCGCCCGCATTGGGGCCGACGAAATGCATGCCGTCTGCTTCGAGCAGCGCGACATTGCGTTGTGTCGCCGCGTGCTGCCACATGCGCGGGTTCATGGCCGGCGCGACGAGCACGGGCTTGTCGGTCGCGAGCAGGACGGCCGTCGCGAGATCATCGGCATGCCCGCCGGCCATCTTCGCCAACAGATCCGCCGTCGCCGGCGCGACGACGATCAGATCGGCCTCGCGTGATAGGCGGATGTGGCCGATCTCGCGCTCCTCGTCGACGCCGAACAGCTCGGTCAACACGCGCTCGTTGGAAATCGCGCTGACGGAGAGCGGCGTCACGAAAGCTTGCGCGGCCTTGGTCATCACCGTGCGCACGGCGAAACCGCGCTCACGCGCGCGCCGGATCAGCTCCAGGCACTTGTAGGCGGCAATGCCACCACCAATGATGAGAAGCAGGCGTCGCTCGCGCACGGAACTCTAGCTCCTGAATACAGTGTCCAGTGTAGCACCGACGCCTTCCGGACACTTAACACGATCAGGAATTACGCTTTCCGGACATATACTCCGGCAGCCAAGCTGCATGCCCCTTGCGAAGGTTCGCCAGCGGCAGGGCCGCCTCGCCCTTGAGTTGTATGGCGTCGCCGCCAGTGCGGCCGATGATGCGCACGGCGAGGCCGAGGAGCCGCGCCCGCTCGGCGATCTCCTCCGCCGTGGACGGCTCGGCGGCCAGCACGTAGCGCCCCTGATCCTCGCCGAACCACACCGCATGCGCCGGCAGCTTGCCCTCGTAGGGGAAAAGCTCGACGCCGCGATTGCCCGCGAGCGCCATCTCCGCGACGGCGACGAGCAGACCGCCGTCGCTCACATCATGGACGGCCGATACCTTCTCACCGCGGATGAGCGCACGCACGAGATTGCCCGCCTTGATCTCGTCCTCGAGATCGACCGGCGGCGGCGCGCCTTCGTTCTTGCCGGTGACATGGAGCTGATAGAGCGATTGCCCGAGATGGCCTTCCTCGTGGCCGATCAGGATCAGCAGATCGCCATCGCGCTTGAGTTTGATGTCGGCGGTCTTCGACCAGTCAGGAATGAGGCCCACGCCGCCGATGGCCGGCGTAGGCGGAATGCCCTTGCCATTCGTCTCGTTGTAGAGCGAGACATTGCCCGACACGACCGGGTAACCGAGCGCGCGGCACGCTTCGCCCATGCCTTCGACCGAGCCGACGAACTGGCCCATGATCTCGGGCCGCTCGGGATTGCCGAAGTTCATGTTGTCCGTGATGGCGATCGGATCGGCGCCGACGGCGGTCAGATTGCGCCACGTCTCGACCACGGCCTGCTTGGTTCCCATGACCGGATCGGCGAGGACATAGCGCGGCGTCACATCGCAGCTCGCCGCGATCGCCTTCTTCGTGCCGGGGAGCCGCACGACCGCCGCGTCGCCACCCGGGCGCCCGAGCGTGTGGCCCATGACCAGATGATCGTACTGCTCCCAGATCCAGCGGCGCGAGGCGAGGTGCGGGCCGCTCATCATCTGCGAGAGCGTTTCTGTCAGGCTCGACGGCGCGGCGACCCACTCGGCGAGGATGGTTTTCGGCGGTACCGTCGGCACCCACGGGCGCTCATAGAGCGGCGCCGAGTTCGCGAGCTTGTCGACGGGGAGGTCCGCTTCGACCACGCCCTTGTGCTTGACGATCATGCGGCCGGTATCGGTGGTTTTGCCGATGATCGCGAAATCGAGGCCCCACTTGCGGAACACGGCCTCGCCGGCCCCTTCCGAGCCGGGCTTCAGGATCATGAGCATGCGCTCCTGGCTCTCCGAGAGCATCATCTCGTAGGCCGTCATGCCGGGCTCGCGCTGCGGCACGTGATCGAGATCCAGCTCGATGCCGACGCCGCCCTTGTCGGCCATCTCGGACGTCGAGGATGTGAGCCCCGCCGCACCCATGTCCTGGATCGCGATGATCGCGTCCGATGCCATGAGCTCGAGGCACGCCTCGATCAGCAGCTTCTCGGTGAAGGGATCGCCGACCTGCACGGTAGGGCGCTTCTCCGCGCTCTTGTCGTCGAATTCGGCGGACGCCATGGTTGCACCGTGGATGCCGTCCCGGCCCGTCTTCGAACCGACGTAGACGACCGAGAGGCCGACGCCCTTGGCCGCCGAATAGAAGATCTTGTCCGAGCGCGCGAGGCCGATGCACATCGCGTTGACGAGGATATTGCCGTTGTAGCCGGGATCGAAGTTCGTCTCGCCGCCGACCGTCGGCACGCCGACGCAGTTGCCGTAGCCGCCGATGCCGGCGACGACCCCCGACACGAGATGCCGCGTCTTCGGGTGCGCGGGATCGCCGAAGCGCAGCGCATTGAGGTTCGCGATCGGTCGCGCGCCCATGGTGAACACGTCGCGCATGATTCCGCCGACGCCGGTCGCCGCGCCCTGGTAGGGCTCGATGAAGCTCGGGTGGTTGTGACTCTCCATCTTGAACACGGCGCAGTCGCCATCGCCGAGATCGACGACGCCCGCGTTCTCGCCCGGTCCCTGGATGACCTTCGGTCCCGAGGTCGGGAGCTGCTTCAGCCAGAAGCGGCTCGATTTGTACGAGCAGTGCTCGGACCACATGACCGAGAAGATGCCGAGCTCCAGGAAGGTCGGCTCGCGGCCGAGAATACCGAGCAGGCGGTCGTATTCGTCGCCCTTGAAGCCGTGGGAGGCGATCACCTCGGGCGTGATCTTCGGGTAGGACGTCGCGTTCGTGGCGCTCATGGCGTGTCCGGGTTGTGCAGGCCTTTTGGGGCCTTATAGCCGGGCGCGGCGGGGCTGTCTCGCGGGGGATGCCCGCGGTTGGGGATTGGGCGGCACAATGCGTTGGACTGGGCAGCCTTACAGCGTATCACGGAAGCTGCTCGCATTTGCCGGGGCAGTAGTACGCTTGCCTGCCTTTGTGTAGCGCGATCCGCCTTCCGATCTGCTTGTTTTTGATTTCCTTTTTTCCAGGTCGTCTCACTGCGATGGAAATTCCAGCCAATCTTGTTGCCGTATGCGGCGCCCTTATGCTGCTGTTTGCCCCGGGATTGCTGGTGGTGCTGGCCTTGCCGAAAGATACTTTGCCGGCGCGATTGCAGCTTCCCGCTTCGTTTATTCTGTCACCGGGGGTCGTTGCCTTCGAACTCGCCGTGGCCGCCAGTCTCGGTATTGCATTCTCCACGTTTGCGCCTGCTGCCGCGGCCGCCAATGCCATCGGCGCCGCTGCACTTCTCCTTTTCTCGCGCCCGAAAATAAAGACTGGCATTCCGATTTCGTGGATTGTGATCGCTGCAGTGACACTCATCCCCTATGCTCTCGTCACATTCGATCTGCCAAACAGCCGCGAATATGGCTGGCACAATATGATGCAGATGGCGACAATCGAAAGCATATACCGCCTTCCGGCTCCCCCGGAGAAATTGTCGCTGGCCGGCACGCGATTGAACTATGGATGGCTCGGTTGGGCTCTACTGGCCACGATAGCGACGCTCTTGGACATTTCGCCGACCGCATTGAATGTTCCGTTGAATTTTGCCCACCTCGTTGCGACGTTTATCGTTGCTTGCGAGGCCACTGGATTGCTTTGGAAGCGATCGATCCCCGACAGGCCATTGATGCTTGGTCTTGTCGTAGTGGCGGTTCTCCTTTCTCCCGGCATGGGCGGAATTCCCTATCTTATTGCCGATCCAATTCGGCTGGGGGTCGAACATCGCATCATTACAATAGTCAACAAATACACGAATATGGACCTCATGGTCCTTGGCATTTCTGCATTTACTCTGATGATTTTTGCCTTGATCGGCGCCGTACAGACCCGCCGCACGGGCCCTGCGCTTCTCATGCCGATCGCGACCCTGGTCACCGGTCTCTCATATCCATTGTTCACGCCTGCCTGCGCCGTTTTGGGCGGCGCGTTCCTGCTGGTCGCGTGGTTGGCGCCTTATTTTCCCGATTGGGGAATTGCTACACGATCGAAGGCGGAGATAGGCGCCCTCGCGATCGTCTGGGCTCTGTGCCTCGCCATCATTGCCGCGTATCTGGCATATCTGGGGGGCGACGCCACGAAGTCGGCTGTGAAGCTTAGGAGCCTGCAAGACCTGTGGCCGAAGACATCGATGCTCATTCGAACCTTCGCGCTGCCTAACGCGCTGTTACTTTTCGCGGCAGTCATGGCCTGGCGGACCAGATCGCGCATTTCGATCCTACTGATCGCCGCATCCGCCATCCTGCAGGCGGCGTTCGTTGCTCTGCAGATGCCCTATAGCGTCGAGTACAAGTTCCTCTACTGTTCAGTCATTGCTTCGGCAC
>JAEWIJ010000225.1 GCA_023387235.1 Pseudomonadota bacterium
CTCAGCCTCTGATCAACGTCGGGATGCGACGACTGACCCACCGTCCACGGATGATACGCGTGACATCCCTCAATGGGACATAGTTTATACCAATATTAGCCACCATTTAGCCGCTTTTGCTATAAATTCCAAACACAGCATTTGTGCATCATTAATGCAACACCTTGCCCATTCCGACGGCAGCCCTCGCGGAGCCTACGGCTTTCGGGGCAGAACCCCGCCATCCGCCGCCTCCCCCCCCGCCTCGCGCACCCCACACCTATTCGAGATTCGTGCCAGCCTCGCAGATGCAAGTCATTCGGAGCGCTGGCGACATGGCACATGCCGCACCGGCTGCGCGTCGTGTGACAGGCGCCAACGACCGATTGGCTCGACATGAGAGAAGTTGGGGCAGGCGCCGCAATGGCGCGCGGACTGCCGGCGCGGCACAATACCTGTGCTCAATGTGATGAAATGCTATCGCGACCGGCGCCGCCGCTCATCGTGCGAGCGACACCCGCGCAGCGTAGCGCTTTCGACGCGACCGGACGTACGAAGCAGCATCGGAATCAAGACCCGTGCAGCCGAGATGCTCGTCGCTCGATCGGGGCGCGACGGCCGCAAGGCGCAATATTTCAGGCCGCCTGATCGATCTTGAACACTGCGGGAACGGTCTGCGCGAGGATCACGAGATCCCAGCCGATCGACCACTTGCGCACGTACTCCGCGTCCAGCTTGACGCGTTCGCCGTAGCTGACCTGGCTGCGGCCGCTCACCTGCCAGGAGCCGGTGACACCGGGCCGGGCCCTCAGGTACTCGTGCGCATGGGCACCGTAGCGCTCGAGCTCCTCGGTAACGATCGGCCGCGGTCCAACGCAGCTCATGTCGCCGATCAGGATATTCAGGAGCTGCGGCAACTCGTCGATGCTCGTCTTTCTCAGGAATGACCCGAACTTGGTGACCCGAGGGTCCTTGGTCAGCTTGCGGCTCCGGCGCCACTCCTCTGCCGCGGCCGGATTGGCCGCCAGATACTGCCGCAGGACCTCGTCGCCGTTTGCCACCATCGTCCGGAACTTCAGGCAATCGAAAGAGCGCCCCGCAAAGCCCACGCGCCGATGGCGATAGATGACGGGACCGCCCATGCAGAGCTTAACGGCAAGCGCGGTGAGCAGCAAAACGGGCGACAGCAGCACCCCGAGCGTCGCGGCGACGACAAGGTCGACCACGCGCTTGCGGCGGCCGCCGACCGGCGTCATGCCGAACTCGTCGGTCGGCTCGCCGAAACCGAAGCCGCCGCCGGACGAGCGATGGAGGCCATGGAGGCCGTGCTCGGCTTCTACGGCTGACTCTCGGCGGACGCCTTGGGCTGCATCAAAACGAGATTTGGCGGTCAGCCATCCAGAAAATAGACGGAGGACCTTGATATCTTTTGAGACAGCATTGCCTGTTCGCGCGACCGCCACAAGGTCGCGCGGAGAAACCATTGACATTAGAATAGCTCTCGCTCCCGTGACCTCATTGACCGGGTGCGTCACGGTGATGTCGTTGTCCGATATTGCGCCGCACCTGCACAATCTCCGCAAAGGGCGTACCAAGTGGGCGATGTGGCATTCGCGCATAAGCCAAATGAACTAGTGGCTGCGCGGAAGTTTGCGCTTCCTGGCGAGGGCGCGGCGGAATTCCGTACGACTCGCGCGTCGCTTCTCTGCGGCGAGAGAACGCGTCCCTGCTCGCTTCGGCACGGATGCTGTGCCGAATTCAAGCGCTGACGCTTGTGTTGCGTGTGTCGCTTTGGGATGGGCGATAGCCGCGCGAGGTCGCCTCGATGCAACTGCGCAATAGCAAAGTGGCGGCGTGCCGATTTGATGCGACTGGCGCGAGTGCTGCTTCAAAGCAAGACGATGGTGGCTCGTCGCGCGCGCTGTCGCCACCGCGCCGCGCGCCTTCGGTCGCGCGCGTCGCCTTGCGTGATCTGTTGTCTTTGTGGCTTTGGCGCGCATGCGATCATGAACTCGCCGAGCGAGTTGAGATGCACATGCGTGCGCAGGCATCGTTTGGCGTGTATTTGGCGAAGAACTCGGCGATCGAGCGTTGTGTCGGACTGCCTCATGCACACGGCGTCGGGCGGTTTCGGTAGTCGTAAGGCGTAGGTTCGAATACGCCTTTCGATCTACGATTTTTTGCGCTGCACCCCACTCGGCTACGACGTCGCATCCTTATAGTGAGGTGGGGCAAAAGTGAGCGCGTGCTATGGTGCGTGTTGAGATCGACTTTCCAGTTCGATTCGAGTGCGGACGGACGGATCGTGAAGGCGGGTTTCTTGCCGAGGCTGATCGTTTCAGAGTGCACCGCGGTCGCAACAAGGTTTGGGACTGTCGGCGAGACGGATGCAGCAATGACTGGCACGAAACTCGCATACGGCAAGTAGAGAATTAAGCGCAGGACTACGCGGGAATTCCTGAGCCATGTCAGACCTCCATAAGTATTGCGGCCAGCCTCTAGCAGGCGCCAAGGATCTCAGCGGTGAGCGCGAGCACGATCGCAGAGGTGCCTATGTGCCGCGCCTCCTGGCGCACGCGGGCTCAGGCATCGCCATGGCGGCGGTGATCGCTGCCTGCCTTGCGCTGCAGCCGGCACCTGCAGCTGCTTCGGAGCCTCCTAAGGCCGAGGCGGCGGAAGCGGCGGGAGACACGAGCGCGACGGGAGATGCGTACCGTCTCGGCATGAGCGACAAGCTTCGCATTCAGGTCTTCGAGTGGCGCCCGGCGCGCGACGAGCTGTTCACCTGGACTGCGCTGAACCAAGTGTACACGATCGACACCGCAGGTTCGCTGTCTCTGCCGCTGCTCGGTCAGGTCAAGGCTGCCGGCTACACGACGACGGAGCTGGCGACGCTGATCTCGCACAAGCTCGCGAAGCGGCTGAACCTCGGCGCGGTGCCTCACGCCACCGTCGAGGTGACCGAGTTTCGACCGATCTTCATCACGGGGCACGTCGAGAAGTCGGGCGAGTATTCATTCACGCCCGGCATGACGGTGCTGCAGGCTGTCAGCCGCGGCGGCGGTTTCTACAAGGGTGGCGCCACCAACCAGCGGCTCGAGCGCGAGTTCCTGACCGTATCCGGCACGTACGACCGGCTCCTTCAGGAGCGTGAGCGGTTGGTTGTGCGCAAGGCGAGACTCGAGGCAGAGCTTGCGCTCGCCGACCGCATTGCGTTCCCCGCCGAGCTGCGCATGACGCGCCGTCCTTATAAGGTGGAGTTCACGGCTTCGCTCATGGCGAAGGAGCAGAGCGTTTTCGAGCTCCGCCGTAAGGCATACGAGACGCAGGTCACTGCGCTTCATCAGCTTCAGAGCTTCCTCGAGCAGGAAGTGGATACGATCGCCAAGCGTCTCGACTCGCATCAGGTCCAGATCGATCTCCTGAAGTCCGAGCTGAGCGGCATCGAGCACCTCACGGATCGGGGGCTCGCCACGCAGCCGCGCCTGCTTGCCATGAAGCGCAATCTCGCCCAGCTCGAGGGCGACAGGCTGCGTCTCGAGAGCGAGCGCACGCGGGCCCGGCAGGAAGTCAGCCGCGTGACGCTGTCGAAGATCGATTATGACAACAAGCGCGCCAACGAACTCACGGTCGAGCTTCAGCAGACCGAATCGCGCCTTCAGCAGGTCGTTCAGGAAGCTGCCGTCAACGAACAGCTTCTCATCGAAACACGGAGCCAGGCGGCGGCCGCACCCGGCGGTCTGACTTTGGCGTCCACTGGCCTTTTCGGTTCGGAGGCGGCCAGCGGGCCGGCGGTGACCTTCACGATTGCCCGTCAGGTCAAGGGTGGCGTGATCGAGATCGACGCCACCGAGGCAACGCAGCTCCAGCCGGGTGACACGATCAAGGTCAACATGACCGCGACGCCGTTTGCCGCTGGCAACGGTGACCTGGAGATTGGTGTGCCTGGTGGCGCGGCGGCCCGGCGTTCGCTTCCTGCGGCCACGACGGTCGAGCCTCCGCGTGCGCCCGACAGGGCCGCCGTCCGCCCGATCCGGACCGGCGACGGCTCAACGATCAGCCGGTGATCCTGGAAGAATTTTGAAGGACGGTCGAGCGTCGAGATGGGGAGGTCAGTCAGGTAGCTGCAAGCATCTAGGCAGCTACTTGAGTATCGAGCTCGGAAGTTGTGACCTGTGGGGGTTGGGGCCTGATATCAGCGCAAGGCCGTGAAGCTGACGGTACCATCAGGGGCGTCTCTTCACGGTTTCTTCATGCTCCGGACCCCTCAGTTCCTCAGCGCGCATCCGTGCCGGCAGCCCTTCATCGCCATGCCTTCGTTCAGGGGGTGAGGGGGCCCAGGTGTGAGCGTCTTTGCCGGACCGGCTCAGCGATGTATTTTGTTGACGTTGAGCAGCAGTACTGCCGCACGTCGGCGCCCTTTAGCCCGATAGATTTTGAGGACATTGATTATGTTGGCTAAGGTGCGCACGCGTGGGCGCCGGGCCCGAGCTTGAGGAGCAGAGGCATGGCCATTGCCGAGTCCGTTGAACTAGGCCGCAATGTCAGGATCTATCACCCCGACCAGGTTAATCTTTACGGATGTACTATTGGCGATGATACCCGGATAGGCTCGTTCGTCGAAATCCAGAAAGGCGCCGAAATCGGCGCGCGCTGCAAGATCTCATCACATTCATTCATTTGCGAGGGCGTACGCATAGAGGACGAGGTATTTGTCGGCCATGGGGTCATGTTTACCAATGACCTTCACCCCCGCGCCGCGAACCTGGATGGCACGCCGCAGAGCGAGGCCGACTGGGTAGTCGTGAAGACCCTTGTAAAAAAAGGTGCGAGCATCGGCAGCAATGCCACGATTCTTGCAGGGATAACGATTGGAGCGGGTGCGCTGGTCGCAGCCGGCGCAGTCGTCACCAGGGACGTGGCCGATGGTGACGTTGTCGCAGGGGTGCCCGCTCGCCCAATCGGCGGCAGGATTGGTAACAGTTCTGGAGCATCATCGCCACGCGTCTAGTCTGAGTGCGTCCTGGGAAGCGTTAATCGAATGATTAGTATTGGCGTAGTCGGTTACGGGTACTGGGGCCCCAACCTGGTCCGAAATTTTGCGGAGCTTCCCGGCGCAAAACTGGCGGCCGTGGCGGATCTCGATCAGCGCCAGCTCAAGCTGGTAGGGCAGCGCTATCCGGGCGTCGCCACGACGACGGATCTCCAGGACATTCTTCGCAATCCGAAGATCGACGCCGTGGCGATCGCAACGCCGGTTTCGACACACTTCGAGATCGCGATGGCGGCGCTCCGGGCCGGCAAGCACGTCTGGCTCGCCAAGCCGATGACAGAGACCTCGCTGCAGGCGCGGCAACTCGTCGACGAGGCCGAGAAGCGCAAACGCGTTCTGCTTGTCGACCACACGTTCGTCTATACGGGCTCCATCCGGAAGATCGCCGAGGTCGTCCAGTCCCAGCAGATGGGGCAGCTCTACTACTACGACTCGATCCGTGTGAATCTCGGGCTGTTCCAGCGCGACGTTAACGTGATCTCGGACCTCGCGGCCCACGATTTCTCCATTCTCGACCATCTGATCAGCGAGAAGCCCGTGGCCGTCTCGGCGGCAGGATCGCACCATTTCCGCGGCACGCCGGAGAACCTCGCCTACATAACGCTCTTCTACGACTCCGGCCTGATCGCCCACGTCAACGTGAGCTGGCTCGCCCCCGTGAAAGTCCGTCAAATTCTGATCGGCGGCAGCGAGAGGATGATCACGTACAACGATCTCGAGCCGAGCGAGAAGGTCAAGATCTACGACAAGGGCATCAGCTTCACCGACGATCCCCGGCAAATCCAGGAGATGCGCGTCGGGTATCGCATCGGCGACATGTGGGCCCCGAAGCTCGATGGCACCGAAGCCCTCCGGGTCGAAGGCGACCACTTCGTCAGCTGCATAACGGGCGGCACGCCGCCGCGCACCGACGGCAGGTCCGGCCAGCGCGTGGTCGAGCTTATTGAGGCGGCGACCAGCTCGATGCGCGGAAAAGGCGAGACGATCCATTTGCAGCGGCGAGGAGATTGAGCATGGCCGTTCCTTTCGTGGATCTGAAGGCACAGTACCTCTCGATCAAATCCGAGGTCGATGCCGCCATTCAGGGCGTACTGGACTCCTGCCAGTTCACGCTGGGCCAGGAAGTGGCGGCATTCGAGGAAGAGTTCGCGGCCTACAGCGCCAGCAAATTCGGATTGGGCGTGAACACCGGCACGAGCGCCTTGCATCTCTCGTTGCTGGCCGCCGGCATCGGGCCCGGAGACGAGGTCATCACCGTCCCGTTCACGTTCGTTGCGACCGCCTCGGCCATCCACTACACGGGCGCCAAGCCGGTCTTCGTCGATGTGGACCCGGAAACGCTGACGATGGATCCGCAGAAAATCGCGGCGGCGATCACGCCGAGAACCAAGGCCATCATTCCGGTTCATCTCTATGGTCAGCCGGCGGACATGGATCCGATCATGGCGATCGCTCGCCGCAACGGTCTCGTCGTGATCGAGGATGCCTGTCAGGCGCACGGCGCGGAGTACAAGGGCCAGCGCGCGGGCAGCATCGGCGACATGGGCTGCTTCAGCTTCTATCCCGGAAAGAACCTCGGCGCGTACGGCGAAGGCGGGTTGGTCACAACTGACAATCCAGAATTCGCGCGCACCATCCGCATGCTCCGCGATTGGGGCGCGGAGAAAAAATACCAGCACGTGCTCAAGGGCTACAACTACCGGCTCGAGGGCCTGCAGGGCGCCGTCCTGCGCGTCAAGCTTCGCCATCTCGAAGCCTGGACGGAGGCGCGCCGTACGGCCGCCACGCGATACGATCGCTTGCTTGCGAACAGTGGGATTGCAAAGCCCACCACTGCCGCCAATGTGCGCCATGTCTATCACATCTATGCCGTCCGCACTGGGCAGCGGCAGACGTGGCAGGATCACCTGAATTCACGCGGCATCCAGAGCGGCGTTCATTATCCCTTTCCTGTTCACCTGCTACCGGCCTATGCCGACCTCGGCTACAAGGTCGGTGATTTCCCCTGCTCCGAGAAGGCGGCGGCCGAGGTTCTCTCGCTGCCGATGTATCCGGAGATTACGGCGCCGATGCAGGAAGAAGTGGTTCGCGCCGTCCTCGAGGTGAGCCGGGAAACCAGTGGGCTTCAGGCCGCGGCCTCCTGAGTGCCCGGTCGATGAGAGTGACTTGAGCTTACGTTTGGTGGAGTTCGTAATTCCATGAAGATTGATGGTTCCAGCATCCTGGTCACGGGCGGATGCGGTCTGATCGGTTCGACGACGATCGATCAGCTTCTGCGCGATTACCGCCCCGAGCGTATCGTCATTTTCGACAACCTCGTCCGCGGCAGTCTGGCGAACGTGAGCGGCGCGCTCGGCGACCCGCGCGTCAGCCTCGTCGAAGGCGACATCCGCGACGTCGATGCCGTCCATAAGGCGACGAAGGGCATGGACGCCGTCATTCATATGGCGACGCTGCGGATCACCGCTTGCGCAGCCGAGCCACGCGAGGCTCTCGGCGTGATGTGCGACGGCAGCTTCAACGTGCTCGAGGCGGCGCAGGCCGCCGGCGTGAAGAAGGTGGTGACGGCATCGACCGCGTCGATCTACGGCATGGCCGACACGTTCCCGACACGTGAGGATCACCACCCCTACAACAATCGTACGTGGTACGGCGCCAGCAAGATCTTGCTCGAGGGCCTGCTGCGCTCGTTCAACGACATGTATGGCCTGCCCTATGTCGCGTTGCGCTACTTCAATGTCTACGGCCCGCGCTTGGACATCCACGGGAAGTACACCGAGGTGCTGATCCGCTGGATGGAGCGGATCGCCGCCGGCCAGCCGCCGCTCATCTTCGGCGACGGCAATCAGACCATGGACTTCGTCTACATCGAGGATGTGGCCCGCTCGAATGTCCTCGCGCTTGCCTCCGATGTGTCGGACGACGTCTTCAATGTCGCGAGCGGAACCGAGACGAGCCTCAATGATCTGGCCTTCGCGCTTCTGCGTGTGATGGGCTCGAACCTCAAGCCGGAGTACGGTCCCGAGCGCAAGGTGAACCCCGTGCCGCGGCGACTGGCGGATACGACGAAGGCCGAGCGCGTGCTGGGTTTCCGGGCCGAGACAGGGCTCGACGATGGTCTGCGGGCGCTCGTTGCCTGGTGGGAAGCCAATCGCGAGCAGGCTGCAGCATGATCCCGATCATCCGGCCCGTCATGGACGAACGCGAGGCCGACGCGGCGCGGCGGGCGATTCTCAGCGGCTGGACGACGCAGGGGCCGGAGGTCGCCGCCTTCGAGAAGGAGTTCGCCGAGTTCGTCGGTGCGCCCCACGCATGCGCCGTGTCGAGCTGCACCACGGCCCTGCATTTGTGCCTGCTTGCCGCTGGCGTCTCGCCCGGCGATGAGGTCATCACGGTCAGCCATTCGTTCATTGCGACCGCCAATGTCATTCGTTACTGCGGTGCGGAGCCCATCTTCGTCGATATCGAGGAGAACGGCTTCAACATCGATCCCGCCTTGATCGAGGCGGCGATCACGCCGCGCACGCGCGCCATTATCTGCGTTCATCAGCTCGGCATGCCGTGCGATCTCGAGGCGATCCTGGCCGTGGCGCGACCGCGGTCCATCCCCGTCATCGAGGATGCGGCCTGCGCGATCGGCAGCGAGATCCTCTGGCAGGGTGCGTGGCAGAGAATTGGCCGTCCGCACGGGGACGTGGCCTGCTTCTCGTTTCATCCGCGCAAGATCATGAACACCGGCGACGGCGGCATGATCACGACCGCGAATGCCGATTGGGACAAGAAGTGCAGACTGCTGCGCCAGCACGGCATGAACGTGCCGGATACCGTCCGCCACAGCTCCTCGCAGATCGTGTTCGAAAGCTACGACGTTCTCGGCTTCAACTACCGCATGACCGACATCCAGGCTGCGGTTGGAAGAGAGCAGCTGAAGCGCGTGCCCGAGGTGGCCGCCAGGCGCCGCCAGATCGCCGCGCGCTACAAGGAAATGCTGACCGGCAATGCCGGCCTCAAGCCGCCTGCCGAACCGGCCTTCGCGCGCACCAACTGGCAGAGCTACTGCGTGCAGCTTCCCGATGCGTGCGATCAGCGCGCAGTGATGCAGACCATGCTGGAAGCCGGCATCGCGACGCGTCGCGGTATCATGTGCAGCCACCGTGAGGCCCCGTATTCTGAGGCGGCCCGTCGGCATTCCCTGCTGCGTTCCGAGGCCGCCCAGGATCGCTGCATTCTGCTTCCGCTCTATGTGCAGATGACGGAAGCGGAGCAGGATCATGTCGTGAGCACATTGAAGCGGGCTTGTGAAACGACATGAATGAAACCGGACTTGAGGTCTCGCAGGACCCGACCGTGCGCCGGGCGCTGTCCGCTGCCGAGCGGGCGCGCCGGAGCGCGACGCTGCCCGTCGCGGAAATCCGCCCCGCAAGAGGGCTGTTCGACCTGCAGCTCGACGATCTCTGGCGCTACCGGGAGCTCCTCGTCGTGCTCGTCATGCGTGACGTGCAGGTGCTCTATCGGCAGGCGCTGCTCGGTGCGGCCTGGGCGATTCTTCAGCCCGTCGTTGCCGTCGTGATTTTCTCCGTCGTGTTCGGCATGTTCATTCGCATCCCGTCGGACGGCGTGCCCTATCCCTTGTTCGCGTTCGCCGCCGTCCTTCCCTGGACCTATTTCGCCGAGGCCATGAGGCGCGGCAGCTCCGGGCTGGTCACGGATGCGGAGCTTATCCGCAAGGTCTATTTTCCGCGCCTCGTCATGCCGCTCGCGTCGGTCATCGCGCCGCTGCTCGACTTCTTCATCGCGCTCGGCGTGTTCCTCATTCTGATGCTGGGTTACGGCTACTATCCGACGGTGAATTTTTTCGCCATCGTGCCGTTCATTCTGTTGGCGGCTTCTCTTGCGCTGGCCATGGGCCTCTGGCTCGGGCCGATCAACGTCCAGTTCCGTGACGTCAAGCATACGCTGCCGTTCATCCTGCAGGTCTGGATGTATGCCTCGCCGATCATCTATCCGCTGAGCGTCGTCCCCGAGAAATGGAAATGGCTCTACAGCCTCAATCCCATGGTGGGCGTGATCGAGGGATTCCGCTGGGCGTTGCTCGGCATAGGCAATCCTGACTTCGGCGTCATGGCGCTCAGCGCCGTGCTGATCATGGCCCTGCTGGTCAGCGGACTCGTCTTCTTCAAACGTATGGAACGCACTTTCGCGGATCTCGTATGAGCCAGGACATCGCAATTCGAGCGCGGGGGCTCGGCAAGCGCTACAAGCGCGGCAGTTTGCTCTCGCGGCACAATTCCTTGCGCGACGTTGTGCGCGAGAAGTTCGGCAACCTGCTGCACCCCCGCGAGGCGAAGGCCAAGGCGAGCAACGCCTTCTGGGCCCTCGAGGATGCGAGCTTCGATATCGCGCGCGGCGAGAGCGTCGGCATCATCGGACTCAACGGCGCCGGCAAGAGCACGCTCCTCAAGATCCTGTCGCAGATCACGACGCCGACCACCGGCAACGCGCGGATCGTCGGGCGCCTCGGTGCCCTGCTCGAAGTGGGTACGGGCTTCCATCGCGAGCTGACGGGGCGCGAGAACACATATCTCTATGGCGCCATCCTCGGCATGGGGCGGGCTGAGGTGTCGCGGAAGTTCGACACCATCGTCGACTTCGCCGAAATCGCCGAGTTCATCGACACGCCGGTCAAGCACTACTCGAGCGGCATGTACGTGCGCCTCGCCTTCTCGGTCGCCGCGCACCTCGATCCGGACATTCTGCTGCTCGACGAGGTCCTGGCCGTCGGAGACTATACCTTCCAGAAGAAGTGCCTCGATTTCGCGACGCAGCTCGAGCGCAACGGCGCGACCATACTCTTCGTCTCGCACAACATGTTCAGCATAAAAAGCATGTGCGAGCGCGTCATCTATCTGAAGAAGGGGCGCGTATACTTCGACGGACCGACCGACGAAGGTCTCAAGCTCTACGCGGAAGACTGCCGCCTCGCCGTCTCGCCGTGGTTCTACACCGAGGCGGAGACGCCGCCGATCGTCGTTCGCTCCTTCGAGATCATGGATGAGAACGGGCAAGAGAAATCCGTGTTCGACCTCGGCGAGCGCATGACCGTTCGCGTGCGCTACGATATCGAGAGAGAGGTCGACGCTCCGAACTTCCTGGTCTCGCTGACGCGCTCCGACGAGGTTTTGTGCTGCAACTTCAGTTCGACGGGAGACGGCGTGAAGGTGCCGGGCACTAAAGGGCCCGGCGTCATAGAAATTCGCACGCCGCCGCTCAATCTCACATCCGACATGTACATGGTGCAGGTCACGGTGCGCGAGCGCGACTTCGGGCAATTGGTCTGCGCGCAAATCGGCACGCACATTCACGTGCGCCACCCGATCTTCACGCCCAACGGCTTCGGCGTGTTCTATTCACCCAGCGAGTGGCGTTTCAACCCGCCGGCCCTGGGCAGCCAGCAATCCAGCGCGTGAGGGGAATGCCGTCGTGTCTGGATCGGAGATCACCGCGCGCGCCGGCGAGGCTGCGTCCAACGATCTGGTGAACAACTTCGTGGCGTTCGATCGGCAGGTGCGCCTTGCCGAGCAGTATTACGAGCGCGGCGATCTGCATTTGTCGGCATTGAGGATCGTACTCGCGGCGCATTTCGCAGCTTCGCGCCACTGCGGGATATTCGCCAGCCCTCGCCTCGAGCGCCTCCTGCACGGCATAGGGTCCAAGGTCCCCTTCACTCCGAAGTCTGCTGCGACGCTGCGTCCGAATGGCTCGCGCGAGCGCGTGCTTCACGTCTGCACGGAAGTCTACCCCATTGGCGGCGTCACCCGAATGATCGCCCGATGGATCGCGGCGGACGGCGAACGCACGTCCTCCGTCGCTCTGACGCAGCAGAGAGGCCCGATACCCGAAAGCTTCTCCGGCGCGCTGGAAAAATCGGGCGTCACGATCCACCGTCTCAATGATCGTGTCGGCGGTCTCTTCGATTGGGTTCAGAGCCTGCGCGCGCTCGCCAGGGAGCACGACTACGTCGTTCTGCACGTTCATTGCGAGGATATCATCCCGCTGATCGCCTTTGCGGAACCTTCGGATTTCCCGCCGGTCATTCTTCTCAATCACGCCGATCATCTCTTCTGGCTGGGCCCTGGCGTCAGTCATCTGGTTGCGAGCTTGCGCGACGCCGCCGAGGAGATCGTGCTGGCTCGCAGAGGTGTCGAGCAGCGTCGGAGCTTTCTTCTCCCGACGGTCGTCGAGCCGACGGTCCGCTTGCGCTCGCGCGCCGAAGCCAAGCGGGAGCTCGGCATTCCTGAGGATCGGATTGTGCTCGTCTCCGTCGCGCGTGGTGCGAAATACCGCACGCTCGGCGACGTCTCGTTCGCGGACCGGCATGTGCCGGTGCTCCGCAAACATCCCGAGGCGACGTTGATCGTCGTTGGCGTTGGCGATCCAGCCGACTGGAATCGCGCGCGTGCCGCTGTCGACGGCAGGATCATCTCGCTGCCGGAGATGCCGGATCCGAGGATCTATTTCGAGGCGGCGGACATCTATCTCGACTCGTATCCCTTCCCGTCATCGACTTCGATGCTGGAGGCTGTCGGTTATGGATTGCCGCCAGTGACACTCTTTGCGATCCCGGATGCCGCGCGCATCATCGGCATCAATCATATCGGTCTGCTGGGCTCCGTGACGCAGGCCAGGTCGGATGCGGAATACACCGAAGCCGTGTCGACGCTGATTGCGGATGCCGATCTGCGCGAGAAGAAGGGGCGCCACGCGCGCGAGGTGGCCGAGCGGACGATTACCGCGCCGGGCTGGTGCGAGCATCTGGAGAAGATGTACGAGCGGGCCCGCGAGCTGCCGCCGCTCGATCCGACGCCCATACACAACAATACCGCCATCGAAAGGCCCTATCTCGGCGAGCCGGACTGCCGCCACGCGTCGATTTATGGATCGAACGTGTCCCTTCCCGAAATCACGAAGGTGCACATGGGCATGCTTTCGGCGAGAAGCCGGCTCGCGTGCTGGAATGAGCTGCGGCAAGCCGGCGCGTTTCGAAGCAGCGCGGAGTCCGCGAAAGCACTGCTGCCCGAGTGGCTCAAGCGCAAGATCAAGGATCGCTTGCGCTAGAGCGGTGCTCAAAGGCCGAGCGCGATCACTTGTCGCCTGAGATCGGGCGGAAGCAGCTCGCCGCGCGATGAGAATTTTCGCTCCTGCTCTTCCACGTCGGCGGAGATGTTCGTGAAGCGCTGCTGCTTGCAGAACTTCATGTGAATGTACAAGGGCTCCGGACTGCGCTCTACGTAATCCTGGAGCATGGCGAGCGACGTGTACGGCGACCAGAGCGCTTCGACGTATCCGCCCATGTTGCCGTAGAACGAGAAGCGCCGATAGAACAGGCGGGGCTCGTAGTCCTCGAACGGGCGGCCGCTAATGAAGCATTCTCTCGACTCGTGCAGGTTGATGCCGGTGTGGAACAGCACCTGCGCGCGCGACTGTCGGAAGGCGCGGAGCGTCGGCGCGAGCGCTTCCGTCGCGACGGTGTCGCCATCCCACTTCAGAATGTAGGGGTGCGTGCAGCGGTCCCGGCACCAGTTATAGAAGTTCGGCAGAAAAGATGGCGATCGCCGTCCGGCCCGCGTCTTGGCCAGCTCGATGTGCTCCTGGCCGTACCGGGCAATGCGATGCGGGTACGAGAGGGATTTGACCTTCGCGGGATATCGGCGAGCGACATCGGAGATGATCCGCGGTGTTGCGTCCTCGCTCTGATTGTCGACGATGACGACTTCGTCGACGAGATCGACGACCGACAGGATGGCGCGCTCGAGATATTCTTCCTCGTTCTTGACACGGAACATGGCCGAGAGGCGCTTCGGCGGGCGACCTGCCACCGCTGCCGCGACGGGGCGTACGCCCGCAACGACCAAGGGGCGAACAATCCGCCAGGCGAGGTTATTCGGCATTCGACAGGCTCCGCGGAACAGTCGGCAGGTCTATGCAATCATGTGGCCACATGCCTGTTCGCTCTCCGGCCATCATGAGAAGTGAGCTCCCGTCCATTTCATCCGATTGTCGAGGAGATCTCGTTACTCGGTTTTTCATTCGACAGAGTTTTGAAATTAGCATTATATATTAATAAGTTAATAGGTGGGCGATGCCGAGGCACGCCGCTGCGATCAAATCTGGAGAGGCCCGTTTGATCATTCGCTGGCGAGTGCGGCGACCGGATCGAGGCGTGCCGCGTGCCGGGCAGGCATATAGCCGAACAGCACGCCGAGCGCGAGCGCCGACAGAAATGCGAGCGCAGCGGATGTGAGCGAGAAGATCACCGTCGCACCGAGATACGCCGCGGCGGCGCCGATAACGAGTCCGATCGCGAGCCCGACGGCGCCGCCCGTGCCCGAGACGACCATGGCCTCGATGAGAAATTGCCGGAGGATGTCGCCAGGCATTGCGCCGGTCGCCGTGCGGATGCCGATCTCGCGCGTTCGCTCGCGCACGGCTGTCAGCATCATGTTCATGATCCCAATGCCGCCGACCAGAAGTGATATCCCGCTGATGGAGATCATGCGGATGCTCGTGGCCACGCGCTCCTCGGAGCTCTTGCGAAAGGCCGCGGCGGTGTCGTGGATGGAGAAATCGTGCTGGCCGTGCCGCTCGACGAGCAGTGCCCGCACGGCCTCGCGCGTCGTCCTCAGCAGCCTCATGTCGTCGATCTCCACGACGATGTATTGAAGCTCGCCGCGGCTGCCGATGCGATGCGTCATGGCGTTGAGCGGTATGATGAGCCGGCGATCGTAGTCCTCGCCGTTGAGCGCACTTCCTCTCTCCTCGAGCACGCCTGCGACCGTGAACGGTATGCGGTCGATGAGCACGACCGAGCCGGTCGGGTCGGGTGTGTCCGGAAAAATCTTCTCCACAATGGTTTTGCCAAGAACCGCGACAGCGGCGCCGCGCCTTTCATCTTCTTCCGAGAAGTAGTTGCCGACGCGCGTCTTCCAGCGATAGACGGCGCGGTAACCCCTGGTTCCGCCGAGGATCTCGGTGGCGGTTTCGCGGCCGCCGTGCGAGATCGTGCCCCACCTTTCGTCGACGGGCAGGGTGGCCAGGACGTTGGGAATCTGGGCGATGGCCTCGGCATCCGCGGGCGTCAGCGGCTTATAGGTCATGCCCGGATCGCGCTTGTCCGAAACCGTGATCGTATTCGCCGTCACGGCCGACAAGCGCTCGAGCGTTTCGACCTCGGCGCCGCGCCCGATCGCGGTGAGCGCCACGATCGATGAAACGCCGATGACGACGCCGAGCAGTGTCAGTCCTGTACGCACGAAGTTGGACCGCATGGAAGCGAAGGCGGATCGCCCCGCTTCCGCGATCGGTGACCACCATGCGCTCGTCCCGGCATCGCTCCGCGACTTTGCGCGATAGGCCGAAGCCTCCCGGCAAGCCCGTGCCGCGGGAGCGCTAGGTCTCAGATCGCTGACGATCCGTCCATCGGCGATCTCGATCACGCGATCGGCTTGGGCGGCAATGCCCGCATCGTGCGTGACGAGGATCACAGTGCGGCCGCTTTCGGCAAGCTCGCGCACGATGGAGATCACCTCGGCGCTGTTACGGCTGTCGAGCGCGCCGGTCGGCTCGTCGGCGAGGATGACGGCACCACCGTTGATCAGGGCGCGCGCGATGGCGACCCGCTGCTGCTGGCCGCCCGAGAGCTGCCACGGCAGCTTCCGGAGCTGGTCGTGGAGGCCGAGGAGATTCATGAGCTCGACGGCCCGGGCGCGGCGCCTCTCCCGCGGCACGCCCGCGTAGATGGCCGGCACCTCGATGTTGTCGATGGCCGCCATGCCGGAAATGAGATGATAGCGCTGGAAGATGAAGCCGAAGGCGTCCTGCCTGAGGCGCGCGAGCTCCGGCAGCGAAAGCCGGGACACGTCGATGCCGGCGAGCCGGTACGTGCCCGACGTCGGCCGATCGAGACAGCCGAGGATATTGAGCAGCGTGGACTTGCCCGAACCCGAGGCGCCGCGGATCGCCACGAACTCGCCCTCGTAGATGTCGAGGTCGATCCCGTCGAGCGCGCTCGTTTCGACGGCACCCGCGCTGACGAATGTCCGGCGCAGGCTGCGCATCTCGATGAGCGGGCGCGCCTTGGGGTTCATCGCTCGATCCGGAAGCGCGAAGGCGGCGGACGCCGTGCCTCGCCGATGATGACGCGCTCGCCGACGGAGATGCCGCTCCTGGCTTCGACGAAACGGGGACCGCGCACGCCCGTCACGACATCCCGTACGGAAACCTTCCCGTCGTCATTCAACACGTAGACCTGATGGCGTCGAGGCTCTGCCTGGCGAGCGGTTTCGGGGGCACTGTCGAGAGCCTGGAACGCGACGGTCGGGATGGCGATTGCATTCGCCGATCGCGCATGGACGAACAGGACATGTGCCGTCATTTCGGCGCGGAGTGCGCTGTCGCCGTTCTGCACGTCGAAGAGCGCCACGTACGAGATGATGTTGCTCCTCGTGCTCGCGTTATCGGCATTGGCTGATCTTCGCGGCGGGCGCTGCGGCGCGGGGAGCACTTCCCTGAGCGTTGCCTTCCAGGCGCGATCAGGATGGCCGATTGTCGTAAAGCTGACCGGCATGCCGACGGACAGCCGGGCCACGTCGGACTCGGAAACATCTGTCCATACCGTCATGATATCGAGATCCGCAATGCGCAGGATCTCGGGCGCCTCGTAGTTCGCGTTGAGCGTCTGGCCTTCCACGGCCTCGATCGAGACGACGGTGCCGGACATCGGCGCGACGATGCGCGTGTAGTTGAGCGCGACCTGCTCCGCGCGCAGACTTGCCTCCGTCTGGCGGATCTTGGCGATCGTCGCATCCCGGCGCGCCCTCGCGACGTCCATATCGCGGCGCGCCTCATCCTCCCTGGCGCGCGAGGCGGCGCTCGAGCGCGAGAGCTCCGTCTGGCGGCCGTGCTGACGCTCCGCGAAGACGAGGCTCGCCTCCAGCTCCGCCAGTTCGGCCGTGAGGCGTGCGATCTCGGCGCGAATACCTTCGACCTTGGCTTGCTGAGCCTCGGCATCGATCTCGGCGAGGAGCTGGCCTTCCTGCACGAGGTCGCCGATCTTGACGTGCAGCTTCCTGAGCTGCCCCGACACCCTCGCTCCGACATCGACGTGCGCGCGCGGGCGCACGCGGCCGGCGGCCGCAACCGTCTCCTCGACGTCATGACGGCCGACGAGCATTGTCTGATAGAGTTGCTCGGGATCGGTCGCGCGCGAGTTCACGGCGACCAGGGCCACGATCACCGCCAGCGCGGCGCCGCCAAGCACCGCCGAGCCCCGCATCCTCCAACGCCGGCGCGCGCTTGCGGCCTCGGCGCCGTCCGCCATCTCGCCGGGAATTTTCGGGTGTTCGGGCCACGCGTGCGGCACGGCGGTCACCTCAAGCAACGATGAGGTCGATCTCGACTAAAATTAGAGGAACAACGCCTCCAGCAGCAAGGGAATTTGAGCGGATCGAGCCCGTCGCGACGCTGCGAACCCGCGCCTCCAAGCCTATGCTTAGTCACAAAACTGGGATGCCTGCGAGACCAAGGCTGTGTTAGCAGTGCGAGTGGGGCCGCGTCGCGCTACACGGCCCCGGCGCGGCGATCCTCGAGCGGAGGATCGTCGCTCACTCTCACGTTTGTAAGCGAGGCTACCATGGCAATCCGTATTAACGATGACGCCCCCGACTTCACGGCCGACACGACGGCCGGCCCGATCAGCTTCCATGACTGGATCGGCGATGGCTGGGCCGTGCTCTTCTCCCACCCGAAGGATTTCACGCCCGTCTGCACCACCGAGCTCGGCTACATGGCTGGTCTCGCCGGCGAGTTCGCCAAGCGGAACACCAAGATCATCGGCATCTCCGTCGACCCGGTCGACAGCCACCAGCGCTGGAAGCAGGACATCAAGGACGTCACGGGACACGCGGTGGACTATCCGCTGATCGGCGACCCCGAGCTCAAGATCGCCAAGCTCTACGAGATGCTGCCGGCGAGCGCGGGCAACAGCTCGGAAGGGCGCACGCCCGCCGATAACGCGACGGTGCGATCGGTGTTCGTCGTCGGCCCGGACAAGAAGATCAAGCTCTCGCTCACCTACCCGATGACGACCGGCCGGAACTTCGACGAGATCCTGCGCGTGATCGACAGCCTTCAGCTCACCGCCAAGCACAAGGTCGCGACGCCGGCGCAATGGCAGCCGGGCGACGACGTCATCATCACGCCGGCGGTCTCCGACGAGGAGGCACAGGCCAAGTTCGGCGGTTTCACGCGGCCTAAGCCCTATATTCGCGTGACGAAGCAGCCCCAGGGCTGAGCGGGCGCTCAGAATGCATTGACGCGACGAGAAGGGCCGGCCGGGGCGTCGGTCGGCCCGGCTGCAGCTATGCTAGGCTGCGGCGCATGATCATGAGCCCCGGGACGCCGAGCACGGCCTGCAGCTCCGGCGCGCGGTGCTCTTGCGATGTGACGAAGCCGGCATCGAGGTAGGCGGCAGCGGCCGCGTCATTTCCGATATAGGTCGAGACCTGCGCGCTGTGGCATCCGTGGTGCGCCCCGTCGGCGAGAATCGCGGCGAGGAGCTGGCGGCAGATGCCGCGGCGGCGGAAGGCTTCGTCCACGCCGACCCACTCGATGGTCCATGTGTCGGGGTCCGCTGGCGGAAAGCACGCATCGAGGACGTGGATGCGCTCCAGGATGCCGGCAATGTGACGGCCGCTATAGCCGAGCGCGCCGCAAGCGGCTTCGAGTGCAACGCTGAGCGGTGGCATATCCTTTTCGGCCGGATCGAACGCCGCGAGGGCGCCGACCGGGCGCCCCTCCGCCTCAGCGACCAGGAACCGGGAGAAATGGCAGTTGCTCACGAGATCGCCGAGCATCATGCGCTCGATGATCGCGAGCAGTCCGGTGTCGTCGAGGTCCAGCGCGAAATCGAACGGGCCACGCGCGAGGTGCGAACGTGACGCGGCCAGAATAATCCGGGCAAGGAACGGCGCGTGCTCGGACCTCGCGCGGACGATCGGAAACTTCAGGCGCGCCGGTTCCATGACGTCCAGTCTGACGGACGACCTGTGGAGCGCTATTCCTTCACGGCGCCCGTGAGCGACGAGACGTAGTAGTCGACGAAGAAGGAATAGAAGATCGCGACGGGCAGCGATCCGAGCAGCGATCCCGCCATCAACGCGCCCCACTGGTAGACGTCGCCGGTGACGAGCTCGGTCAGGATCGCGACCGGGACGGTCTTGTTCTCGCTGCTCTGGATGAAGGCGAGCGCATAGATGAACTCGTTCCAGGAGAGCGTGAAGGAGAAGATGCCGGCCGAGATCAGGCCCGGCACGGCGAGCGGCAAGGTGATCTGGCGCAGGATCTGCAGGCGGGTCGCGCCATCGATCAGCGCGCATTCCTCGAGCTCGAAGGGGATCGACTTGAAATAGCCGATGAGTAGCCACGTGCAGAAGGGCACGAGGAAGGTCGGATAGACCAGGATCAGCGCCAGCGGGCTGTCGAAGAGTCCGAGCTGCACGACCATGGTCGCGAGCGGGATGAACAGGATCGACGGCGGGACGAGATAGGCGAGATAGATCGCGAGCCCGACGTACTGGCTCCCCTTGAAGCGCAGGCGCTGGATGGCGTAGGCGGCGAGTGCGCTCGAAAGGAGCGAGAGGAATGTCGCACCGAAAGCGATGAGCATCGTCGTCCACAGCCAGCGCGGATAGGAGGTGTTGAAGAGCAGGTGATAGACGTGGTCGAGCGTCGGCGAGCTGATCCAGAGCGGGTTGTACCTGTTGAAGTCGTACAGCTCCGCATCGGGTTTGAAGGCCGTCACCGTCATCCAGTAGAACGGAAACAGCAGGATGATGATGAAGCATGCGAGTGGCAGCCACAGCACGACCATGCGCCGCGCGCGGCTGTCCCAGGCCATGGGTTCGTTTTCAGGCGCCGTGACAGGCTGATTTGGTGCTGAGGCGGCGGCATCAGTCATTGGTCTCTCCCTGCTGCCACTTGCGGCGCGCGAGCGCGAAGTAGCTGAACAGCGTCGCGAAGACGAGGAAGGGGATCATCGACACGGCGATCGCGGAGCCTTCACCGAGGAGGCCGCCGGGTATGGCGCGCTGGAAGGCGAGCGTTGCCAGAAGGTGAGTCGAGTTCACCGGCCCGCCTCGTGTGATCGAATAGACGAGCTGGAAGTCGGTGAAGGTGAAGATGATGCTGAAGGTCATGACGATCGCGAGGATCGGCAGCAGCATCGGGAACGTGATGTAGCGGAAGCGCTGCCAGGCCGTGGCGCCATCGAGCATCGCCGCCTCGTAGAGCGAGGGCGAGATCGTCTGCAACCCGGCGAGCAGCGAGATGGCGACGAAGGGGATACCACGCCAGATGTTGGCTGCGATCAGCGACCAGCGCGCCGGCCAGGCCGTATTGATGAAGTCGACGTTGGTCTCGCGCAATCCGAGCTGGATCAGCATATGCGAGATGATCGAGAACTGCGGATCGTAGATCCACCAGAAGGCGATCGCTGTGAGCACGGTCGGCACGATCCACGGCAGCAGGATGATCGCGCGCAGGAAGCTCTTGAACGGCAGATGGTTGTTGAGCAGGAGCGCGAGCCACAGACCGAGGCCGAACTTACCGATGGTCGCGATGGCCGTGTAGAAGACGCTGAAGAAGACGGCGCCCCAGAAGATCGGATCCGAGAACAGGTAGGTGAAGTTCTCGATGCCGACCCAGATGCCGGGTCGGCCGATCGTCGTGTCCGTAAAGGCGAGATATATGCCGAGAGCCAGCGGATACGTCAGGAAGGTCATCAGCAGACCGACCGCCGGAAATAGGCAGACCACCACCAGGAAGGGCTTTGAATCGAACAGGCGGCCGAGCCATGAAGGTTCGGCGCGGCGATGCACCCAGGTGGAGAGTGACGCGTCGGTCATGATGATGGTTTCCCGAGAGTGTCGGGGGGGGGCCCGGGGGGGCCCGCCCGGGTTT
>JAEWIJ010000257.1 GCA_023387235.1 Pseudomonadota bacterium
GGGCGCACGCAGATGGTGGGCAGCCGGATGGAGATGCCGTCGAGCATTCCCTTGCGCGTGTAGTCCGAGATCAGCAGCTCGCCGATGGCTTTCTGCGTGCCGTAGGACGTGAGCGGCGTCTGGAAGAATTCGTCGCCGATCTTCTCGGGGAAGGGCGCGCCGAACACGGCAATCGAGCTCGTGAAGACGAGGCGCGGCTTGTTTCCGGCGCGGCGGATGCTTTCCAGCAGGTTCATCGTGCCATGCAGGTTGATGCGGTAGCCCTTGTCGAACTCCTGCTCGGCCTCGCCCGAGACGATCGCCGCCAAGTGGAAGATCACGTCGGGCTTGTTGGCGACGAGCTTGTCGCTCTCGCCGGGGGCCGGGAAGTCGCCGGTGGTGATCTCGACGGGGAAGGATGCGCCGGCCGGCTTCTGCGGCGGCACGACGTCATAAAGCGCCAGCGACGAAATCGGCTTGCCGCCGAGCGTGCCGTCCTTGGCGAGCCGCTCCGCGAGCTTGCGGCCGACCATGCCGGCGCCGCCGATGATGAGAACTTTCATGATTGTTTTCCTCCCGCGCGCATCCCTTCGCCCCATTCACGATGATCTGGGGGGCGTGAACCACGTCATTTCATAAGTCTAAGTTGGCGGAGAGCCGTCCCGCCATGCAAGGCCTATCTGGGCCAACGCCCGTCAGCCATGCGCCGTGAGGGTCGTCCAGAGGCTATCGGCGCCATCTGCCGCGATAGTCCGGCCGATTTCGGCCTGCCAGTACACCTCCGAGCCGAACTCATTGCGCCAACTCCAGAGCCGGCGGGTCGCATAATGAAGCGTGTGCTCCTGCGTGAAGCCCATGGCCCCGAACACCTCGTGGGCGATGGCGCAAACGCGCCCTGCGGCTTCGCCCGCGCGCGCCTTGGCGATGGCTGTGGCGAGGCGGTCGCCGCGGTCGGCCATGGCTTCGACGGCCATCAGGGCGGAAGCGCTGCCGGCGGCGGCCTCCGCGGCAAGCTCGGCCATGAGGTGCTGGATGGCCTGGAAACGGGCAATGGGCCGGCCGAACTGGACGCGGTCATTGGCCCAGGTGAGGCCATGCTCCAGCACGCGCGTCATGGCGCCCGACATCTGAACGGCGCGGATGAGCGCGCCCTCGGCTTCGACGGTGACTGCCGCATCCGCGAGTTTGCCGGTGGCTAGGGTGCACGCGCGTGAAAGATCAATGATTTCACGAGGTTCGCCGGCCATGTTAAAGCCCGGCGAGGTGGCTTCGCGCGCATCGACAAGGGCCAGCGTATCCGCCCCCGTCGCGACCACTACGCCTGCGACCGAACCTGCCCAGGGCACGCCCGCCGCCTTGCCGTCGCGATTTGCCGACGGCGGCGCCACGGAGAGCGATCCATCGGGAATTTCGATACCTGCCTTTGCGAGCAGCCGGCGTGCGAGGATCGTCTCCGCGAGTGGCACCGGCAGCGTATGATACGCCGCGCGCTCGATGAGCGACGCCGCATTGCCGAGCCCGAGATCGCCCTCGTTCTCTTCGCCGAGCGCCGTCATGCCTGCTTCTTCGAGCGCGGCCCAAAGATCCGTTGGAAAGCCCGCTTTGCCGTCCGCACGCTGCGCGGCTCCCTCGGCCTTCTCTTCCACAATGCGGTCGAGTGACCGCAGCATGAGATCGCGCACGCCGTCTTCGGTTTCGTTGCTCATCTGAGGCCGAGCCCCCGTGCAATCATGCCGCGCAGGATTTCGCGCGTGCCGCCGCGGATCGAGTAGCAGGGCGCCTGCATCTGCGCGAGCTGCTGAAGGCCGTCGTAGACCTGCCCATTGCCGCCACCTCGCGGCTCCAGCGGCAGCAGGCGTCGCGTGATCTCGGGAATGGACTGCTCGAAGGTCGTGCCGAGGTCCTTCACGAGCGCCGCCTCCGTGACGGGCGACTTCCCGTCGTTGAGCATTCCGGCAATGGACGTGGACATACGCCGCAGCGTCGCGAGATGCGCGACGAGGCGGCCGAGTTCGGCAGCTTCGCTCGCGTTCGGGCTCTCTCCGATCTCGCGGAAAGCCTCGACCAGCAGGGGATAGGTGGACATGAAACGGTCCGGGCCCGAGCGCTCGAAGGCGAGCTCCGATGTCACCATGGCCCAGCCATTGCCGATGCCGCCGACGCTCATGTCCTCCGGCACGAACACGTCGTCGAAGGTCACCTCGTTGAACTCGTGCGATCCATAGACATTGATGATCGGCCGCACCTCGATGCCCGGCGACTTCATGTCGACAATGAGCTGCGTGAGCCCGACGTGGCGATCCTCGGGCCGCCCGCCCGTGCGCACGAGGGCAATGACGTAGTGCGCCATATGTGCATAGCTCGTCCACACCTTGCGGCCGGTGACGCGAAAGCCGCCCTCCACGGGCACGGCACGCGTCTTGACGCTCGCGAGATCGGATCCTGTATCCGGCTCGCTCATGCCGATGGCGAAGAAGCAGCGCCCCGCCGCGACCTCGGGCAGGATCATCTTCTTCACGCGCTCGGCGCCGTGCTTGAGGATCTGCGGCCCGCTCTGGCGGTCGGCAATCCAGTGCGCCATGACAGGGGAGCCGGCGGCTAGTAGTTCTTCCACGACGACATAGCGTTCGAGCGCCGAGCGCTCATGTCCGCCGTACTGCTTGGGCCATGTCATGCCGAGATAGCCGCGCGCGCCGAGCCGGGCGCTGAAGGCGGGATCGGCGGCCACCATGGCACCGACGGTCGGTGCGAACGTGCCCTTGGCCTTTTCCTCATCGAGGAAGGCGCGCACCTCGGCTCTCAGTTTTGTTGCGGCCGGCGGCATCCGCACCGGCTCGAAGCGGAACTCCGGCATGGCGGCGGCTCCTCTCTAGATTTGTTGCTGAAGTGAGTAAGCGCTCGCCGACCTCTGCGACAAGTACCAATTGACGGGTCTGCGAGCGGCGTCTCCGCATGGCTCATCTCTCCCTCTCCC
>JAEWIJ010000264.1 GCA_023387235.1 Pseudomonadota bacterium
CCGCTCGCCGAGCCGAGGCAGGCCTTCGGGCAGCGCGGTGCGCGGCCGAGCAGATGACCGAGCGCGCGACCATTGCCCGGCGCACAGACGTGGCGCAGGAACGCCTGATCATCGACAGCATAGCGCGGCACCTTGCAGGATTTCTCGATCGTGCGCTCGGCATCCGACCACAGCGTCGAGACGAGATGCTTGACGTCGGGGCGGTGCAAACCGGCCCAGGTGCGCGGATCATCCTTCTCGGCGAGCGCGACGTAGGCCATGAGGAAGCTCATCATGGCGGACATGCCGTCGCGATGGCCGAGATAGGCATCGCGCGGCGCCATGCTCTGGGTCTGAATGGCGGTGTTCAGGTCGTGGATGTAGGAATTGAACTCATCGAGCAGGTACGTGAAGTCGTCGGCCGATGAGGCGCCGCCCGGCAGCAGGTACGTGCGGACGAAATCATCGGACTGCTTGAACTGAGCCGCGATGCGGCCCGGCCTCACGAACTTCTCGGTCATGGGAATGCGGGCGATCTGGCCGCCATCCACCAGCGGATAGGCATCGAGCTGCTCGGTCAGCATGTGCACGGCTTCGTGCACGGCGGTCGTCAGGCCGCGCTGGCGCTCGTCGCAGAGGATCCACGTCGTGAACATCCGCTTGTCGTCGAGGCGCTCGTAGATCCGATAGCCCGTGTCGGAGTAGCGCTTAAGCTGCTCGAGGGCTTCCTCGCGGCACGGTGCATTGCGGGTGTTCGCGGCGGCGTCGTTGCCTTCCGCGCGCCACGACTTGCCATCGGCGCTGGAGACGACCATCGGGATCACGACATTGCGGGGCGTCGCGCGCGGCGTTGCCGGGGCGGAGGCCTTGCCGCTCGTCAGAATAAGGCTCGCGCCTTCGGATGCGCGCGCAGCCGGCGTAGGAGCGTCCTCGACCGGATATGGCGGAATGCTGGCGAGGACGGTTGCCGGCGGAATCGCGAGGCGCGGCGGCTCGACGAGTTGGGCGACGCGGCGCTTCAGCTCGGCCGGCGTGAAGGGCCCGAGTGCAGGATGCGCGCGAATGAGACGGGCGGAGGCGGCAAACCGATCGGTGCGCGTCGGCTCGGGCTCAGGGGCGGCGGCACTTTCATGTGCGCCGAGCTTCGACGGGCGATCCTGAACGTCCTCGAAAGCGGTTTCCTTGCAGCCGGCCACGAGCAGCGATGCCAGCAGCATCGTGCACGCCGACACCGGCATGATCATACGCATGAACATGAATGATCCCCCGAGTGCGATAGGGAACTGTTGTATGTCCGTTGGCCGACGGCATGGCCGAAAGACGGCGATCCGGCGGCAAGTGATCGACGGCGCCGGCCACTAACTGCCGGCGGCCCTGTGGTGCGCTCTCAGCGCCGGATCGCGGATCGATCCATCAGGATGCGATCCTCGCGCGCGGCAAAGCCCAGATGCCGGCGGGCCAGCTCCTCGACATAGTCGAGGTCGGCGCTAGCTCCCTCGCCGGAGCCAAGGAGCGCGAGCTCGCGCTCCAGGTTGGCGCGCACGGTCTCGAGCGACCTGATCTCCCGCTCCAGCGTCGTGGAGCGCTCGACCAGACGTGATCTCGTCTCGAGACCGTGCCTGCCATTTATCGTGTGATGGCCGAAGTAGACCGTCAGCCCACCGCAGAGAAGCAACACCGACATCTGCCGCTTGCCGACCATCAGGCCATCAAACCTCTCGGTACTCGTGGCCCGGATCGACGCGAAACCGGATGGGGGCCACGAAGGCCTAATGTAGGGAGGCAGCGTTAAGTGGAGGTAAAGCGCTGGCTCATGGCGCGGCAGTAATTGGCGCACTTTAGTCGAATGCGAGCATTAAAAGCGGAGCAGCGCGTTGAGCGTGGCATAGAAGTCGCGGCCTTCGGCCCCGTCGGTCATCCCGGCCGAGGCCGAGATTTCGCCGCCTCCCCACTCGTAGCGGACGAAACCGCCGAAGCGGACGAGATCGTCGCGACCGGACTCGAACTCGCGGTCCGCCGACCAGTAGCTCACCTCCGGCCCGAGAGAAATCTCGCGCGTGATGCGATATCCGAGGCGCCCGCGCGCCGTGATCTCATCGAGACGGCTCATCCAGCCCATGTCGAGCTG
This sequence comes from Pseudomonadota bacterium, assembly GCA_023387235.1. Taxonomy (GTDB): domain Bacteria; phylum Pseudomonadota; class Alphaproteobacteria; order Rhizobiales; family Hyphomicrobiaceae. The sequence goes on from JAEWIJ010000264.1 coordinate 2,108, forward strand.
AGCGAATGCATCGGGCGTGAGATTGTACCAACTCTCGACGAGAACGCGGGCAGCAGTGAACGAACCGGGCGAGCCGTCGTCCTCGCCATCGACGCGGTACTGCTGATTGGCGTAGACGCCCCCCACGAACACCTTGAGCGTCAGCGCACCAAGACCCGCCTGATAGCCGAGCAACAGGTCGGCGAACGAGCCGGTGCGTCTCAGCTTTGCGCGCCGCTCCGCGCACTGCGGGATCGGGCCCGGCACTTGGACACAAACAGAACCACGCCGCGCATACTCCCAGTATCCGGCCCCCGCCCGCAGGCGCCAGCCATCCTCGCGGATGCTCTTCGGAACGCCCGCAAGCCAACCCGAGAGTGCGACGGTCGTATTCGAGTAGACCGACCAGAGATGACCGCCGGTCTCACCGCCGCCCGACACCTCGACGGTGGGCGGATCCTCGGCACGAACGGGCGCGACGGCCTGCGCCGCTAGGCAACACCCGGCGCACAAAAGAACACGCGGCATCCACGCTGCCGCACCTTTCCGGAGCCCACGCAACACCACACACGCCCCCGCCGCGACCGCGGCCCAGCTCCCGCACAACAACGCCACATCGATTTTTGCGGAACGCCGTTTACCAAATTGAAATAGGAATACAGTCCGCGTCAATCACCACCTGAGGGATCTGATCTACCTCGAGAGGCGGATTACTCGGATACCTCTTCTGATCATCTCTACGCCGTTAGAGGTGGATTTCGCCGCCGCAGCGTCATTCATGTTATGGCGCCCGCCATGATCGATGACACCGACATCCACGACCTCGAACTCCGCTCGTTCGGGCGGCGGCGCGGGCGCAAACTCAGTGCCCGGCAGGAGCGCCTGCTCGCCGAAGTCCTTCCCCGTGTCCGGCCTGATCTTTCACAGCCGCCGCCGGAAGCCGCGACCGCCCTGTTCGCGCGGCCCGTCATGCAGGTGTGGCTGGAGATCGGCTTCGGTGGCGCCGAGCATCTCGTCTGGCAGGCGCGTCATCGCCCCGACATCGGGATCATCGGCTGCGAGCCCTTCGAGGAAGGCGTGGTGAAAGCCCTGACGCTCATCGAGGACGAACAGCTCGCCAACATCCGCGTGCATCCCGATGACGTGCGCCCACTTCTGAGGTGGCTGCCGGCGGCGTCGCTCGACCGCGCGTTCGTGCTCTTTCCCGATCCCTGGCCGAAGATGCGCCACAGGAAACGTCGCCTCGTCGGCACGCCGCTCCTCGACCAGCTCGCGCGTGTACTGAAGCCCGGCGCCGAGCTGCGCCTTGCGACCGACATCGGCGATTACGCGCACACGATGCTCGCGGCCCTCATGCGCCATCCCGATTTCCGCTGGACCGCAACGTGTGCCGCCGACTGGCGCCATCGCCCGGAGGACTGGCCGCAGACGCGCTATGAAGCCAAGGCCGTCCGCGAAGGCCGCCGCTGCACGTACCTGCGCTTCGTGCGCGTCGCCGATCCCATGTGATGGCGAACGAGCGTCTTCGCGGCCCGCATGGCCGCGGAGGAATAGC
>JAEWIJ010000279.1 GCA_023387235.1 Pseudomonadota bacterium
AACGTGCAGGTTGCGGGCGGCGCGGTCGGCGAGCCGCCGATGCCCAACCAAGGCGCCTTCGAGCAGTCCCTGCAGCTTCGTGGTCGCCTGATCGAATCGCGCGAGTTCGAGGACATCGTCATCAAGATGGGCCCCGACGGGCGCACGGTGAAGCTCAAGGATGTTGCGCGCGTCGAGCTCGGCGCCATCTCCTACAATACGTATGGCTACATGGATAGCGTGCCGGCGACCGTTCTCGCCGTCACGCAGGCCCCCGGCAGCGACGCGTTGAAGACCGCGAGCGTGGTCAAGGCCGCAATGGCCCAGATGGCCCCGAGCTTTCCGAAAGGGCTCGAGTACCGGATCATCTACAATCCGACCGAGTTCATCGAGGTCTCGATCAAGGCCCTGATGAAGACGATCCTCGAAGCGATCGCGCTGGTCGTCCTCGTCATCATCATCTTCCTGCAGACATGGCGGGCGACGCTCGTTCCGCTGCTCGCCATCCCGATCTCGCTGATCGGCACCTGCGCAGTGATGCTTGCGCTCGGCTATTCGATCAACTCGCTGACGCTGTTTGGCCTCGTCCTCTCGGTCGGCATCGTCGTCGACGACGCGATCGTCGTCGTGGAGAACGTCGAGCGGCGATTGCAGGAGGGGCTCTCACCCATGGAGGCCGCGCGCGCCACCATGGACGAGGTCGGCACGGCGCTGATCGCCATTGCGCTGGTGCTGGTCGCCGTGTTCGTGCCCTCCGCTTTCGTCGGCGGCATCACGGGTGCCTTCTTCCGGCAGTTCGCCGTGACCATTGCCACGGCGACGATCATCTCCGTATTCGTTTCGCTGACGCTGTCGCCGTCGCTGTGCGCCCGCCTCTTCAAGCCGCACGAGGACCACGCCGCCGCGAAGCCTCGCCGTAAGACGATCGGCGAGATCATCATGTGGCCGGTTCATGCGGGCTTCGGCGTCTTCAACCGCGGCTTCGACGCGCTCTCGAACGGCTATGCCGGATTCGTTCGCGGCCTCTCGTGGACCGCGCCGATCTTGCTGCTCGTCTATGTGGGGCTGATGGCAAGCGCGATCATGCTCGTGAGGTCGACGCCGACGGGCTTCATTCCGGCGACGGATCGCGGGATTGTCACGATCTCGATGACGCTGCCGCCAGGCGCCTCGATCGAGCGCAGCAACGAGGTCTTCAAGCAGGCCAACGATATCATTCTCGCGACGCCAGGGTTCAAGCACACGTCGGGATTCGTAGGGCGCTCCGGTGCGACGTTCTCCAACTCCTCGAATGCGGCCGCCCTCTTCAGCGTGCTCGAGGATCATGATGAACGCGACCGTCTCGGGCTGACGATCGACTCGATGACGGCTAACATCCGCCAGCGGCTTTCGGCCATCAAGGATGCTCAGGTGCTCGTCTTCGTGCCGCCTGCCGTTCGCGGCATGGGCAATGCGAGCGGCTTCTCCATGCGCCTTCAAGACCGGCAGGCGCTGGGCTCGGCAACGCTCTACAAGGCGTCGCAGGATCTCATAGACCGCGCGCGTCAGACGCCGGGCATCGCCAACGTGTTCACGACGTTCCAGATATCGACGCCGCAGGTCTTCGTAGACGTCGATCGCGTGAAGGCGCAGATGCTGCGCGTGCCGGTGGGTACGATCTTCGAGGCGCTGCGCGTCTACATGGGTTCGGCCTACGTGAACGACTTCAACATGTTCGGTCGGCCGTACAAGCTGGTCGTGCAGGCCGATGCGAATTTCCGCGCCGATCCGGACAACATATCGCGTATTCGCGTGCGCAATGCCGATGGCCAGATGGTGCCGCTCGGCTCGCTCGTCACATTCCGCGAAATTTCCGGACCCGAGCGCGTGCCGCGCTACAATCTCTTCCCGACCGTCGAGATCAACGGCACCGCGGCTCCCGGCGTCTCCTCGGGTCAGGCGCTCGATATCATGCAGCAGATCGCCGCCGACGTGCTGCCGCCGGGCGTCACGTTCGAGTGGACGGATCTCTCCTACCAGGAGAAGAAAGCGGGCCGTACGGGCTACATCATTTTTGCCCTGTCGGTCCTTTTCGTCTTCCTCGCGCTCGCCGCGCAGTACGAGAGCTGGTCACTGCCCTTCTCGATCATCCTGATCGTGCCCATGTGCCTGCTCGCGGCGACCTTCGGCGTCTGGATGGAAGGCAAGGACATCAATATCCTGACGCAGATATCCTTCGTCGTGCTCATCGGCCTCGCGTCGAAGAACGCGATCCTGATCGTCGAGTTTGCGCGTCAGATCGAGGAACAGGGCAAGGATGTCGTGACCGCGACTGTCGAAGCGTGCCGCCGGCGCCTCAGGCCGATCATCATGACGTCGCTCGCCTTTACGCTCGGCGTCGTGCCGCTCTATCTCGCGACAGGTGCGGGCTACGAGATGCGGCAAGCACTCGGCATTGCCGTGTTCTGGGGCATGATCGGCGTCACGCTGTTCGGCCTCGTCTTCACGCCGGTGTTCTACATCACCATCCGCAAGCTCACCATATGGCGGCAAGCCCGCCGTGCCGCGCGTCGCGGTGGCCCGGCCGCCGCCAGCGCGACGCCCGCGGAATAGTGTTTGCATCCGCTGAACGCGCCAATGCCGGAAGCATTTGATCTGCCCATCGAGCATGTGCTGCCCGAGATCGAGGCTGCGCTCGTCGCTGGCGCGTCGGCCGTGCTCATCGCTCCGCCCGGTGCCGGCAAGACGACGCGCGTGCCGCTCGCTCTGCTCGATGCGCCGTGGCTCGCCGGGCGCAAGATCCTCGTCCTGGAGCCGCGCCGTCTCGCCGCCCGTGCCGCGGCCGAGCGCATGGCTTTCCTGCTCGGCGAGAAAGTCGGCGAGCGCGTGGGCCTCCGCGCAAGGCTCGACACGCGTGTCGGTCCGCAAACGCGCATTGAGGTCGTCACCGAGGGCGTGTTCACGCGCCTTATTCTTGCCGATCCCGAGCTCACAGGCATCGGCGCCGTGCTGTTCGACGAATTCCACGAGCGCTCGCTCGATGCCGATCTCGGCCTCGCGCTGGCGCTCGATGCGCGTGCAGGCCTGCGAGAGGATCTGCGCATTCTCGTCATGTCGGCGACGCTCGATGGCGCGCGCGTGGCGCAAGTGCTCGGCGATGGCACGCCTGTTATTACCAGTGAAGGCCGCGCGTTTCCCGTCGAGATGCGCTATCTGGGGCAAGGCTCAGGCGCACGCATCGAGGACCGCGTCGCGGACGCAGTTCGGCTTGCATTGAGCAGCGAGGAAGGCTCGATCCTCGCATTTCTCCCCGGACAGGGCGAGATCGTGCGCACGGCCGAGCGGCTCGCCGAACGTGGCGCGCCGTCTGATGTGGATGTCGTGCAGCTTTTCGGCGCGCTCGATGCCCGCACGCAGGCCCGCGCTATCGAGCCAGCGCCCGCCGGCCGGCGCAAGGTGGTGCTGGCGACATCGATCGCCGAGACCTCGATCACGATCGACGGCGTGCGTGTTGTCGTCGACAGCGGCCTCGAGCGCGTGCCGCGCTACGAACCGGACGTGGGCGTCACGCGTCTCGAGACGCAGCGCGTGTCGCGCGCATCGACCGATCAGCGCCGCGGACGCGCGGGTCGCACGGAGCCGGGCCTGTGCCTGCGACTTTGGGACGAAGCGCAGACGGCGGGCCTTCTGCCGTTCCGGGGGCCGGAGATACGCGCCGCAGACTTGTCGGGCCTGCTGCTCGATTGCGCCGCCTGGGGTGTTGCCGATCCGATGGCGCTTTCCTGGCTCGATCCGCCGCCGGCTGGCGCTCTTGCCGCCGCGCGCGACGAGCTTGTCGCGATCGGCGCGCTCGATGAGAACGGCCGATTGACGAATGTCGGGCACCGCTTACGCCGTCTCCCGCTGCCGCCGCGCCTCGCGCGCATGATCGTTGCCGCCGCCGAGATGGGAGAGGCGCGCCGCGCCAGCGAGATTGCGGCGGTTGTCGTCGAGCGCGGCATTGGCGGCAACACGACCGATCTGGATCAGCGGCTCGCTGCCTTCGCGCGCGACCGTTCGCGCCGCGCCGAAAGTATGCGCGTCCTCGCGCGGAATTGGGCCAGGGAAGCCGAAGCGGATGTGCGCGCGCCACGTCGAGATGCTGCATCGATCGCAGCACTGCTCGCTCTCGCCTATCCGGAGCGCGTCGCGATGGCGCGCGGCGCGCCCGGTCAATTCCTGCTCGCCAATGGACGCGCGGCCACGCTCAATCCCGCCGCTCCGCTCGGGCTGTCCCCTTTCCTCGTCGTTGCGGAGCTCGCCGGCAGCGCGGCCCGTGCGCGCATCCTCCTTGCGGCGGCGCTTGATGAGAGCGAGGTTCGCACGATCGCCGCCGACCGAATCACGGCGACAGAGACCAGCGAGTTCGACGCTGCCAATGCCGCCGTCCGCACGCGCCGCACCGAACGCCTCGGCGCCATCACGCTCCGCTCCGAGCCCCGTCCGACAAAATCCAGCCCGGAAGTCGCGACGCTGCTCGCGCGTGGCATTGCCACACTCGGCATCGACAAGCTGACATGGAGCCGCGCGCAGCAGCAGCTCCGCGCCCGCGTGGCCTTCGTGCGCGGGGCCGTCAAGCAAGGCGCGGAAACCTGGCCTGACCTTTCGAACGAGACCCTCGCGGCTTCAGTCGACGATTGGCTAGCGCCCTTCCTCTCGAATGCCACGTCGCGCGCCGATATCGATGCGGAATTGCTCGGAGCCGCGCTCGATAGCCTCTTTCCATGGTCGCTTCGGCAGAACCTCGAAGCGCTCGCGCCGGTGCATTTCACCGCGCCGACCGGCAAGCATCATCCCATCGACTACGAGGGCGAAGGCGCGCCGATCCTGGCGATCCGGGTGCAGGAGTTGTTCGGCCTTGCTGTCCATCCCGCGATCGCCAACGGCCGCCTGCCTTTAACGCTGCACCTGCTCTCGCCTGCGCACCGCCCTATTCAGATCACGCGTGACCTGCCGGGCTTCTGGTCGGGCTCGTGGGCGGAGGTGCGCGCGGAAATGCGTGGCCGCTATCCCCGGCATCCCTGGCCGGAGGATCCGCGCACCGCGCCGCCGACCAGCCGCGCCAAGCCGCGCGGAACCTGAGCGCGGCGAAAGGTGTCGCGCGACCGCGCCCGATTCCGCTTATGATGGTGGCCATGCAGCCGAACACAGTGAGCGCCCCGACTGTCCCCGATGCACCGCCCGACAACTGGGTGCACCGCTATGCGCCGTCGTGGTTCCGGCCGTATGCGCGCCTCGCCCGCTTCGACCGGCCGATCGGCGGGTGGCTTCTGCTCTTTCCATGCTGGTGGTCGCTGGCGCTCGCCGAGCACGCCAATGGCGCCGCCTACCCATCCATCTGGTTCGTCATTCTGTTCGCGATCGGCGCCTTCGTCATGCGCGGCGCCGGCTGCACGTATAACGACATCGTCGATCGCGACATCGATGCCGGTGTCGCACGCACGCGCGGCCGCCCGATACCTTCGGGTGAGGTGACCGTCAAAGCGGCTGCGGCATTCATGGTACTGCTCTGCCTGATCGGCCTCGCCGTCCTGCTCCAGTTCAACTGGTACACGATTGTCCTTGGCGCGTTGTCGCTGCTGCCGGTTGCGATCTATCCGTTCATGAAGCGCATCACGAATTGGCCGCAGCTCATGCTCGGGCTGACGTTCAAATGGGGCGCGCTGGTCGGCTGGACGGCGGCGCGCGGCACGCTCGAATGGCCGGCCATCCTCCTCTACGCCGGCTGCGTCACTTGGACGATCGGCTACGACACCCTCTACGCCCATCAGGACAAAGAAGACGACCTTACACTCGGCCTAGGATCGACGGCGTTGCGCTTCGGCGAGCAGACGAAAACCTGGGTCAGCGGCTTCTACGCCTTCGCGATCGCCATGTGGGGCATTGCGGCGTGGATGACGGGAGTCGGTGCGATCGGCATGACGGGGCTCGCCGCCGCCGCGCTGCACATGGCCTGGCAGGTGGCTACGCTCGACATCTCCGATCCCCCCAACTGCCTCCGGCGATTCAAGTCCAACCGTGATCTCGGCTGGCTGGTCTTTGCCGGCTTCGTCGCTGACATGGCGTTTGCCGCCGCCTCTGCCGAATGAGCGTGCCGACGCACGCCGACTGCGCATCAAAATCGGGCTTGGCGCGCATTTCCGTCATGTGTACCGACTATGGCTCCTCGATCGACATAGGAGACGCCGCCCATGCCCGAACAGACGTCCGAAAAGCCCCGCCAGCTCCTGCACCTCGTGTTCGGCGGTGAGCTTTCCGATCTCGGCAAGCACGAATTCGCCGATCTCGACAAGCTCGACGTCGTCGGCATCTATCCGAATTACGCCGAGGCCTACAAAGCCTGGAAGGCGGCCGCGCAAAAGACCGTCGACAACGCCCAGATGCGCTATTTTATCGTCCACATGCACCGCCTGCTCGACCCCGTCGAGGACGGTCCGCCGAAAGCGTGACCCCGCCGCGCGCCGCCATGAAGGGGGCCATGCCGCACCGCGCCTTGCATCCTGGGGGCGCCCGGTCTAGCACTACCGCCATCTGTTCCCGCATTCCGACAACCGACGGCGGCTTCTCATGGCGACCCATAACCTGCTCCTCCTCCCCGGCGACGGCATTGGCCCCGAGGTCATGGCCGAGGTCGATCGCTTCATCTCGTTTCTTGGCAAGAAGTCCAAGGCCGAGTTCCGCGTCGAGCAGGCGCTGTGCGGCGGGTGCTCCATCGACAAGCACGGCACGCCGCTGACGGATGAAGTCCTCGCGAAGGCCAAGGCCGCCGACGCCATCATCTTCGGCTCCGTCGGGGGGCCGAAGTGGGACAAGGTCGCCTACGAGATCCGCCCCGAGGCAGGTCTGCTTCGCCTGCGCAAGGAACTCGACCTCTTCGCGAACCTACGCCCCGCGATTTGCTATCCGGCGCTCGCCGAAGCCTCGAGCCTCAAGCGCGAGCTCGTCGAAGGGCTCGACATCCTCATCCTGCGCGAGCTGACCGGCGGCACATATTTCGGCGAGCCGAAAGAGATCGTGACGCTGGAGAACGGCCAGAAGCGCGCCGTCGATACGACCGTCTATCAGACCTACGAGATCGAGCGCATTGCCCGCGTCGCCTTCGACCTCGCGCGCAAGCGCGGCAACAAGGTACACTCGGCCGAGAAGCGCAACGTCATGAAGACGGGCGTGCTGTGGAACCAGGTCGTGACGGCCGTGCACGCCGCCGAGGCGAAGGACGTCGAGCTGCAGCACATTCTCGCCGATGCTTGCGCGATGCAACTCGTGCGCAATCCGAAGCAGTTCGACGTGATCGTTTGCGACAATCTCTTTGGCGACATGCTGTCCGACGAGGCGGCGATGCTCGCTGGCTCGCTCGGGATGCTGCCCTCGGCATCGCTCGGGGCGCCCGATCCCAAGACCGGCATTCCGAAGGCACTCTATGAGCCGATCCATGGCTCGGCGCCCGACATCGCCGGCAAGGGCATTGCCAATCCGATCGCACAGCTCGCCTCGGTCGGCATGGCGCTCCGCTACTCGTGCAATATGGTCAAGGAAGCCGATCTGCTCGATAAGGCGATCGCCAACACGCTCGCTCAGGGCTACCGCACGGCCGACATCATGCAGCCGAACATGCGCAGCGTGGGCACGACCGAGATGGGCAAGGCGATCGTCACCGAGATGGAGCGCCTGATCGGGTAGCAGAAGGGGGGAGCGAGGCCCGATGCCGTCCTCCACGCGCCTTTCGTCATCGAACGACCCGGATTGGCTCTCGGCCCCGGATCGCCAGAACTGGCGTGACATCTTCTTCACGGCACGTGATGGTCTGAGGCTCTACGGCCGCCACTATCCCGCGCCGGGCTCGAAGCTGCGTCCGGTGCTCTGTCTCGCAGGTCTCACGCGCAACAGCCGCGACTTCCACCACATCGCGAGCGCGCTCTCCAATCCGGGCCAGCCGGCGCCGCGCCACGTCTACACCATCGACTATCGCGGTCGCGGCCGCTCGGCGTACGATTCCGACTGGCAGAACTATCAGGTCATGAACGAGCTGCTCGACGTGCTCGATTTCATGACCGTCGAGGGCCTGAGTGACGCCGCGATCATCGGCACCTCGCGCGGTGGCATCCTCGCGATGATCATGGCCGCGGTGCGCCCCGGGAACATCGGCTGTGTGGTCCTGAACGATATCGGTCCGCTCATCGAGCGCGAGGGGCTGCTCCGGATCGTAAGCTACGTCGGACGCATCCCGCTGCCCGCGACCTTTGCCGAGGCGGGGGAGCTCGCGCGGTCCATGAACCAGCGCCACTTTCCTGCCGTGCCCGAGCACATGTGGGAGGAGATCGCGCGCCAGCAGTACAACGACGAGGCCGGCCGCCCGGCGCAGGGCTATGACCAGGCGCTCAACCGCACGGCCTCGATTCTGGATGGCCCGCTGCCGGAGCTCTGGCAGCAGTTCAGGGCGCTCGCGCGCGTGCCGGTGCTCGTGCTGCGCGGCGAGCATTCGGACATTCTCAGCGTCGCGACGGCCGAGCGGATGCAGCGCGAGCATCCGGACCTGACGCTCCTCACTGTTCCGGGCCAGGGTCATGCGCCGTTGCTGCGCGAAGCGCCCAGCATTCATGCCATCATGGATTTCCTCGCGCGCGCCGACGCCACGTGGCACGGGCACCATCTCGCATGACGCTGCTGCGCGTGCCCACGATTCAGTGGGGATAGGCTGGCACGGCCACTTTACTTCGCCTCTGCGCCTGCCCAGCATGTGCCGACATTTCCGCGCGACAGCGCGGCGGCGTAAGGCGTGCAGAACGATGAGTAGCCATGCTTCCAGAGTACAGAGGGCGTCTCTCTCGGCGCTCCACTTTGCCGGGCTCGATGACCTCGCCGCGGCTCTGACCCGTGGAACCGGCGCCATCCTCGCGCTTCATCACGTCCTGCCGGCCACGCCGATGGCCTTTGCGCCGAACCGGCATCTCGAGGTAACGCCGGAGTTCCTCGATCGCACCATTCGCCTGGTGCTGGAGCGCGGTTATCATGTGATCTCGCTCGATGAGGCCCGCGCGCGTCTCGCCGAAGGCGATCTCGACCGACCGTTCGTCTGCTTCACGTTCGATGACGGCTATCGCGATGTCCTTCAGCACGCCTATCCCGTCTTCAAGCGCTATGAGAGGCCCTTCGCCGTCTTTGTCGCAAGCGATTTCGCCGACGGGTGCGGGGAGGTCTGGTGGCGAGCCCTCGAAAACCTCCTGCGGACCGTCGACGCGGTCGAGCTGAAGATCGACGGTGTCCTGCAGCGCTTTTCGTGCCGCCGCCCCGCCGCCAAGAGACGTGCCTATAGAGACATATACCGCTGGTTTCAGAAGCTGCCCGAGCAGGACGTGCGCGAGGTCGTGACTGATCTCTGTCGCCGCCACGATGTGGATGTGAGCGGCCTCTGCCGCGAGCTTGCCATGGGCTGGGACGAGATACGCCGGCTCGCCGCCGATCCACTCGTCACGATCGGCGCCCATACGCGCCGTCACGTGCCGCTAGGACAGCTTTCCTATGCCGAGGCGCGCGCGGAGGTGCAGGAGAGTTGCGCCCGTGTCGCGCGCGAGACCGGCCGGCCGTGCCGGCATTTCAGCTTTCCGCAAGGGGGCGATGGGCCAAGAGAGTTCGAGCTCGCCCGCGAGGCCGGCCTAGCAACTACGCTCACGTCGCGGAACGGCTTGCTTGAGCCGCATCACGGCGCGGCCTTGGGTGCGCTGCCGCGGATCACGCTCAGCGGAGAGCTTCAAAAGCTTCGCTACGTGAAGGTCATGCTCTCGGGCGCGCCGTTCGCGCTTTCGCGCGCAATGGAGCGGCTCGCGCTCCGCCATCCTTCGGCTGCCGCACCTGCCTGAAGGAATTTCCAGGCCGCTCGATCGTTAATCCCCGTGCGACAGTTTTGTCGTTAATGGACGGCTTGTTCGCCTACTGCGTTCATGCCAATTGTCGCCCGCCGGAACCGGCCGGCCAAGAGCGCTCGTGGCTGGGCGTCGCGCGGGAGGTAGCATGGTGCAGACAGTCATTTGCGCGAAGTGGGGCGATCGCTACCCTTCTTCGTATGTGAACTGTCTGTGGTCCATGATCCGACGCAACACGAAGCGCGAGACCCGGCTCGTCTGCTACACCGACGATGCGGCGGGCATCCACGGGGATGTCACGACCTACGCGATGCCGACCGTGCCGATCCCTTCGCGCAAGGCGAACTATCCGTGGCGCAAGGTCTCGCTCTGGCAGGAGCATCTCGAAGGCATTTCGGGCGACGTGCTGTTCCTCGATCTCGATGTCGTAGTGACGGGATCGATCGACGAGTTCTTCGACTACAAGCCGGAAGCGACGTTCTGCGTGATCGAAAACTGGACGCAGATGGGATCGAAGATCGGCAACACGTCCGTCTATCGTTTCCGCGTCGGCGGCCACACCTATCTCTATGAGACTCTGGCCGCCGATCCGCTCGGCATTACGCAGCGATTTCCCAACAGCCAGACGTACATCTCGCGCACGGTCAAGAGCATCGAGTTCTGGCCGGCGCCGTGGTGCGTCAGCTTCAAGCACACGCTCATGCCGCGCTGGCCGCTCAACTTCGTCATGACGACGCCGCTGCCGCCGGAGACCAAGGTCGTCTGTTTCACGGGGAAGCCCGATCCCGACGAGGCGCGTGACGGCCTATGGCCTGCACCCTGGTACCAGAAGACCTACAAGCACGTCCGGCCGACGCCCTGGATCGCCGAGCACTGGCGCGAGGACTGATCTCCGCCGTCGTGCTGCGACTTCCTCAGGAATTTTCAGGTGGCGTTGCGTACATCCACTTGATGAGAACGGCGGCCGGCAGGACCCAGGCGAGGCCGGCGACGGCATAGAAGATCAGCTCCACGATCTTCCCGCCGTCAGGCAGAACGGCCGCCGCAGCCAGCATCACCAGCAGCGAATAGATGATCAGGACGACGAGCAGAAGCAGCGTCCCGACGAGCTTTCGTGTGCGCGCGCGCATAGCTGTCCGTCAGTCGAAAACGATCATCTGCCGCACGACGGCAGCATCGGCGAGCCGGTCGAAGCCCTCGTTGACCTCGTCGAGCTTGATGAGCGCGCTGCGCAGGCGGTCGACCGGCAATTTGCGATCCTTGTAGAGCGAGATGTAGCGCGGGACGTCGCGAGCGATGACGCAACCGCCCATGTAGCTGCCCTTCACCGAGCGGCCGTCCTGCACCATCTGGTAGTGACTGATCGGGAACTGCGCCGTCGCAGGCGAGAGGCCCGCCGAGACCGTCTGGCCCCCGCGCACCGTGATCTTGTAGGCGAGCTCCATGGCCTTGATGGTGCCGGCCATCTCGAAGGACGAATCAACACCGCCGTCCGTCGCCGCGAGAATGCGGTCGACGCAATCGGCATCGCGTGCGTTGAACGTGTCCGTGGCGCCGAGCTGACGCGCGAGCGCAAGCTTTTCGTCCGAGACGTCGACGGCGAGAACGCGTCCCGCGCCTGCGACGATCGCGCCGAGCAGGCACGAGAGGCCGACACCGCCGAGGCCGACCACGGCAACCGTCTCGCCGGGTTTCACATCCGCCGTGTTCACCGCTGCGCCAACGCCGGTCACGACGGCGCAACCGAACAGCGCGGCATCGTGCATCGGCACGTCCGACGGAATCTTCTGCACGGAGTTGCGTGGCACGACCGCGTACTCGGCGAAGCAGGAGAGGCCGGAGTTGTGCGCGATGGATTGGCCATTGAGGCTCAGGCGACGTCCGCCGGTCGCGAGGTCGCCCTTCTGGCGCGCGGCATTGAAGGTCGTGCAAAGGAATGGACGCTGCGAGATGCACTGGCGGCAGTGTCCGCAGCTCGGTGCGAAGATGAAGACGACGGCGTCGCCCGGCTTGACGTCAGTCACGCCGGCGCCGACCTCCGCGACAACGCCCGCGCCCTCGTGACCGACCACCATCGGCAGGGGGCGCGGCCTGACACCTTCGATCGTCGAAAGATCCGAGTGGCAGAGCCCTGCCGCCTTGACCTGGACCAGCACCTCGCCGGCGCGCGGCCCCTCGAGGTCGAGCGTCTCGATCTTGAGCGGCTGGCTCTTGGCGTACGGACGGGGCAGGCCCTGCTCGTACAGCACGGCACCTCGGATTTTCATGGTTCGCTGATCCTCCCGATTTTGGCTTGGACGACGTTAGCCCACCCGGCGCGTCTCAGCGAGTGGCGCCACGGCAGTGCGGCGATGCGTCGTCAAATCTCCACTACGTCACCGGGCTCGGCAGCGCGGAACCGCTCCGCCGCGATCTTGTCCGCCGCGAGCGCTTCGGCGAGGGCCAGCGGCGGGGCATCACGTGGCTCCGTCGTGAGCTGGAATGTCCCCCAGTGATGGCCGAGTGCCTGCTCGGCCCCGCAGAGCTGGAAGGCCTTGACCGCGTCGTCGGGATTCATGTGCTGATGTTTCATGAACCAGCGCGGCTCGTAGGCGCCGATGGGCAGCAAAGCTAAGCGGATCTTCGGATGGCGCGCGCCGACGTGGCGGAACGTGCGTCCATCGCCGAGCCCGCTGTCGCCGACGGCATAGATGCGGCCGGCCGGGGTCTCGATCACGAAGCTCGCCCAGAGGGCGTGCCGGCGATCGCGGGCGCCACGTGCCGACCAGTGCTGCGTCGGCTCGGTGTGCACGATGATGCCATTTCCGAGGTCCGTTCGATCGCCCCAGTCGACCGTGGTTGCTGCGATGTCGGGAGCGCCCTTGCGCATGATCGTGTCGTTGCCGAGCGGCGTGATCACGCGCGGCCGGTCGCGCGCCCACAGCCGCGCCAGCGTCGCCAGGTCGAGATGGTCGTAGTGGTTGTGTGTGACGAGTACGGCATCAATCTTCGGCAGATCATCGAAGCCGACCCCCGGCGCCGAGCAGCGCATGGGACCCCACCAGGAGAACGGGCTCGCGCGCTCCGACCAGTGCGGATCGACCAGCATGTTGAGACCGCCCGCCTGGATGAGCCAGCTCGCGTGCCCGACGAACGTGATGCGCGCCCGCGCTCCGCTCACTGATGCCGGCGGTTTCTCCGCGACGCGGCTCTCGACCTTCGAGGGCCACTTCTCCCACTTCTCCATGAAGTAGAGCTGGGCGACGCGATGGACGCCCTTCGGCTGCTGTCCGCCGGGATTGAAGAAGAACGTGCCGTCGAAGTGATCGCTCACCGGCCCCTGATAGTAGGCGTTGGCGCGATCGGTGCCGAGCGTGGCATAGCCGCCGGCGCCGAGAATGCCGGTTGCCGAAAGCATTTTGATGAGCCGCCGGCGTGTAGGACGCATGATTTTCCTCGTACTGCCGACGCTCCGCGGCGCGGCCTGCGCAGCGTGCATGGCTCGACGATTGTATCGCCAGCGCTGGTAGCGCATCATGAGTCCGGACACAATCACTCGGCCTTTCAAAACTCCGCGATACCGGGGAAGGAAATACCTCGATGGCAAAGAACCAGATCACCGGCCGCTCGGCCTTCCTCGCCGTGCTCAAGGACGAAGGCGTCACGCATCTTTTCGGCAATCCGGGCACGACCGAGCTGCCGATCATGCACGCGCTCGCCGAGCATCCGGACCTGACCTACGTCATGGCCATGCAGGAGAGCCTCGTCGTCGCCATGGCCGATGGCTTCTCGCGCGCGTCGGGCCAGCTCACGGCGTGCAACGTGCATGTCGCGCCCGGCCTCGGCAATGCGCTCGGCTCGCTCTACAACGCGAAGTTCACCGGCACGCCGATCATTCTCACCGCCGGCCAGCAGGAGCAGGGCCACGGTCTCACCGAGCCGCTGCTCTACGATAATCTCGTTCCCATGGCGGAGCCGCTCGTCAAATGGGCGATCGAGGTCACGCGCCTCGAGGATCTGCCGCGCATCATGCGCCGCGCCGCCAAGGTTGCCATGACGCCGCCGACCGGCCCGGTGTTCATCTCGCTGCCCGGCGATATCCTCAACATGGAGGGCGGCATCGATCTCGGCTCCTCCACGCGCGTCGACAGCCGCGTCCGTCCGTCCGACGAGTTGCTGGATGTGCTCGCCGCGCGCATTCTCAAGGCCGAGCGGCCCATCATCATCGTCGGCGACGAGCTCGTGAAGAGCGATGCGCTCAAGGAAGCCGCCGCCTTCGCCGAAGCGTTCGGCTGTCCGGTGCTTCAGCAGAGCGTTGCTTACGGCGCGCACTTCCTCTCCGAGCATCCCTGCTACATCGGTGGTCTCAATCGCGAGCAGCCTGATGTCCGCGCCGCGCTGGCGCCCTACGACCTCATGATCGCCCTCGGCGCCGATCCGATCCGCATGTCCGTGTGGAGCGAAATCGATCCCATGCCGCCTGAGCTTTCCATGATCCAGATCGGTCTCAACGACTGGGATCTCGCGAAGAACTACTCGGCCGAGATGGCCATCCGCGCCGATGTGCGCGAGACGCTGCGCGCGCTGACGCCCGTGCTCGTGAAGAAGGGTGGCAAGGCTCTCAAGGATCGCGCCGAGAAGTCACTCGCTGCGCTCAAGGAGAATAACTGGACGGCCAAGCGCAAGAAGCTCGTCGCGACGATCGACGGGAAGGCGCCGGTCGCCGGTAAGCCGATCAACCCGGACTTCATGACGCTGCGGATCGTCGAGTCGATCCCGAAGGATGCCGTCGTCGTCAACGAGTCGCTCACGAGCGGCCGCCTGCTGAACAGCCTGCTCGCCTATCGTGACCGTTATAGCTATCACGGCCTTGCTTCCGGCGGCATCGGCTGGAGCGTGCCCGCCTCGGTCGGCATCTCTATGGCACAGAAGGATCGCCCGGTCGTCTGCATCGTCGGCGACGGCTCGGCGATGTACTCGATCCAGGCGCTGTGGACCGCGGCGCATCACAAGCTGCCGATCACGTACGTCATCTGCAACAACGGCGGCTATCGCATCATCAAGCAGCGCTTGAAGCTCTTCCACGGCAACGAGCAGTTCGTCGGCATGGATTTCGTCGAGCCGGCGGTGGACTTCACGGCGCTGGCGAAATCCATGGGCCTCGAGGCGCACCGTATCACGGACCCCGCAGCCCTCGAGCCGGCGCTCCGCAAGGCGACCTCGACGCCCGGTGCCAAGCTCCTCGAGGTCGTGGTGGAGGGGCATGTGTAGGCGCAGGCCTGCATTCGGGCTCGCGTTTGCACGGGATGCGGCGCCATTGAAGGGGGCGGCCGGCCGAGGCGGATCGGCCCGCCTCGTCAGGCGATCTCCGGTCGGCGGTATTTGCGGGCGTGCTGTGTGATTGTTTCGGGTGGCTGGCGGTGCGCCAGATTGACAAGCGGCCACGGCCCCCTTAACTGAAGCCCGCCTGCCCAGATGGCGGAATTGGTAGACGCACTAGTTTCAGGTACTAGCGGGTAACACCGTGGAGGTTCGAGTCCTCTTCTGGGCACCAAAATCGCCTAACTTATTGGCGCGGCAAGAAACCTAATATTTACGGGCTGTTGGCAGGATACCTGATGCACAAACCTGCTGCACAAAGGGCCCGCCCATGGGACGTCGCCGCCTCCCAAATCCCACGCAGCGCAAGGGGTCGCTAACCTGGGAAGTTCGTTGCCGTATTAACGGCAGGATTGTCACTCGCTCTTTAGGTACACGCGACTACGACGAGGCCCTAAAGCGGGTTCCCAAAGTCTATGGACAGCTCCTCCGAGAGCACGACCAAGCGAACATCCCCGATGACGCGACGGTCGCGCCTCCGGCGCTTGTCAGCAGTGCAGTGTCGGTGCCGTCGGCGCCAAGAATCTCGATTGAGCAGGCTTGTCAGCGATATCGCGAGTACAAGCTCGCAGATGAGCGACAGTTCAGAACAGAGTACGCCGCTGGGGGTATAGGCAACCCGATGGAGCTGGCGGCCTCCTACGAGGTGCGATTGCGGGGCGCGTTGGAGCGAGCCCGCGCCCAAGCCATTGTGCACGATTTTTCTTACCAGCGTTGGTTTCTAACCTGGCTTTCCAAGAAGGGGATTGGAGAGGTTGACGATTTTGAAGGTGCTCAAATGGCCCTGGCCCGCACCCTCGTCGCAACCTATCGTGAGATCCTTGAGAACGACGCCTGCCTGTCGCCAACCCCTCTTGTGCAGGAAGCAGCCCCCAAGCCCAGCAAAAGCACTGTTCCCTCCCCGCTGAACCTGGTCGAGGACTTCATCTCGGAACGCGGCGATCGCATGACGGCGGCTGTCGCAGCTGACCATCGCGCCGTGGTCCGCGACCTGTGCTTGGTTGCTGGAAACAAGTCGGCATCCCAGTACACGAGAGACGACGCTCGTAAGTTCAAGGAAGTGCTGCTCGCCCTGCCAGCAAATTGGATGAAGCGCAAAGGGCTCCGCGAACTCAAAATTGTTGACGCCGCCCGGAAAGCGAAAGAGCAGGCGTTACCGCGCCAGAGCGCTAAAACGATACAGCTGAAGCGCGCTATGCTCAATCGGATCTTCGAGTACGCGAAGGCAAACTACGACGGGGCGGTAAATCCATTTGAGGACAAGGGAGCCTGGGTGGTGGCGGATGCGTCTGCCGCCGATCAGAAGGATGCCTTTACCGACGCCGAGCTAAGCACTCTTCTCGCATCAGATCTGCCTGGAGAACTTCACTGGCTCACTTGGCTCTCTCTATGCACCGGAGCGCGCCTCAATGAACTTTGTCAGCTCACGACGGAGCATGTCCGGTTGACAGGGACGAAGCATATCCATTTCGGACCAGATCTTCGTTTAAAGACCGCGCGGCGCACCGGATCAAGCATTCGATCCGTACCCATGCATCCAAAGCTCGAGTCTCTCTGCTTCGTCGAGTTCGTGAAGTCCTGTGAGAGTAACGGTGCTAAGCGACTTTTCCCAGAACTGGTTATGCACAGATCTGGCCGATACTCAGACGCGCCCTCGAAGGCTTTTCGACGACATTTGATCGCGCTGGGCATCAAGCGCTCAGGGCTATCATTTCATAGCCTCCGCCATACGTTTGCTGCGGAATTCAAACGCGTTGCTCCTCAGGAGGTGGAGACGCGAGAGCGTCTCTTGGGGCATCACGTGCCTGGAGTCGCCGGCCGTTACGGGAGTAGCTATGTGTCAGAGGCCAATGATTTGGTACTTTTGTTGGAGAGAGCGAAAGTCATTGCTCGCCTTCAATTTTAGACCCTGTGTGTCTACCAGTTCCACCAAGTCCGCCAGATGAGCTAACCTATTTGATTCAGTGCACTATTTGTCGCGTTGTGTTCTTTCCCCATGAGCTTGCGGTTCGGTTAGGGACAAGCCGGGGACACAAGTCACGTCGTCCATCGGCCAATGGCCTATAGATCGTCAGACCGATTTAGCAAATCGGGCACTTGATCGACGCCTCGCAGTAACGAGCTACGATGGCCTTCATGTCGCGCTGATTCCGCGTCTTGCCCACGGCGAGCTCGGCCACGAGGCAGTCTGAACCTTGGTCTAGGCGCTCTGTAGTCGTCCTTATGGCTGTCATGAACGGCGTCTCTAGATTGTCCGAGCTGCCGATCACGAACTGGCGTTACGAGCGGACTTCGACTACGACGATGTGTGGCGGCAATGCTTTGAGACTGAGAGTTAGGTCTAGTCGATTGATATTTTTCACGAAACGCAAGCTCGCCTTGCGATGTCCGTCAGGGGCGTCTTCGAAGGCTTGACGCCCGCAGCTGGATTGTCAGATCGAGGGCTTCATAACCTCGCCGGAACACTTGCCAAATCTCGGTGCGCTCGCCAAGCATAGGTCCATTGTGATGGGGACTGCTCATGCTTGGGTTAGCTTTGTCGCTGGTGCGACTGTCAATTTTTTGGGCAATTGTTTTCGCAGCGGTTTTGGGAGCGTGGCTCGCATTCCCATGGATTGATGTTGGGTTGGTATCGTCCACGATATCGAATGCCTACAGAGCGCCGGATGAGATCAGCCGACCGGAATTCGCCTATGCCCTGGCGGGTCTGCTTGGTGCTATCGCTTTGGGATTGATGATTGCATTCTTTGTGCTGCATGTTGCGCCGATCTGCATATCCCTTGGGCGAGCTAGGCGCGTCGTTCACGCCTCTAAGGAAAGTAACTTCGGACTTGGCGAACAGCGACGTGCCTTTGCAGAACACTTCAATGACGTTCGCCAGAAGCTGCACCAAAATCAGCTCATTGGTCATGCATGGAGCAAGTTCGAAGAAGCTCTGTTCGATACAGATAGTGAGCATGCAATCCGCAGCACAGTACGGCCCCAGACCTTCTTCAATTCCGGTGTCGCGCGGGATCGTTCAACTGCCCTCAAGATGATGAATGCCGTGCCGGGCTACTTTGTCGGCATCGGACTGCTTCTGACGTTCATCGGTCTCGTGTTTGCCTTGCACAAGGCAGGTAAGGCGGTCGATGCCGGCGACGCCAAGCAAATGACCACTGCGATGGGCGATCTGCTAAAGATCGCCACCTTCAAGTTTTCTACTTCGATTGCTGGACTCGCCGCCTCGATCGTCCTGTCGTTGGTATTTCGTTGGTACTTCATTCTCATCGAGAAGTCTTTTGATCGCTTCAGCGAGGAGCTCGAAAGCGGCCTCTTGTATGCGGCGCCACAATCCATCTCAATGGAGATGAGCCGAACTCTTCAGGATCAATTGACCCAGCTGAAGGACATCACGCAGGGCGACTTCTTCGCTCGCATGGGATCGGAAATCGAGCGACCACTGAAAGCAGCCATCAGCGAAGCGATGCAGCCTGTCACCGACAGGATCGGCACTGCGGTTGGCAGCATGACATCGACGAGCCAGAAGGGCATCGAGGAGATGGTGGCGTCGTTTGCCGAGTCGCTTCGCAGTGGCGCCGGCACTGAGATGCGGGAGCTCGCCACAACGCTCAAGCAGCTGCAGATGTCGATTACCGAGATGCAGGGAGGGTTGCGTGGCAGCGGCGACGATTTCTCGATCAAGCTGTCAGAGGCGGCAAGCAACCTGAGCCGCATGGTCGAGCGCGCCGGTCAATCGTTCGAGGAGAACTCACGCGAGAGCCAGGGGGCTCTTTCCCAGGTCGTGGAGGACCTGCGGTTGACTATGGAGCGTGCTAACTCGGACATGGACAAGACACTCAGCTCAGCGGCCGATCGTGCGGCGGGGACGCTAGGGAGAGAAGTGAACGCAGCCATTGGCGCGCTTAGCGAGCCAATCGGGCAGATCAGTCGGCATTTTCTCGATCTCGCGTCTTCCATGCGGGCCATCGAGCAGGCGATGCAGAGTCAAAAGGTGGCGCTCGAGGCTACGTCCGTGGAAGCGAGAAGAACCGCAGATGCCTTTGGAGAAAGCGCGACGAGCGTCCGCGCTGCAACCACTCCGCTGATCACCATCGGTGACCGATTCTCTGGCGCCACCGAGAAGCTCGCGACGAGCGTCGAAGGAACGTTGGAGAGCCTCAGGACGACAAAGGAGCAGGTCGCGGCACTGGCACATGGCCTCGGTGCTGCAAACGATACGACCAAGGCATTCTGGAGCAGCTTCGCGTCGAAGTTCGACGAGGTGGACACGGCGTTGGGGAGAGCAGTCGAAGCCTTATCTCAATCAACGTCCAATCAGCACGACAGGCTGGAAGAGCATGTACAAAGCGTGGATCGGGGGCTGGCGCACGCGGTCACCACGCTGTCCGGTGCGCTCACCAGTTTGGAGGAAAGTGCGAGCTCGATAGCCGACAGCATGGAAGTTGCGAGGGGCAGGGTGACGGCGAGTTAGCGACTGAGAGGCTCAGTGGATGATCGTAGCCGAAGGCGAAGAGAAGGCTGGTAGCCATAGTGAGGAGGACGAGAATTACTTCATCTCCATGACCGACATGATGGTCGGTATTCTGTTCATTTTCATAATCATGCTGATGGTCTTCGCATTCAATTTCCGCCAGCAGACTGACGAGACGAAAGTCTTGACTGCAGCGCAGGAGGAGCAGCTACGTCGCGCGGACGAACTCGCTAGGCAGATTTCTGACCTTCGCAGTCAGATTGCCGGTGAAATCACCGAATTGGACAAAGTGGACAGAGCGCGCACCGAACTCCTTGAGACGATCCAGGCCAAACTCGACGCGGTCGGACTCAAAGTAACAATTGATAGTAACACCGGCGTGCTGCGTTTGACTGAGGACGCCATACGGTTTGCGTCAACGAGCTCCACGCTCGACGACATAGCTATGCGTAATGTCGACGCTGTCTCGAGAGTGCTCGATGACGTTCTTCCAACCTATGCCGCCTGCCCGGCTCCGTCTCCATGCCCGCGCTCGCGGACACACGTGATCGAAACTGTCTTTATCGAAGGTCATACAGACAGGACTGGCTCTGACAGCTTGAACTGGACGCTCTCGACCGAGCGCGCCGTCAACACGTATCGCCGGATCGTCGAGCACTTTCCTAAGCTGCGTGCCCTGAAGAACTCAAGTGGAAGAGAGGTTCTCTCAGTCTCTGGTTACGCGTCGACTCGCCCTGCGGATGAACGCGCCGGTTCTGATGCTAATCGCGCAAACCGCCGGATCGATCTGCGCTTTGTCATGGAGGCTGATCGGCGCGAGCGCTTGAGCGAGGTGCTGAAGCTGCTGGATCAGATGGAGCAGAAGGTCAAGGATCTTCAAGATCCCACCGGCCAGCGGAAGCCGACCCATGGAGCCAAACCATGAGTACGAGTTTCAAGGCGGCAATTGGCAGTCTGTTGCTCGTGCACGGGGCTAGAGCGAAGCCAACCCTTAGATCGGAAACGGAAAGGGCGGCTGGGAAACTGGCCGAAGGGGCCGGGGAGCTCAGGCCTGCCGCTGATTTGGACGCCATCTCGGCGTCGCTCGCCAACGCGTTAATGAATGGAGATGCTCTTACTGGACGCCAGCTACGCAATTGCGCGTGGTGTCTATGGACAACAAGGGTCGCGATCGCCGAACGTGCGACCACACTGCAGCCATTCTTGGAGCAACTGAGAGAACTGCGGCACAAGCAAGCCACGCGTGCGCTTTCTCTA
This sequence comes from Pseudomonadota bacterium, assembly GCA_023387235.1. Classification (GTDB taxonomy): domain Bacteria; phylum Pseudomonadota; class Alphaproteobacteria; order Rhizobiales; family Hyphomicrobiaceae. The sequence continues at coordinate 20,947 of JAEWIJ010000279.1, forward strand.
TCCTACCTTATCCACTTCCACGCCGACCGCCCGGGCCTATCTTCAATAACTGAGATTTTGCGCGAGCTTGTCGATGTCATGGGAGCACCGTTCGACGCCCTGCATCGGCACCTCCGAGTATTCGACGAAACTGAGGGGCCGCGACGCATCGGAGATTTTGCATTCACCGGGCAATCGTCGCCGCGTGCTGTGCTCGAGGAGAACGGGCTGCGCCACGAGCAGGTCTTCACGGGGGGATACGTCGAACCCTGTGCCCGACGTGTGCTGGAGCGCGTGGCCGATGATCGTGAGCTACCAGCGTTAGAGCGTCTGAAGTTCGTCACAAGCATCGCCGTGAAAGATGGCACGCGGCAGCTTCACTTCCCGTCTCACAAGGACCTTGTGGCCAATGCGATGTTGCTGCCGTACAGCGGTCGCGATTTGAGGAAGGATGTACGAGATAAGATTCTCAAGTTTTTGATCTCGCTCGAGGGCTTGGGCGACCCACGAACTAGAGGCGCAAACTGGGTCAATATGCACGAGGCGCGACGCATCGCGAACTCCTGGCTCACTGAGCAAGCTCTTCGCCAGTTCCTTGATGTGGTGGAGAAAGTCAATCCGAACCCAAACTGGAAGTATCGGCGCAAGTTCTGGGAAACGATGCATGAGAGGGAAGCAATTGACGAAGCCTGGGTCGTTCTCGATCGCGAAGGTGCAGCCGCTGCACATAGAATGATGAAGGATAGCGCCCCATTCGGTCAGTTTAGCGCGGGCTCTGGTGTCCAGCCGGGCAATGCGGTTCTGCTACTGAAAATCGGGCGCGGCGTCTGCGCCGAATGGAGTATCGTCGGGCCATGTCGCTTCTGGAACGACGCCGCACACGAGGGGGCACCTCAGCTCTACAACGATCGCTACAATGCTAACCTTCTTAAGACCGGCCGCCATTACTATCCCGAGGAAGAGATAGTTCACTTTCCGCATGAGGGCGACAACGCGTGGCAGCACAAGATTGCCAAACGGATCAGATCAATGACCGGCGCGCGCTTCTCCAAACAGGACTACATGCTGTGAAAGCGAGCTTTACTCATGAAGCACGTGCCGACGGCGTGCTGCTCACGCTGCAGCGGCGCCGGCTGTTGAGCGCTCAGACTGTCTCCGTGACCGAGTGGACGAAGTGCGAAGGGAAGGAGGGCGCGGCGGCGCGCTATCTGCTTGGCAAGCTAGATGCAGGCGAGGCGGCAATTCTCGACGACGGCATATTGCTCACGCATCCAGCAGTCGCATCTCTCCCCTCAACGGTCGCTGAAGCTGCAGGCTTACCTCCTCTTGGCGCGCTTCTGATCTCTCTGGCAATAGACGGGATCATGACGAGTCCGCAGGGGCGCATTCGGGCCAAATGGTACGATCCCGACGATCGCACCGTGAGGGTCCAGAGAGATGGGGCTATTGCCCATTGGGGAAGCCGTGCAGGACGTCTGTCGCGACAACTCTATGACCTGATCGAGGCCATTGATGCCTACAATCGGACGGAGGGAGCGGATGGAGAAGTGCGCATCTCTGCTTGGGGACCCGTCCAGGACGCATTGAAGCAGACAACTGGAGAAGAAATCCGCGCCTGCGACGACACGCTGAGAAGCTTGGCTGTTTATCAGGCCGGTGCGGTGGCGCTCGATATCTTCCAAACTTTTGACGGCCCGAGTTTTCACCCCGTTGTCATGGGGCGTGAGAAGGCGTCGACGCTGAACGACGACGTAGCGGCGCCGGAAGGCGGCGATGATGCCGAGGCGGCTCCCGATCAACGGGACATCATATCGGATGCGTTGCTGCCGCCCGATCTGCAGCGACGTTTCCAACGCGATTGCTTTGCAACCGAGGGACAGAGCCGTGATGCTTATGTACTCGAGCGAAACACCTTCCTGGTGCTCGATCCGTCACTGAAGGTTGCCCTCGATGTCATTCGAAGAAAGCGGGCGGCGCCGAAAGATGAAAGGATTGCATTTCTCAAGAACCCTCGTACCGCGATCGCTGAAGCCATTGGCGACGAAAGTGGTGAAACGGCACTCTCGCTGCTGGTCGAGACCTTTCAATACTCCGACCGTGTGCTTGGGCTCGGCGTTTGGGAGTCTCCCCAAATCCCTTGGCTGAAGAACCAGGCCGGTCAGTGGCTACCCGAGCGCTTTCCGGTCCAGATAGGGAATGAGGTTGTCGAACTCGACAAGAACACATTCGAACGCCTGAAGTCAGACGTCGGTCGCGCTTGTGAAGATGGCCACGATGAGATTGTTCTCGATGGGCGTTCTCTTCCGTTGGCGGAGGTGCAGAAAACCTTCGAGAAGCTGGGCTTGGATCCAATGGGAAAGGAGCGGTCTGGCCAGGAGCCGGACCCAGCCGAGACGCCCACACCGGGGCCCGATCGCAACGAGCCACCAAGAGAGGAACCAGACCAACGTCTCGTCATCCGGCAGAATCTTGACGGCAAGGAGTTCGCCGTCACCTACAACCCACGTGCAGTAGCGCTTGCGATCGAGTTTCCTGGGCTGCCGCTTGTCTCCACGATCCCGAAGCCGCACCAGGTGGATGGCTTCAATTGGCTCTCTAACTGTTATCGCGCGGGTTGGCCGGGTGTGCTTTTAGCCGACGATATGGGCTTGGGAAAGACCTTCCAGGCGCTAGCCTTCCTTGCATGGGTCAAGTGCAGTCGCTCGAAGCTTGGTCTTGATCGCGGCGCTCAGAACAAGCCGTTTCTGATTGTTGCGCCAACTGCCTTGCTGAGGAACTGGATCGAGGAGGCAGATCGACATCTGGGGCCCGACGCTCTTGGAGAACGCGTCGATGCATTTGGATCGTCACTTCGAAAGCTGAAGTCGCCGAAAGACGAACACTGGACCGAGGAAGCAGCTCTCGATGTCGCCGCACTGCGTGCAGCGGATTGGGTTCTAACAACCTACGAGACGCTCGCGGACAACCATCGCGCCTTTGCCCGCGTTGCCTTCAGCGTCGCTGTGTTCGACGAAGCCCAGAAGATCAAATCGCCCGGCACGATCAATACACAGTCTGCGAAGGCGATGAACGCCGACTTCGTACTCGGTCTCACAGGCACACCAATTGAGAACCGGCTCGCAGACCTTTGGTGCATCATGGATCGGGTCGTTCCGGGTTATCTCGGCGATCTGAAGGCATTTGTCGCCAACTACGAGAATGGCAGCGAGGAAGATCTGAAGCGACTGAAAGCGATGCTGGATCGTCCTTCAGATGAGCGGGCGCAGGCGGTCCTTCTGAGGCGCATGAAGACTGAAATTCTTGAGGGATTGCCTACCCGCACCATATCCCGCGTTGCTGTTCCAATGCCCTCGGACCAGGCCGAGGCCTACCATAGTGCTGTCATGCGGGCTCGTGCTGGTGGAGCCTCGAAGGGTAGTGTGCTGCAGGCGATCAACAGCTTCCGCGGCATCTCACTGCATCCAAATGGTGCAAACAACTGTGACCCGCTGGACAAGGAATCGGTCCATCGATGGATCGCAAAGTCGGCGCGAGTGCACCATGCCGTCGACGTGCTCGAGAAACTCCGCGCATCAGGCGAAAAGGCGCTCGTCTTTATCGAGGATCTCGACGTTCAGGCTCTATTCTCTGCAGCGATTGCGACGCATCTGGGCCTAGTTCGACAACCAGCCATCATCAATGGCGCGGTGCCAGGCGAGCGGCGGCTTGAGATCGTCGATCGGTTCCAGTCTTCTTCCGAGGCTTTCGACGTTCTGGTCTTATCGCCGAAAGCCGCTGGCATTGGGTTGACGATAACAGCGGCCAATCATGTCATCCACTTGTCGCGTTGGTGGAATCCGGCAGTGGAGGATCAGTGTAACGATCGATGCTATCGCATCGGCCAGCGAAAGCCGGTTACCGTCCATGTGCCGATCGCGCTTCATCCGGACTATGGCGAAGCCTCCTTCGACGTGAAGTTGGACGCGCTGCTCGAACACAAGAGGCAACTATCGCAGCATATGCTCCTTCCCCCCGTTGCGGAGGGTGACATAGAGGCGCTCTTCCGCCAAACGACCGAACGCGCCTGAGGGTCAAGGAAGCGCTGCTTCGGTAAGGAATGGAGACAAGATCGTAGGCTCATCACCAATCCGCCTTGACGCCGTAAGGATCAGTCGCTTCTTGGCTCTCGTCATGGCGACGTAAAATAGCCGACGTTCTCCTTCAACCGCACGATCTGATTTGGCTGAGCGCAGAGGCCAAATGCCGTCGACAACATCAAGCATCACTACCGTGTCGAATTCACGCCCCTTCGCACGTAGAGCGGTCATTAGATGTACGGGCTTCTTCCATAATGCATCCGCGTCGTCACTGGCGTCCATGCCAGGTAGTTTGACGAGCGTGTCCTTGGCCTTCTCAAGATCATCAACAAAGGCCTGGAAGTCTGTACCGTAGCGCTCTGAGAATTCAACGAGATAGGCGAAAGGCGGGTCGGCAAGAAAGATGTCCTCGGTCCCGCGTCCATAATCTTGCTTGAAGCCCGAGTAGAGTGTTTGCAGTGCCTCAATTGCACCACGCACTGTTGGGGCGTGTATCAGCTGGCGCAGTTTGATCGCGAAGCCCTTTGCAGTGGCACCTTCGTCCGATTTCCCCCGAATGGGCCCGTCAAAGGTCTCGAGTTGGTCAATCGCGGCATCGTAGGACTTGGGGCGTATGGAACGTATATGCCGTGCAATAGCATCAGCCTCAGCTTTCCGAAGGGGATATCGCTGTACAGAGTCACATAGAGCCATCACCTCATCGACGATGGTTGGAAGTGCGATCCCAAGCCCGGCCATGGTTCGGGTCCTGAGTGCGCCCAGCAATCGGTCGAACGTATCAGACAGAAAGAGATGCAGATCTTCGGCGGCGCAGAATGGAATGTCTTCGCGAGCGAGGAGGATCTGATACGGAATCAGTTGCGCGCGCTTGCGTGATAGCAGCGCCATGCGGGCGCCTGGTGATTTGGCTTCGACGAAACTCCGTATCTCAGTGAGCACGCTCTCGACGGAGTCCAGAAATGTTTCTCCCATGAACATCATTATGTCGGCATCCTGGGGAGAGACCGGTCTCATCGTCTTCGCTACGCGGCGCTTGTTGTGAGAGATGAGACGAGCAGATTTCTGAACGATGTTGCGGGGGCTGCGATAGTTGGACTCGAGGATATACGTAGCAAACGGACGCGCGAGATATCGGTCGGGGTCTAGAATGAAGTCGGGTGCGGCGCCGCGCCATTCGAAGATCGCCTGATCGTCGTCGCCGACTATCGTTACCGCGGCTTGATTGAGCTGTGCGATCGTAAGGATTAGGGCAAGATCTAGAGGATTGATGTCTTGAAACTCATCCACAAGGATCTCTGAAATGCGGGCTTCGGGATCGATTGCCTTGCCGGCGGCAATCTGGCGTCGTTGGTCTAGCCATGCGCCATACTTTTGATCTTCTAGGGTAAACGAGCCAGTTGCGAATTGCTGTGTGCAAGCCGTGTTGAAGAACGGAAGAGCGACCTCCAAGAACGGCTCCCAGCGGCGAGTGGTTAGTACCCCAAGCTCCTCCAGTCGCGTCACGAAGTCCTCCATGAGCGATAAGAGACCAAGCTGCTCCAAAGATTCAAGCCGATCGTCCGCCATCCTCAGCGATCCATCTTCGTGATCGAAGCCTAACGACTTCATGGTGTCGAGTAGGTTGGCTAGGAGCTTCGGCAGCTTGAATGGCTGGTGCTTCATTCCCTTTTCCAGGCTTGGAACCGCGGACCAGGCGGGTGCCAGTACCGTCTTGACCATGGTCGTGCGCTCGAAGTCGGAAACGTGAAGGCGCGGCTGGGCGGACATAGCTCGCAGGCGCCTGTGGCCCCAACCATTCAGTGTAACCACGTCGGCCTTGGCCGAAAATCCAACAAAGGTGCTCTCAGTGAGCCGCGATCGAAGCTCGTCCCTCGCTGCCCGCGTGAACGATACGATTAGAAATGTCGAGGCACCGTCCGAACGCTGATGGAGAGTCGCGCACCTGTGAAGCAACGAGAGCGTCTTTCCACTGCCGGCCGGAGCGAGCAGACGGATGTCACGTTCTGAGGCGTTGACAAACGCGAGCTGAGTGGAGTCCAAAGTGCTTTCAATGCTAGTATTCAATGTCTGCGATCCTTTTGGCTTCAAACTGTTGTTCGACTACCAGTGTGCACGCGGTTCTCGATGGTGGCCTTGGCCAGCGGAGCGTTTCATCATGCTAAGGGTTCGCAAGTTTCCTTGCTACAAGTCCAACCAATCCTTGATAGCGCTCACCGTTCGATCGGTGCCCGCGGACCGTGCCGTCTTCGGCGTCTACCTCACCCCATCCGCGCATGCAGCGTCTGAAACACGCCGGCCGGTTGCCACAGGGACCGATTACCGACGACGTAAAGCGCCTCTTTCGCTCGCGTCACCGCAACGTTGAGGATATTCGGCCGGCCGCCGGCCCAATTCCGCGCACCTGTTTGCTGCGTGGCTGGCGCTCCGAGGACAAGGATCACGGCCTCCGCCTCGCGCCCCTGCACGGTGTGCACGGTTCCGATGCGGTCATAGACCCAGCGGCCGGGATCGCCCGTCCAACGGTCGAGCAGGCCGCTGTTGCGTATCAGCGTGCGCAAATTGTCCTGCACGACGACGAATGGCGTAATGATGTAAATGTCGGGTGGCTCGTCGAGGCGCCATAGCGCACTCAGTAACTTGAGCACCGCTTCGCCTTCCTCTGGGCACCACTTCTCGCTGGCGCTGCCGGCGATATCGATCCAGTGCGAAGGGCCAAGAATGTCCCGTATGGCGGACCGGCGCGCATCCCGGCCCTGCACCATCAGATGCTCGTAGGCGATGGCATTGGAAATCCCGAACATCGGCTGATCGCAACGGCGATGCACGAGCAGTGGCACGCCGACCGTGCGCGATCCGTGCCGATTTGAGAATTCGGCGACGTAGGGGGTCGCGGCGTCGGCTAGTGTCTGCACGGAGGCGGCCGGCGCATTGAACCTGTCTGGGTCGACGCCGAAGGTCCGGCAAATTGCTTGTGTCAAAATGTCGGGAAGGACGACGACCGGCTCAATTTGCATCGGATCGCCAACGACGATTGCTCGCCGCGTGCGCATCAGAGCGCCAATGGCCGCTTGAGGAAGAGCCTGACCGGCCTCATCGATGAGCAGCCAGCCCAGTGCCTCTGATGGCAACTTCCCAAGCATTCGCTCGACTGAAGCAAACGTCGTCGAGACCGCCGGCACCAGTAGGAACAGCGACGCCCAAAGATCGACGACCAGCGCTTCCTTTGCAGCGTCCGGCATTTGACGACCAGAAAAGATGTTCATGAGCGCGCCGAGATTGTGGCGCAGTGGCTTCGCTGCGGCGTCGGCGAATGCCTTATGCAGCGCGATGGCGGCGATAAAAACGTCATCACGGAGCCGATGCATTTGGTCGTCGAACCATGGCGCAAGGAGATGACGCACCTCATGCTCGCGCTCGGCAAAGGAAGCATCTAGCATTCGCGGTCCGAGCTTTGTCCTCCACGCATCTAGGACACGAACAGTGTTATTGGCGCCGGCCTGTGCCTCCGAATGCTCGACCTGCGCCGATTTCCAAGCATTCTCCGCATCAGCCATCGCTTTCGTGGCTACGGCGTGCGCATCTATTGCCGCCTGGCGTAGATTCTCCGCATGGAAAAGATCGCGCTGAAGTTCGGCCTCACTCGCTCGCCATCTACGAAACTTCGACGTGCTGAAGAGCCGCGACAAGAAGCCCGGCCTCGCCCCAGTATGGCTGCTCAGCGCTTGTGCCGCCGCCGCGCGCTCCGCCTCGCACTGGCTAAGCTTCTCCGCACGTTCTTGGCACGTGAGCTTGACGCGATCGAGTGCGGCTGCAGCCAGCTCACGCCGTGCCTCACACTTTCGCGCCGCTTCCAATATTTGCGGCAGCGCGTCCATGAGGCGACGCACAGCCTCCAGATTAGACTGCTCCTTTTGACTTTTCTCGAGCGCGCCGCGGAAAGCTTTTCGTGCGTCCTGCCATCGCTGCTGAGCGTGACGAGGATCACGCGGAGCATTTTCCTCAGTGACGATGCGCGGAGGGCGCCTCTCGATGACCCTTCCCTCTTCGTCAGTAATCTCGACGAACTGCGGCGTACCGGCCGCGTGCGCGAGATAGCGCGACATGCCGAGTTCGTTGTCCCACCAAAAACCATTGCGGAAAGCGCTGCGGTTCCGGGCATTGCCGAGAACCGCCGCGATGAGGCCCCAAGTGTCCTCATCAAGCAGGCCGTCCGACAACGATTTGAAGTAACGAAGATTATGGGCGTCGCCAGCGATGGCCTCTCTTCCCGGCAGCTCGGCGCTCACATTCTCGACTGCCTTGTTGTTCGATGATGCAATCAACAGCTCGAAGCCCTTTAGACGAGCATCGAGCCGATACAGGTGAAGCCACGCGTTTCCGCCGACGCTCAGGCGCTGGCCTGAATTGGTGAAGGCTTCGGCTGGATCGGCATAGCTCGCCATTACCTCGGCGCGTGCGCTGACGACACTGGCAACAACATCTCGGAGCAACGTCGTTTTTCCGGTGCCGGGGGGGCCGTTCACGGCGAGTATGCCGTCGCTTTTCAGGTCTCGCATGGCGAGATTGACGGCAGCCTGCTGAAGCAGCACGAGCGGATGGCGCCCCGTCCCAGGCCATCGTGCCGTCGAAAAGTTCTTCGGCGACAGCGCCTCTAAAAGCGCCTCGGAATCCAATAGTAGGTCGCGCCGCTGCGCCGGCTGCTGGATGCCCACGTAGCGCTTCAGGTTCGCAGTCGCTGTGCCATCTCGGAAGGATGACGCGGCGGTCGCCAGATCGCCCAGAAAGAAGCTGTTAAGCAGCAGCGGCTCTGGCGGATCGTTGTTTCGAAAATATTGGTAGCTGCGGATTGAGAATCGCGGCGCGTTGATCAGCGCTGCCGGCAAACCGAGAGTTGTGACGAGCCATCGATACGCCTTGGCAATAGTCTCGCGATCGAGCGGCAGTGGTTCACCATCTTCGCCTTCGCGGCGTACCAGCTTGTCGAGCTTCTCAACGAGTGGCTGTTCCGCTATTTGCCAGCCACCGAGCGACGTAAGGTCTCCAGCGAGCGCGCGCGGCACGCCCCATCCAAAACTGGAAATCGCGACGGCGGGCTCCTCGACTGGCCTGCCAGCCCGATCGAGCATGATGGTCGCAAGGATCGCTTCGCCTCGTGCCCCCATCCGCTCGGCCCGTGTGTCCCCGTAGCGGGCGACCATCGAGGCCACGGCTTCATCCAGCTTGATGGTCCCCAATATGACCTGGTGATAGAGCCGGTAATTCTTGCGCCCGCCGCGTGCCTCCTCCCAAGCGAGCTTAGCGCCGTCGAGCCGCACTACATTAGATCGATCGCCGCCGGTGAGGTCTGTCTCACGACGGAAAGCCTGCGGGGAAAGCACCTCGAGGGCCGTCCATGCTGTCAAAATGCAGGAGGCATCATTGGTGACCGCCGGGAACTCAGTAGGAGTCTCCTGAGGAGGATTAGACAAGTCTATAGCCGCTGCGGGGCTCTCGTCGAGGATTGGGATATCCACACATTCCAAGTCTTCGGCGTCCTCGGCAGCCACCGCGTCGGCCCGCTCTAGCGCACCTTCGGCGGCGCCTTCCCCGAGAGACAGTTGTCTCTCCACGCGGCTGCGGAGCCGCCCCGCCCGCTGCGTCGAGCGATACTCAAGCTCATCGAGCAATGTTTGCAGGAACGGGGCGTCCCCCTGCCGTCGCGTGAATTCCGCCTCGAGCGCTTCGATGTTCCGATTGAGAAGTGGCCTGTTCAACGTCTCGGTGCTCCCCCCCTGCCACAGCTCGGCTGCCGGCGATCTTTTTGGATGGTCGTTAGAGTGATCAAATTCGACAGGCAGGGAAAGGGCAAGTATTTGTGCGCCCGGATTGCTCCTGCGCGTTGGCCCCATGCGGCACCGCTCAGCGCGCTGCGGCTCTCGCTTAATCTCGTCCGTCTGTCCGTCTGGAGGAGTACAGGCCGGGTAGAGGCCGAAGACGGACGGGCCCCTTATATACCCTGGGTCCCATCGCATATTTCCCCGTTAGATCTACGGCGTCGATCCTATAAGTTTGACGGTACGAGAGACTTGGATGGCTGTCCATTCACCGCCTCGCGCAGCAGTAATGTTCTGCCGGTTGAGACCGTCCGCGAGGGCTTGCAACGTCTTTGCCCCCGACGCCCGGAGTTTTTCCAACGCAGGTGCTATACCAAGAGCCCGCTTTCGAGCCTCAGCGGCCCGTACAGCGCTGGAACGGGCCCGATCAGCATCCGTAGGTGCACGACCACGAAAGCCGCCTAAGACGACTCCACGAGCCTTGGCTGCCGCAAGGGCTGCTCTGGTGCGGGAGCTAATCTTGCGAGCCTCTTCTTCTGCGATGGCTGCCTCAATATGGAGGCGGAATGGATCGGCGCCTGGCATGTCGCAGGCGACGAACCGAACATCGGATTTCATCAGAGCCGCGATGAACGCTACGTCCCTGGCGAGGCGATCCAGTTTCGCAATGAGCAATACGGCACCGATTTGACGACATCGCTCGAGCGCAGCGGCGAGTTGGGGACGCTCTGAGCACCGACCTGATTCGACCTCCACAAAGGTGGCGGTAATTGTCCCGCTGCCCCGGACGAAGCGAGATACCGCTTCACGTTGTGCTTCTAGTCCGAGACCCGACTGTCCTTGCCGATCGGTGCTTACTCTGAGATATGCAATATACGCAGTCATTCGGCTTCCCATAACAAGACTTACATCGCAGGTAGGCATTGGTTGTTTCAAAGGGGCGAGCAAGATTATCGTTGAGATTTGCTTTCCAGGCTGTTTGGAGGCGTTGCGGAATGGCGCGACCTGGAAATTTACGTACCCATTAACCATATTCGTGCAGAGACATAACATTATACGAGGAAAATGAAATGGATGAATGTAATTTACAGAAATTCGCGAATTTTCTGGGAATTGACCCTGCGACGCTTCCGGGGCCATCTGACGGCGTAGCCTTATCGCCAGCGCGGATTGAAAATTATGCTTCAAAGCATGAGGATCTAACTGATTGCGAATTTATGGCCTTGGAGACCTATTTGCCTCCCGAGCCTCGGCTTGTCGGGGCGGTATCCAACAGAAATTTCATTAACGGCCTGCTTTGGGTCCGCTCTATGCGACGTTCATTGACGCATATTCCGAGCAATTATGCGCGCAACCCGGAAGCGATACGAAAAAAGGCGGAGCGGTGGGCCTTAAATGGTGCATGGAATGTGCTTCGTGATGCTCTGCCTTCTTTAATTCTGTCAGAGAGGCGGCAAGCCGAATTGCACGGGCTATGTGTTGCCTACTCTAATCGCGGAGAGCGCATCAAAAGCGACCGACATAAGAGCAATCGGCCGTAAGGGCCGATCAACTCGTGGAGGGGTGAAATGTCAAATCAGGTCGCGGCTACACCTCAAGCTTTAGAATGGTCACTCGCGGGATGCATCCCGGCCGGCGCTCGACGGTAATAAGACTCGCTTCCTCAAGCACTCTCAGAGCTCGTGACTTGGCGCTGCGACCAACTCCCAGCGCCTCAGTCTCGGAATTGGCGAGTCGGACGGTCGAAGACTTCAAGGCACCCGCAAGTCTCCATAACGCAAGCCCCACGACTAAAGCACTGCCGGGTAGCCTTGCCGCCTTTTCTATCCACCACCAAGGTACAGGACCCTTCAGGAACTTTTCCAGAGGAGGGGCGGCGGGCAGATAGCGCTTAGACTTGTGGTCCCAGGTATATGCTAGTGATTCAAGGGGAGCACTCATGTGACCTCTTATTATTATAGAGAGTTTATAGATGGGCCTGCGCTATCTGTGGGAACCTGTCTGGCGATGGGTGTTGCAGTACCGGGAAGGTCACAGGTTTCCACTCCCCTCTCTGCCTCGACGTCATCAAGCAAACGCATGAGTTCGTGCCACATCTTCGTTCCGCGCTCGTCCATATAGCGATCGGGATAGCGGAAGATCGCCGCATCGGTTCTGAGAGCGAACCCGTCGAGAACAATTTCAGATGCTTCCGCCATAATGGCTTGCATCCGTGCAACGTGCGCATCGAGGATTTCGAGCGGTGCTTCGATTAACACAGCATCATGCACGGGCGCACAGATCTTGATGCCTTCCTCTGTGGCAATGGCGCACGCGAGGCGCAGCATCTCGGCGCCGTTGGCCTGCATCGGAAAATTGGCCAGTGAGCGCGGATTGACATCGGCGCCCACTCTGACTGTCCAACCAAATACAGTCTGAAGATTGCCATTGAGAATGGCGTGATCGACCGCCGCTTGGCTCCACACCCAGAACTGAGGGTAGGTCTCACGGTGCAGCCGAAGCAGTTCGCGTGCCTCGATGACAGGGCAGCCGATTTTTCCAGCGAGACTTTCAGCCTCCATGCGATACTGCACGGCCAGAACGCACTCTTTGAAGCGACCGCGCTCAGCACTATGGGTCTGCTTCGTGCCATCGGGAGGGATGACACCGGCCTGCTTGCCAAACTCCAAATAGGGGTCGCCGCTCGCGTACGCCTTCTGCATCGCGCCATCACCACTCAAGGCTGCGGCGATGCCGACCTCCTGCTGGCACCAGTCAATATAAGCGAGCCCGTGTCCTGGAGGAGGTTTGATCAGACTTCGGTTCCAAGCGGGTCGGTGAAATACCGCCCGGGCACTGCTGGGTTGGTTGCGCCCGGTAAGCGAACTGAAGGGTGAGATAAGAAATCGGTTACGCCCGTCCACGCCTACAGGTAAGGGCGATGAGCGGTTTTCTCCTAAGAAAGAGCGGAGTTGTCGCAATGGCGCGATTTCGGGGTAGGCCTTCTCCATCTGGCGAAATGTCTCATCATCGAGGCGCATGAGCCCTTGGTCATTGTGGGGCCACGGAATCCCTCGTCTCTCGAGCCACGCAGCGAATCGCTGCGATCGAAACGAAGCGCCATCGTAGACGCCATAATCGGCATCTATGCGCTCGATCAGGCGGGTTTTGATTTCGTCCCGATGCTTCCCGATGCGCTCATGCGTTTCCAGGTCGATCGGTACGCCGGTATGCTCCATTCGCGCGACGGCTGCTGTGTATCTCCCGCGGAAGAGGGCTCTCGGTAGATCGATCGTCGGCAGCATGGCAGGTAACAATCGAGCCAGTGCCAGCGTGTCCGCTTCACAATAGTCGACGATTGACGCCCATTCTTCCTCTGACCACTTTCCACCTTTGAGGATGAGATCGCGCATCGTGTCCTTCTCGTGCGCACCCATATGGTCGAGACCGTGATATGCCAGGGCATTCACAAGGCCAGCCGCACGGGTCAGCCCATTCGTTTGATTTCGGTGCTCGGTGTAGAGGTCGAGAATGCGCTGTGGCACGGGCCACCCCAATGCTAGGTGGCAACCGATTTCGGCGCTTGCAAAGTAGGCGACAAAGAGTGCGCCCTCGTCTGTGGGATAGGGCGGCAGGTCGCCCATCTCGTCGCGACGCAATTTGATGGTTTCACCGCTGCGAAGCTCGTGGGCTACCAAGCAGACGACGTCCGGTAGGCTACCCTCCTGCCCACCGAGTGGGCGAAATTCGAAGTCGACAAGCCAGATCTCACGGAAATGCGATAGGGATTCATCGGACATGAGGAACTACTCAATAAAAATGGGTTGTGGACGGCGTCCCCCAAAGGGGACGCCTATCGGCTGTGGTGAAAAATCTAAACTTCACCCCGCAGCTGCTTGATGACCAGATGATCTGGTTTGTCGATTATCTTTCCCTGGAAGCCGATTTCGAGCAGTTCCTGGAACGACACCGCTGGCCATGCGGGTTCGACAGCGATGCCGGTTGCCTCGAACATGTCGTAGGCCCTGAGCGCCATATTCCACTGCAGCCGCGTCCAGGCCTTGGTGGCTCGCTCGGCCGCCTCATGTGAAGAGGTCCAGGCGTCGTTATTCTTCCCGTCTTCGCCTGGCAAGCGGACCGGCCAGAGCAGAACACCTCCTTGGCGTGTGATCGTCGTATAGATCGTCACTGGCACCATAAGATCCGGGAGGCTCGCCTGCAGTTCCGCAGAAACGGCATAGACGGCATTTTCATCCTTGAGGATGATGACGCCCATATCCATACGGAAGGTTGGATCGGGATGAGTCCGAAACCACTCGTGCTTTTCAGGCTTCTTAACTGGCGCTCTGGTGAGAAGCTTCTTCACGCCTCCCGAGCTAACGTAGTCGGTCTGTAGACGCAGCTTCTTGGGATCGAAAGGGTTGGGCGCGGCATCAGTCATGACGCACCTCCTTCTCAATCGGGAAGAGAACCTTGCCACCGAGCTTAATGTGCCGGGGCGCAGTTCCTTCCTTGGTCATTTGCCTCAGCTTTCTGAGAGAAATACGCAGCTTTGCTGCCATTTCCTCGGGTGTGAGGAATTGTATGCTTGGACTTATTACTACTCTCATTTGCCACCTTTTTGGCTACACATGCAGCACAATGCTGCGTGATAACCAAAAGGTAATGCAGGAAAAAATAGGCTGGAAGCCGTGTTTTGGGTTTCCGCCTAAAGAACCTGGGCTCCTGCGCGGCGCTTGCGGATAAGCGACATTAAGAGCCGAGCGTGACTATCGGTGTCGAGAATGTTCAAATTCTGCTGTGACGTTAGAATTTTTCCCAATGCTTCGCCTTGCTCTGATAATTGGGCTTCCAGTAGCTCAAACTTCTCGCGGCGACCGCTATAGATACGCATCAATGTGCTGTGTTTCATGCCGTCGAATGCTGTGCCGGGCTCTACATTCTCAATAATGTAGGCAATAGCGGCGTCCTGCGATGGCCGAACGCCGTTCTCGGCCTCCAATGAATCCATTATGTAGTCAATGTTTTCAATTATCCAAAGGTGGTCGGCTTCGGGACGGCCCTCCGGATCGTGCAGTTGGAATCCCGGAACGTGACGATTTAAGAGGGTGATAAGGAGGCGTCGTTCCCAAAGAGGGTCATGGCGATCGATCCCGTACAGAGCGCAGAGCGTCGCAATTCTATTTTCGACCGCGGAGACAAAGTCATCCGACGGTTTGAGGGGTGAACCCAAACCTCCCGAGTACCTGGGCCACGGCGTGTGTTGTTTTGGATCGTCCATCATTCTCAAGACCCGTACGGAATACTGCTGGGGCGTCAGCAAGTCTTGGGCCAAATAGGGTGGCTTCGGGCCGCCCGCTAGCCACCATGGGCACCTGACAGGGCTGAAACGGTGGAACTCTTAACAGCGCCCATAAACTGTGGTCATGGTTTTGGGTAAGCTTCTTAACGTGCCTCGCATAATTATTCGCCCAGCCTAATGTATTGAGCGTATGCGCTGCGTTAAGGAGTTCGGCAATATGTTTAGTTGGTCTCGCGTCGCAAGTTGGCTGAATGAAGAAGTTTCATTCGATCGGTCCGCACCCGCCAAGGACGCGTCAACAAAACAGACTGGCAATGATGCAGACGGCAACCTGAGGCCAGAAACTAGCAAAACTCCAAGCAAAATCGATCTGTTTATCGATGGTGTGTTGAGTAAGTACTTGGATCCTCATCTTAAAGATGAGAAGGCCAGGCAGCTGTGTCGCCCCGCTGTCAAGTATGGGTTCCCCGTCCTCGTGGCCGCACAATTGATGCACGCGGTTGTTTATGGCGACTTGAATCCCGAAATTCGAGCGGCAAGGGATCGGGCATCAGTGCTCGATTACCACGCTAGTAAGGTAGCGCAATGCGACGGCATGAGCACCCTTGAATACCTCCAGAACGACAACTGGTGTCATCGGCACAGGGTTCAGTACCAGAGACTGCTATCTGCTCGATAGATGGCGGTTCCTGCCCTCTGGTCTGTGGTGAACAATCTCAGTTGACTTGATGCACAGAGTTGCTTCACACTAGCTTAACAAGAGTCCTGCAACACATTGTAAATATTTACGTTTCTTTGCTCGGAAGCTCAGTCCTCTTCTGGGCACCAGAACACTGTTCAGTAGGTAGTTTCAAACGGTGTCAGGCAGTGTCATCTAGTGCCGCAAGGCGCTAAATTTCCTCACAAATATCCTGAATGGGATTGCCAGCCGGTTTCAGGTGATCTCAAGAATTTAGGGGTATTTTTCGTGGTATCGCCCAGCCCGCGAGGCGGGCAGCAGGTTGTGGATGTACAAGTATCAGTTCGGCGGCAAGCGGCGCACGCTGAGCATTGGGCCATATCCGACGATCACCCTCGCCATAGCCCGTGACCGTCGCGTGGATGCACGTCGCTTGCCCGCTGAGGGCACAGCCCGTCGCAGCACAAACAGCGGTGCCCGACGTAAGGCCCGTCTCCATTTGCAGCGCCATCCGCCCCGAGGCTCGGTCAAGATGGATGGTGGCCAGGCGTTATGCCCGTCGCCGCAACAACAGCGGACCAAAGGCGATAACGAAGCCGCCGAATGCAGCGACCCACGCTGTTGCCGAGAGATGCAGCATCGGCTCGCGCAGCAGGTCGAACGCTGCCGAGATGCGCGCCAGCGCAGATACGATTACTGCTAGGTATATGAATTGAATTTGCCGCGTCGCGGTGAGCGGTCGGCCCGTGTGGCCGAGGCTCGCCCGCGTCATGACGGCGAGCGTCATGGTGCCGATTGCTCCGGCCGTCCAGCCGTGCAGCGCGCCTGACGGGGCAACGACGTCGGGGCGCACGATGCCGAGCGCGAGCAGGAAGAAGCCGATCGGAACGAACGCGTAGGCGAGGTGAAGGATCAGGACGAGCGGCTCGGCGACGGTGCGCTCGCCGCACCAGCGTGCGAGCCGCGCGCCATTCAGAAGGCCGGCAGCAAGAGCAAGAATGGCCGTGGCAGTGGCGTGCGGAGCGCCGACCCAGCCGACAAGGGCAGTGCCGCTGACAATCATGACGACGGCATCGAAGCGGCCGAACGGCGCCGGCAATCGGCCGGGTTGGCGGCGCGCAAGCCAGTTGCGCGTGAAGCTCGGAATGATGCGACCTCCGATCAGCATGATTAGCAGGATCGTCGCGCCGACCCCGAGACGGATACCATGCCCGCTGCCCAGTCCCTCGTTCGCCTCTAGGTGGAACCAGCCGTTGCCGATCAGAAGCAGCGTGACGCCCGCCAGAACCTTCAGATTGCTCGTGTTGCCGCTCGCGAAGATCTCGCGCGCAATCACACTGCCGAGAATTGCCAGGAACGCCATGTCGACCGCCACCGCGAGCCAGGCTCCGAGGAGGTGCGAGAAGAAGATCGTCATGCGACCGGCGCACCAGACGAAGAAGAGAAGCGCCAGGCGAGTGCCGACGATCGGCAGGCGCCCGATCCAGTTCGGTACAGCCGTGAGAAGGAATCCGGCCACGATCGCGGGCACGTAGCCGAAGACGAGCTCATGCGTGTGCCAGTCGATCGGCGCGAGCGTACTCGGGAGTGACAGGTGGCCGCCCAGTATCGGCAGCCAGAGGGCAACCGCGATCGCCGCCCATAGTGCGCCGAACAGGAAGAACGGACGGAAACCGTAGCTGAACACCGCCGGACCGGCATAGGCGCGGATCTGTGCGGCACTCGTGCTCATGGTCGGCTCCTGCGTGGTCTCGTATGGTGGACAGGCGTGGCCGTTGCCGGTTGGATATCGCGCGCGCTTGCCGCCCCGCACAGCGGAGGAGAGTGAAAGCGAATGCCGGTTCGAGCACTTTGGCTCACCCTGGGTCTCGTCTCTACGGCGTGCGGCATTGCTGGCGTCGTTCTCCCGCTCGTCCCCACCACGCCTTTCCTGCTGCTCTCGGCGTACGCGTTCGCTCGATCATCTCCGCGCCTGCACAACTGGCTCGTAACGCATCCACAGCTGGGTCCACCCATTGCGCACTGGAACAGGCACGGTGCCATCAGTCGTCGCCCGAAGATGGCGGCCGTGGCGGTCATGGCGGCGACGTTCATGACAAGCATGTTTCTCGGCGTCTCCGGTACCATCCTCGCCACTCAGGCGGCTGTCCTCGGCGGCGCGGCGGCGTTCGTCCTAACGCGCCCCGAGGGACCATCGGCCGGCTAGTTGCCGAGCGCGCGCAGCGCGATCGCCACGGATGAAGGCGCGGTGGACTGCCCGGTGTGTGTGGCCAATCCGAGGCTTCGGCAAAGGTCGACGGCGTCAGCCGGCATGTCAGCGAACATGTGCTCGACGGCGAGTTCGCCTGCGAAACTGCGCCACGAGTCCAGGTTGCCGTAGGGCACCGCGACCAGAACCGGCACGCCGATCTCGACCGCATCGACGATCAGGGAGCGGCAGCCGCCGCCTTCGCATTCCGTCTTGCCGAACTTGTTGACGATGAGCAGATCCGGCTCCGCGCCGAGGGCATCGCGCACGCGCGCTGCCGCATTGAGCAGCGCGTCCACATCGAGGCGGCAGCCGCGAGCACTTTCGCCACGGTCCTGGGAGATTGCCACGGTCTCGCCGGTCGTCAGGTCCTGCATCAGCATGTCGCAACGCGAGCGTCCGGTGCGGATCCTTTCGCGCTGGATCAGGCCGGCGAGACGGCGGCCCGCCGACGCGAGATGATCGATGATGCCATCGAGCACGGGGCCGACGCGCGCACCGTCTCCATAGACAATCGCAACGATGGGGGCCGATGGGGTGATCGCGGGCATAGTGGTCTCTCCCGAAGTGCGTCAGAAAGGGCGAAAGGAGCGGCGGGCTGCCGGGTTCGTCATGGGATGCGCGCGTGCGGCCTCAATGGTCGTGCTTGGCATGACCGTCGCAGGTGCAGTCCGCGTGGGGTGGAGGCGGCCCTTTCACAGCGTCGGCTTTGAGCGCCCAGCGGATCATGCGCTCGAGGGCGGTCTTCGCGGGATCCGCGCTGCGCTCCATCGCGGTCATCAGTCCCAGCCAATCCTCGTCACTGCCGAGAGCGGCGAAACGATGCGCGGCGTTGGCGACATACTCGCCAGGGTTCTCTCCGTAGCGCTCGCCCGTGGCTTGCACCTCGGCAAAGAGAACGATGTCGCCGAGCGCTTCGAGCGCGGAGGCGGCGTCATTCTCGGATGCCAGATGATCCATCAGCGTGCCGAGCTGCATAGCCGGTCTCCTATTGCACGAGGGGGGTAGCGGAGGCATCGAAGGCGACGCCGGTGATCTCGGCGCGGCCTGCGAGGATGGAGATGTACTGGCGGATCGCGGTGCGCCGCACCTTCTCGTCGAGCCAGGCGGCGATGCGCGACTGCACCATATCGAACGGCAGCTCGCGCCCTTCTATGCGCCGATCGACGGCGACGACATGGAATCCGTACCGGCTCTCAATGGCACGAGGTGCGACCTCGCCGACGGGCAGCGATGCAAGTTCCCGCTCGAACTCGGGGACTGTCTGGCCAGGACCGATCTGCCCGAGATTGCCGCCCGACGCGCCGGAGGGACAGGCGGATTGGCTGCGGGCCACGTCGTCGAAGGTGGCAGGATCGTGTCTTAGCGCCGCGATGATCGCATCGGCCTGCTCGCGCGCGGCGCGGCGTGCGCCGTGGTCACCGGCCGGCGTCGTTAGCAGGATGTGGCGCACCTCGTACAGGTCGGGCGTGCGCAGTCGCCGGCGGTTGGCCTCGTAGTAGCGCAGGCAGGCTGCAGCATCGGCGGTCGGCGTCCGAACTTCGCGTTCGACGAGCTGTCGCACGAGCGCTTCCTCGTCGGTCTCGCGCCGACCCTCCTCATCCGCGAGCGGATCCGGCTCAAGGTTCAGCCGGCGCGCTTCCTGCAGCAGCAGCTCGCGGACGACGAGCGCACGCGCGGCGGCGAGCCACGCATCGATTGGCTTTGTCGCCGGATGGTTCTGCGTCTCCCGCGCGATGGCCGCACGAGATATGACGACGCCGTTCGCGCTGATGGGCTTCTGCCTGGTGGTAATCGCGGGTTTGACGGAGCACCCGTGGGTCGCTTGCTGTGTGCTCATGGGTTTTACTCGGCGGGTTCGATGGTACGGCGCGCAGTCTCGTGCCCGAGAGGGCGGCGCGTGCGGACGACCTGATATCCGCGCCGGCCGAGATACCAGACCGGCGCCGACCAGATGTGGACGAGACGCGAGAAGGGAAACACGAGGAAGATCGTCATCCCGAGGACGAGATGCGCGAGGAATGGCCATTCGAGGCCCTGCAGCGTCCGGGCGTCGACCGGCTGCAGCGTCACGATGCCCTGCGCCCAGTGCGAGAGCGTGAGCATCGCCGATCCGTCGCGGTGGCCGAGCGAGAACGGGAGCGTGATGAGGCCCAGCGAGAGCTGCACCCAGAGGATGATGAGCACCGCGAGATCCATGAAAGTCGACGTCTGGCGGATGCGGGCGTCGAACAGGCGGCGATGCAGCAACAGCGTCAGGCCGACGAAGCACGCCGTGCCGGCAATGCCGCCGGCGATCACCGCCACGATCTGCTTCTGCGGAACGGTCATGACGAGCGTATAGACCGACGTCGGCGTCAGCAGGCCGACCGTATGGCCGAAGAAGAGGAACAGGATGCCGAAGTGGAAGAGATTGGAGCCCCAGTAGAGCTGACGCTTGCGCAGCATCTGGCTCGAGCTCGCCTTCCAGCTGTACTGGTCACGGTCGAAGCGGATCAGGCTGCCGATGATGAAAGTGGTCAGGCAGAAGTAGGGATACCAGACGAAGAGGATGGTGTAGATCGCGTCGCGCATGGCTCGGTTCCTTACGCGCGGTGGGCGGGAGATGTGGTGATGATGGTGCGGGGACCGCTCGACGGCGCGGGCTCGGTGCCGGGCGCAGGGCGGCGCGCCTGACGCAGCTTGGATGCGAGCGTGTCGACGCCGCATGAGCTCTGCGCCGCTCCCGGACCAAACATGACTTCCTCATCCATCCAGGCCGCGTCGAGCGCTTCGAGGTCGTCGGGCTCGGCATCCGGCTCCTCGCGCAATGCCGCCAGCGCGACCTCGTCGAGCTTCGCCTTGGAGATGGCGACGAGGGCCGAGAAGACGGCGGCATAGGGCGACTTGCGCTTGATCAGCCGCTCCTTGAGCGCGGCGAGGACATGCCCGGGCTGGCCGACCAGCTCGATGGCTTCGGCCGGGGCCTGCGTCGCCGCGTACTCGAGGAACAGCGGCAGGAAGTCCGGCAGCTCTGCCGTCGTGGGCGTATAGCCGCCATCCTCGTAGAGCTTGATGAGGTCGACCATCGCCTGGCCGCGGTCGCGGCTTTCCCCGTGCTCGTGCTCGAAGAGATGGAGCGACAGCGAGCGCGTGCGATCGAACAGCAGGATGTAGCGCTCCTGTGCGTCGAAGAGGTCGCGTGCGGTTATGTCGTCGATGAGGGCGCCGACAGCGGCGAGATCGTGCCGCTTGAGCACGCCCTCGCGCGCGAGGACGGACTTCAGCTCCGGCGCGGCAGCCTGGATTTCCTCGCTCGGATAGGTGAGCAGGACGGAGAGAACCTTGAGCGTCTTCATGATCAGGCCTCCACCTTCGGGCGATCGTTCTTTCGCTTCACGCCGCCGAACAGGTTGACGCGGCTGTCGCTCGGCAGGCAGCCATCGCCGAACGTGAAGCCGCACTGGCCGCGCAGCTCGTAGGCGTCCTGCGTGACCTCGCGATGCGTGGTCGGGATGACGAAGCGGTCCTCGTAGTTGGCGATCGCCATCACGTGGTACATCTCCTCGATCTGCACGCCCGTAAGTCCGACCTTTCGCGCGATCGCTTCGTCGATCACGCCGTCGATGGTCTTGGCCCTCATGTAGGCGCGCATCGCGAGCATGCGCTCGAGACCCGTGGCAACGGGCTTTTCGTCACCCGCCGTCAGAAGGTTGGCGAGATACTTGAGCGGAATGCGGAGCGAGCGGACGTCGGGCATGGCGCCCTCCGTTCCCATCTTTCCGGCTTCGGCAGCGGCGGTGATCGGCGAGAGAGGCGGCACGTACCAGACCATGGGCAGCGTGCGGTACTCGGGATGAAGCGGGAAGGCGACCTTCCATTCCATCGCCATCTTCCAGATCGGCGACTTGCGCGCCGCCTCGAGCCAGGCATCGGGTACGCCGTCGGCGCGCGCCTGCGCGATCACGGCCGGGTCGCTCGGATCGAGAAACAGCTTGAGCTGGGCCTCGTAGAGATCCTGCTCGTCGGGCACGCTCGCCGCTTCCTCGATGCGGTCCGCATCGTAGAGGACGACGCCGAGATAGCGGATCCGCCCGACGCAGGTCTCCGAGCAGACCGTCGGCTGGCCGGCTTCGATGCGCGGATAGCAGAAGATGCACTTCTCGCTCTTGCCGCTCGACCAGTTGAAATAGATCTTCTTGTACGGACAGCCTGACACGCACATGCGCCAGCCGCGGCATTTGTCCTGGTCGATGAGAACGATGCCGTCCTCCTCGCGCTTGTAGATCGCGCCGGAGGGGCACGCCGCGACGCACGCCGGGTTGAGGCAGTGCTCGCAGAGCCGCGGCAGGTACATCATGAACGTGTTCTCGAATTGGCCGTAGATCTCCTTCTGCACGCCTTCGAAGTTCACGTCGGCGGAGCGCTTCGAGAATTCGCCACCGAGGATTTCCTCCCAGTTCGGCCCCCACTCGATTTTCTCCATGCGTTGGCCGGAGATCAGCGAGCGCGGTCTCGCGGTCGGGAACGCCTGGAGCTCGGGCGCCTTCTGCAGGTGCTCGTAGTCGAAGGTGAAGGGCTCGTAGTAATCGTCGATCTCGGGCAGGTCCGGGTTGGCGAAGATGTTGGCGAGAATACGCCACTTGCCGCCGATGCGCGGCTCGATCCGGCCGTTGCGCTTACGCTTCCAGCCGCCGTTCCAGCGATCCTGGTTCTCCCATTCCTTGGGATAGCCGATGCCCGGCTTGGTCTCGACGTTGTTGAACCACGCGTATTCCATGCCTTCGCGGTTGGTCCACACGTTCTTGCAGGTGACCGAGCAGGTATGACAGCCGATGCACTTGTCGAGGTTCAGTACCATCGCGATCTGAGCGCGAATTTTCATTTCTATCGTCCTCTATTCGGCGGCCTGGATGTCGGGCGTGGCGCCGGCGAGCGGGCGCTCCAGCCAGTCGACGCGGCTGAGCTTGCGCACGACGACGAATTCATCGCGATTGGTGCCGATGGTCCCGTAGTAGTTGAACCCGTAGGCGAGCTGGACGTAGCCGCCGATCATGTGCGTGGGCTTCAGCACCGTGCGGGTCACCGAATTGTGGATGCCGCCGCGCTGCCCGGTCATTTCAGAGCCGGGCACGTTCACGATCTTCTCCTGCGCGTGGTACATGAAGACCGTGCCTTCCTTCATGCGCTGCGAGACGACCACGCGCGCGACGAGCGCGCCGTTGCTGTTGTAGGCCTCCACCCAGTCGTTATCGACGATGCCCGCCTTGCCCGCGTCGGTTTCGCTGAGCCATACGATCGGCCCGCCGCGCGACAGCGTCAGCATCAGCAGGTTGTCTGTGTACGTGGAGTGGATGCCCCACTTCTGGTGCGGGGTGATGAAGTTGAGGACGATTTCCTTCTCGCCATTCGGCTTCATGCCCTGCACGGGCTTGATCGCGCGCAGGTCGACGGGCGGACGATAGACGCAGAAACCCTCGCCGAACGCGCGCATCCAGAGGTGGTCCTGGTAGAGCTGCTGACGTCCGGTCAGCGTCCGCCAGGGGATCAGCTCGTGCACGTTGGTATAGCCGGCGTTATAGCAGACCTTCTCGCTCTCGAGTCCGGACCAGGTCGGCGCCGAGATGATCTTGCGCGGCTGCGCGACGACATCGCGGAAGCGAATCTTCTCGTCCTCCTTGGGAATGGCGAGGTGGGCGTGCTCACGTCCCGTGGTCTTCGAAAGCGACTCCCAGGCCTTCACGGCAACCTCGCCATTCGTCTCCGGCGCCAGCATAAGCAGGACCTCGGCCGCATCGATGTCGCTGTCGATACGCGCCATGCCTTGTGTCGCGCCGGGTTCGGTCACGATGCCGTTGAGGTGCTTCAGATGCTCCACCTCATGGCCGGTCTGCCAGGCAATGCCCTTGATGCCGTTTCCAATCTTCTCCATCAGCGGACCGAGCGCGGTGAACCGTTTGTAGAGGTTCGGATAGTCGCGCTCGACGACTGCGACGGCGGGCATGGTCCTGCCGGGGATAGGCTCGCACTCGCCCTTCTTCCAGTCCTTGGGCTCGAAGGCCTGCGCGATCTCGCCGGGACTGTCATGCATCAGCGGCGTCAGCACGACATCCTTCTCGACGCCGAGGACTTCGGGCGCCGCCTTGGAGAAGGCGTGAGCGATCGCCTTGTAGATTTCCCAGTCCGACTTCGCTTCCCAGGCGGGGTCCACTGCGCCGGTCAGCGGATGGATGAAGGGATGCATGTCGGAGGTGTTGAGATCGTTCTTCTCGTACCAAGTGGCGGTCGGCAGAACGATGTCGGAGTACACGCACGTCGTCGACATGCGGAAGTCCAGTGTCACCAGCAGGTCGAGCTTGCCGCGTGGCGCCTCGTCGTGCCAGCGCACCTCCTTCGGCTTCTCGCGGCCTTCCTGACCAAGATCCTTGCCGAGGACGCCGTGGGATGTCCCGAGCAGGTGCTTGAGGAAGTATTCATGGCCCTTGCCGGAGCTGCCGAGAATGTTCGAGCGCCAGACGAACATGTTGCGCGGGAAGTTCTGCGGGCTGTCCGGATCCTCCCAGGCGAACGACAGCTCGCCGGACTTCAGCGCCTTGGCAACGTAGTCCTTCGGCTCGAGCTTCGCGTCGGCGGCTTTCCTGGCGATCGAGAGCGGGTTCTGCGTCAATGTCGGATAGGCCGGCAGCCAGCCCATGCGGATGGCGCGCATGTTGTAGTCGATGATGGCGCCGTCCCACGGTCCCCGAGGCGCCGTCGGCGAGAGGATGTCGGTCGTGTGCATCGTCTCGTAGCGCCACTGATTGGTGTGCACGTAGAAGAACGATGTGGAGTTCTGCTGGCGTGGCGGACGGCCCCAGTCGAGGGCGAAGGCGAGTGGTGCCCATCCGGCTTGCGGGCGCAGTTTCTCCTGCCCGACGTAGTGCGACCAGCCGCCGCCCGACTGCCCGATGCAGCCGCACATGACCAGCATGTTGATCACGCCGCGGTAGTTCATGTCGCAGTGGTACCAGTGGTTCATCGCGGCGCCGATAATGACCATGGAGCGGCCGTTGGTCTTCTCGGCGTTGGTCGCGAACTCGCGGGCAACCTGGATGATCTTGTCGCGCGAGACGCCCGTAATGCGCTCTGCCCAGGCGGGCGTGTAGGGCGTGTCCTCGTCGTAGGATTTCGCGACGTTGGTGCCGCCAAAGCCCTGATCGACGCCGTAGTTGGCGACGAAGAGGTCGTGCACGCT
Source organism: Pseudomonadota bacterium (assembly GCA_023387235.1). Taxonomy (GTDB): domain Bacteria; phylum Pseudomonadota; class Alphaproteobacteria; order Rhizobiales; family Hyphomicrobiaceae. The sequence goes on from JAEWIJ010000279.1 coordinate 46,236, forward strand.
CGCGACGAGCGTTTGGCCGTCGACGAGCGCGAGCTTCTTGACCGGTACGCGGCGGCTCAGGACGCTGGCGTGGTCCGAGTGCGTGAAATGCTCGTGCTCGATATTGCCGAAGTAGGGGAAGGCGACGTCGGCGTAGTCGTCCTTGATATCCGCGAGGGAGAGCCGCAGCGTCGTCGATCGACCGCTCGCCTCCTTCTCCTCGATGTTCCATTTGCCGGTCTCGCCCCAGCGGAAGCCGATCGATCCGTTGGGCACGACGATATTGCCCGAGGCCTCGTCGAAGGCGACGGTTTTCCATTCGGGATTGTTGGCTTCGCCGAGGCCCTGCGCGAAGTCGCTCGCGCGCAGGAAGCGGTCCGGCACCAGTTGCCCGTTCTGGCGCACGAGGCGCACCAGCATGGGCATGTCGGAATACTGGCGCACGTAGTCGCGGAAATACTTGGCCTGGCGATCGACGTGGTACTCCTTGAGGATGACGTGGCCCATGGCCATGGCGAGCGCGGAGTCGGTGCCCTGCTTCACCGATAGCCAGATGTCGCCGAACTTCGAGGCTTCGGAGTAGTCGGGGCAGATGACGGCGCTCTTGGCGCCGCGGTAACGTGCCTCGGTATAGAAATGGGCGTCGGGCGTGCGTGTCTGCGGGACGTTCGAACCCCACAGGATGATGAAGCCGGCATTGTACCAGTCTGCGCTTTCGGGAACGTCGGTCTGTTCGCCCCAGGTCTGCGGCGAAGCCGGCGGCAGATCGCAATACCAGTCGTAGAACGACATGCACACGCCGCCGAGCAGCGATAGGTAGCGGGAGCCGGCCGCGTACGACACCATCGACATGGCGGGAATGGGCGAGAAGCCGATGACGCGGTCGGGGCCGTAGGTCTTCGCGGTGTAGGCGTTGGCGGCGCCGATGATCTCGGTAACCTCGTCCCACTTCGCGCGTACGAAGCCGCCGTGGCCGCGCACGGAGATGTAGTCGTTCCGCTTCGTCGGATCTTCGACGATGCTCTTCCAGGCCGCAACGGGAGAGAGCGTCCTGCGCGCCGCGCGCCAGTGCCGGAGCAGGCGCGAACGGATCAGCGGATACTTCACGCGGTTGCCCGAGTAGAGGTACCAGCTGTAGCTGGCCCCGCGCGAGCAGCCGCGCGGTTCGTGATTCGGTAGGTCGGGTCGCGTGCGCGGGTAGTCAGTCTGCTGCGTCTCCCAGGTGACGATGCCACCCTTGACGTAGATCTTCCAGGAGCAGGAGCCCGTGCAGTTCGCGCCATGAGTCGAGCGCACGATCTTGTCGTGCTGCCAGCGGCGGCGATATCCATCCTCCCAAGCGCGATCCTCGGCCGTCGTCACGCCGTGACCATTCGAGAAGGGCTCGGTGACCTTGCTGAAGTAGCTCAGGCGATCGAGAAACTGGCTCATCGTTGTTGGCCTCGATTGGGGATGAGGTTCATGTGACGGGTGTCAGGGCGGAGGTTGGCGCCTGGGGTCCGCCGCCGCGCTCGATGTCGAAAAGCAGGCCGCCGCGGCGCGTATAGAACCACCAGGTGGCGGCGATACAGCTCAGGTAGAAGACGAGGAAGCAATAGAGCGCGGCTTCTGCGCCGCCGGTCATGCTGATCGAGCTGCCGAAGCTCTTCGGGATGAAGAAGGCGCCGAACGCAGCGACCGCGGAGGTAAAGCCGATGATCGCGGCCGCCTCCTTGTCCGATTGCTTGACGCGGTCGATCGCGCCGAGTTGCGGCTCGAGGCGCGCCACTTCCTTGCGCATGATCGCAGGGATCATCTGGAAGGTGGAGGCGTTGCCAACGCCCGACGCCGCGAACAGGAAGAGGAAGCTCGCAAAGAATACCGGAAACGCGCTCGAAGTGCCCGTCATGCCGATGGCATAGAGAATGCCGATCACGCCAAGGCTCATCGCGACGAACACCCAGAAGGTGATGCGACCGCCACCGATGCGATCGCTCGGCTTTCCGGCGAGAGCCCGGGCGACGGCACCGACGAGGGGCCCGAGAAAGGCGTACTGGAGTGCGTTGATCTCCGGAAAGAGGATCTTCGAAAGTAGCGGGAACGCTGCCGAAAAACCGATGAACGAGCCGAATGTCCCGGTATAGAGCCAGCACATGATCCAGTTGTGTGTTCGGCTGAAGATGATCGACTGGTCTGCGAAGCTCGCCTTCATGCTCGCGATGTCGTCCATGCCGAACCATGCGGCGAACGCCGATGCGGCGATGAAGGGGACGAAGACGAAACCCGCATTCTGCAGCCAGAGCGTGGTGGTGACGCCATTCACGGTTCCCGTCTGCGGATCGCCGCCGAGCCATCCGAAGACGCCGGCCGTGATTGCGAGCGGCACGACGAACTGGACGACGCTGACGCCGAGATTGCCGAGGCCCGCATTGATGGCGAGCGCATTGCCCTTCTCTGACTTCGGGAAGAAGAAGGAGATGTTGGCCATAGAAGAAGCGAAGTTGCCGCCACCGAAGCCGCAGAGAAGCGCCAGGGCGAGAAAGATCCAGTATGGCGTATTGGGGCTCTGGACTGCGAGGCCGATGCCGACGGCAGGGATCATTAGCGACCATGTCGCGAGGGTGGTCCAAAAGCGACCGCCGAAGATCGCCGGCATGAAGCTGTAGAAGATCCTGAGCGTGGCGCCGGAGAGACCCGGCAGTGCGGCGAGCCAGAAGAGCTGGTCGTTCGTGAAGTTGAAGCCGACGCTCGGCAGCTTGGCGACGACGACCGACCACACCATCCACACAGCGAAGGAAAGCAGCAGGCAGGGAACCGAGATCCACAGATTGCGCCGCGCGATCGCACGCCCGCGGATCTGCCAGAAGTTCGGCTCCTCGGGGCGCCAGTCCTGGATCGCACCTTTGGCCGCGAGCGCACCCTCCTGAGCGGGCCCATGGACGGGTTGCATCTCAGGGAGTTCCGGCAGCTTCCGCGCCGGCACGCCGGTTTCGGCGGCGCTCCGCTCCATCTCGCGAACGGCGAAGTGCATCCAGACCGACGAGACGGCAACGATCAGGAAGAGGAGCCAGAAGCAGCTCTGCCATACGCCGGTGAGATCGTTGAGGGCGCCGAAGGCGATCGGTAGCACGAAGCCGCCGAGGCCGCCGACGAGACCGACGACACCACCCACGGCGCCGACACGATCCGGATAGTAAACGGGAATGTGCTTGTAGACGGCTGCCTTGCCGAGACTCATGAAGAAGCCGAGCACGAAGGTCGTGACGACGAAGCCCACGAGGCCCATGCGCATCGAGAAGGTGACGGGGCCGTGGATGCCCTCGATGACGTACTGCGTCGGAGGATAGGAGAGAATGAACGTGCACGCGACCGAGACGAGGAATGTCCAGTACATGATACGTCGCGCGCCGAACTTGTCGGAGAGATGGCCGCCGTAGGCGCGGAAGATGGAGGCGGGGATCGAGTACAGGGCGCCGATCGCGCCGGCCGTCTTGATGTCGAGGCCATAGACGCCCATGAGATAGCGCGGCAGCCACAGGGCGAGCGCGACGAACGCGCCGAAGACGAAGAAGTAGTAGAGCGAGAAGCGCCAGACCTGGACGTTCTTCAGGGGGGCGAGCATGGCGGAGAGCGGCTCAGGCTTCTGTCCCGACGCACGGCGCTGCGCGAGATCGGGATCGTCCTTGGTCATGACGTAGAAGACGATCGCGATCAGCGCGAGGGCGGCGGCCCATACCAGCGCAACGGTGCGCCAGCCGTAGGCGACCATGATGACGGGAGCTGCGAACTTCGTCACTGCCGCGCCGACGTTGCCGGCACCGAAAATACCGAGCGCCGTGCCCTGCTTTTCCTTGGGATACCACTTGGCGACGTAAGCGACGCCGACCGAGAAGGAACCGCCGGCGATGCCCACGCCGAGCGCGGCGAGGAGAAATGTGGGATAGTCGTAAGCGAAGGTGAGCAGCGCAGTCATCAGTGCCGCGCTGAGCATCGTCAGCGTGTAGACGAGGCGCCCGCCGTACTGATCGGACCAGATGCCGAGGATCAGCCGGATCAGAGA
>JAEWIJ010000015.1 GCA_023387235.1 Pseudomonadota bacterium
GGGAGCCCAACGCAGTTGCCTGCCCTTGAGGTTACGGCCCCCCACGCCAAGGCCAAATCCATGGCGAGCCAACGTTGCAGGCCGAAATGTGGGTAAAGCTCCGAGGCCACGGACACGATAGACGGAAAGTCATCCTGGCAAATTCCGGCAAACGCTCTTCAACGAGTAGGCAGCGAGCCCCCAGCTCGCGCTACAGCGTTATGGTGTAGAGCGTGGCACGGCGAGAATATCGACGCTGAGGGTGCGTAACGCCTCTTCGGTTACGCTTCCAATCAGTGTCTTGCGAAGGCCGGTCCGGCCATGCGTGCCCATCACGAGCAGGTCGGCGCGCTGCGACGAAACTACGCGCGAAATGACATCCATCGGCTCCCCTTCTTCGACCTGGACAGACCAGCGTCCACCTTCGAATCCGTTGGTTGACAGAAAGGCCATCAGTTCGCCCAATGCCTTTTGGCGCTCCGCCGCGACATGACGATCAATGGCGGCTTTGTCGGCGTTCGCAACGTACATCTTTCCTTTCCCCAGCGCGGCAAAGGCATGGAGCAGTGTCGCACCACGATCACTTATCAATCCGCTGGACAGAGCGAAGCTCAGCGCCTTGGCGGAGGCATCGGACAAATCGATGGGGACCACGATCCTTTCATAGCTCCGCTGGGCCTCGTTGTTGACCATGAGCACCGGTACACTGCCTTTACGAATGACGCGCTCGATGGTCGTCCCGACAAAGATGTCGCGCAGGATCTGCCTGCGGTGTGAGCCCATTACGATGAGGTCTGCCCCAACATCGTGCGCAGCTTGCTGAATTCCTTCCGAAGGGTATCCACCGGTTACCCGTGGGTGTGCATCGACACCCTTGAGCTCGGGTATGGAGGCAATTTGCTCCCGAACAACGCGCTCTGCCTCACGCGTTTCCAGATCAACCAGAGCGGCCGGTTGATCATCGTCTACGACATGCACGATGTGCAATTGCAGGCCGGCACGCGCAAGGAGACCGGCCTGACGAAGCGCTCGATAGGAGCGCGTGGAAAAGTCTGTCGCTGCCAGAATGTTCATAACCCGCTCCAACTGCTAGCTGCTCGCCCGTCGCTATGCGGCGCGCGGACCAGGATCGTCACCATCGGGATCGCTCGGTGCATAATCATTTCTGCTGCCGCGCGGCCGGGGTACGAAATTGACGACATTCGCCTCTCTTTCGAGCGCTTCTCCGGACGCGGGAGCAGGCGGCACCACGCGTACGACTGTCAGCTTGTGCAGTCGTCCATCAATCGCCTTCCAGGAGATTGACTGGCCTTCCGCAAGGCCAATGAGGGCAGCGCCGATGGGCGTGAGGATGGAAATCCTGCCATCGGAAATGTTGGCCTTTGCCGGATAGACCAGCGTGACCTCTTGTGGCTGACTTGAATCGAAACGGAATTCGACCTTCGAGCCCATACGCACGACCTGATTTGGCACTTTGTCGGATGGAACAACGATCGCCCGCCGCATTTCAGCGTCGAGCATGCTCGCAGCATCGGGCGCGCTTCGCCCGGCCTTCTCCGCCAAGCTCGCGAGATGATCGTGCTCCGTCTCGCTGACGATAATGGTAGGCAATGCCCCGGAATTGATCGGCTTCTTGCTCATGGAAGCGATTCCTTGTCGGAAGGTGTTGCGCGAAAATGCACCCTGCGACGTGGCAGGATGCGATAACGTCGATGATGGGTGATAGGCCGAATGGTCGGAGGCCACTACCAAGCCGCTCGGCGATGGCCGAGTCGGCTAAACGCGCGTGGCCGTACGGGCCCGCAAGAAATGGAATGACGTGCCTCTCATACCATCTAGGTTGGTCTGCGCAGCACATTTGTCAAGCCTATGCTGCCGAGCACCACACCAGCGAAGACTGGCGACGCCGACTGAGTAGAGGGCTTGTTTCACCTCCGATTCCGCGGCCAACTGATGGAGACCTGTTCGCCGCCAGGAAGATCCACGCTTGCATTCCTCGTCTGTCGATTCTGCTCTCGCTTGGCGCATGGCGGCGCTCGCTTTCGCCGTCGGCTTCACGGTGTTCGGCAGCATCTACAGCTTCGGTGTGTTCCTCGATCCGATCATGGACGATCTCGGATCAAGTCGGTCTGCGACCTCGGCGCTCTACGTCATTGCAAGCTCGACTTTCTATTTTCTGGGACCTGCCACCGGTTCCATCAGCGACCGACTCGGTCCCCGCGCGCTCGTGGGTTTCGGTGCGCTTGCGATGGGAGGCGGGCTTGCAGCAACGGCTTTCGTCGCGGATATATCCACTGCCTACCTCACCTACGGGCTAGGTGTCGGTATCGGCGCAGCCTGCGTCTATATTCCAACCTTCGCCGTGCTGGGCGGTTGGTTCGATCGATCGCGGACACGTGCGTTGACTATGGCTGCCGCTGGAACCGGCCTCGGAATGCTGGTGCTGCCTCCTCTATGCGCGCTCATCATCGCGCATTTTGGTTGGCGGGCAGCCATCATGGCGCTCGCGGTGACCAGTAGTACCGTGCTGGCGGTCGCGGCTGCGCTGGTGCGCGCCCCTCCACAGCGGGCTGGGACAACAGAAGGCAGATCCTTGCGGACAATACTCCGTTCGCGAGCCTTCGCTCTGATTTACATCTCTTGGATTGTAGGAACAGCAGCGCTGTTCATACCCCTGATCTTTCTCCCGGCCTTTGCCGCGACGCAAGGCGTCGATCCCGTCGCCGCCTCCTGGCTCATCTCCATAGTGGGCGGTGCCAGCGTCCTCGGCCGTGGGGGCATCGGATATGCGGTTGCGCAAGGCAGGGCGTTGCCTCTCTACAAGATCTCGATCCTCGCGATGGCAGCCAGCTACTGGATATGGTTGCTTCTTCCGACGTTCGCCTGGCTCCTCATATTCGCCAGCGTGCTTGGGATAGCGTATGGCGTGCGAATAGCGCTCGTTGCACCGGTTCTGATCGAGCTGTTCGGCGCGGATCGCCTCGGCGGGCTGTTGGGAAGCTTCTTCACCGCAACGGGCGTCGCAAGCCTCATCGGCCCGATGGTGGCGAATTTTGCAGCAGACTATTGGGGCAATGACACAGCGAGCATTGTCATTGCAATCGCCCTCGGCGCTCTCGCCTACCTGCTGGTGCTCCCGCTGAGGGAGATGGGGGAGCGAAGCTCGCAGCCGCCGACCGCATGAATCCCTAGATCACCAGGAGTGTGCTTCCGCTCCGCACCTCACCGTGCAGGTGAATGATGTCCTGCGGCAGCAGGCGCACACAACCGCTGGATACGGCTTTGCCGATCGACCGCTCATCCGGATTGCCGTGAATGCGGTAGAGCGTATCCGTGTTGCCTTGATGAATGTAAAGCGTGCGCGGCCCGAGCGGATTGTCCGGTCCAGGCGCCATACCATGGCGATACGGCTCGAGCTCGGGCTCTCTCGCGATCATGTCGGATGGCGGCGTCCACTTCGGCCACGCGCGCTTGTAGGCAATGTGCGCCTTCCCCGACCACACGAAGCCCGCACGGCCAATGCCCACACCATAGCGCGTCGCCAGGCCGCCGGTTTTCACATGGTAGAGAAATCGTTTAGCCGTATCGACCACGACGGTTCCGGGCGCCTCGCCTGTAGGATCTGCCACGTCCTGGCGCCAATAGCGCTCCGGCACCAGTTCGATGCGCGAGGCGCGAACCGGAAACGGCTCGTCAGAGACGGCAGCGTAAATGTTGCGCACGTCAGGAGGCACTTGAACCTGAGGTTCAGAATGCTTCTCGATCAGGGCACCAGTGGCGATGGAAGCGCATCCAGCCATCGGCAAAGACATCAGGCTGACGCCACCAATGACAAAGTGACGACGCCCCATTTCCGCTGGCGTTGTGCGGCGGGCCTCATAAATCATTCCCCCACCCCTCTTTTATCGGGAACTCATGGCGCCAAGCGCCGAGTTTCCTAGAACCCGGCGCCTGGCTAAGTGCATGGTTGGAACCATGTGCTGGAAGTGCTGAGCCGCAGGCGTCGCACCGCTCGAATGGCGTGCTGCAGTGCGTGTTACCAGCAATCAGCCTTCGCCCATGCCTTCGGCAGGCTTGGCAGCGTGGCCCTCGCGTACATTACGCTCGATGCGCTTGCCGACATCCGCATCGATACTCTTCCAATACTCGAAGGCACGGCTCAGCACGGGTTCACGCACCCCACCGAGCAAACTGCCGGCAACCTGTTCCACCAGCTTCGCGCGCTGGTCGTCGTTGAAGACCTTCCGCACGAGAGTTCCCGGCTGGCTGAAATCGTCGTCGGCGGCGCGTAGCTTATAGGCGCTCCGCACCATTTCGCCGTCAGCCTCCCAGCCATCCGCCACCGCGCCTGTGTTGTCCGCCCATTTGCGGTCGCCGCTATTGGGCGCATAGACCGGGGCGTTGCCGCTGTGGTGAAAAGCCATGTGACCGTCGAACATGTACGTGTTGACGGGCACCTTCGGTTGGTTCACCGGCAGTTGATGGAAGTTCGTGCCGATGCGATTGCGCTGCGCGTCGTTATAGGCAAACGCACGGCCCAGCAGCATCTTGTCCGGCGAGAGACCGATGCCAGGCACTGTGTTCCCCGGCGAGAACGCCGCCTGCTCGATCTGCGCGAAGAAGTTCTCCGGGTTGCGGTTCAGCGTCATCCTGCCGACCTTGATCAGCGGGTAGTCGGCGTGCGGCCACGTCTTGGTCAGGTCGAACGGATTGATGCGGTACGTCTTGGCGTCCGCATAGGGCATGACCTGAACCGACAGCGTCCAGCTCGGGTGATCGCCGCGACGAATGGCATCGAACAGATCCCGCCGGTGGAAATCGGCATCAGCACCGGCCATGGCTGCGGCTTCCTCGTTGCTGAAGAACGCCATGCCCTGATTGGTGTGGAAGTGGTACTTCACCCAAAAGCGTTCACCGGCCGCGTTGATCCACATGTAGGTGTGCGAGCCGTAGCCGTTCATGTGCCGCCACGTGCGCGGCAGACCTCGTTCACCCATCAGGTAGGTCACCTGATGCGCACTTTCGGGGTTGTTGGTCCAGAAGTCCCACTGCATGTGATTGTCGCGGAGACCGGAATCGGGAAGCCGCTTCTGGCTGCGGATGAAGTGCGGAAACTTCATCGGATCGCGCACAAAAAAGATCGGCGTGTTGTTGCCGACAAGATCGTAGTTGCCTTCGCTGGTATAGAACTTCAGCGAGAAGCCGCGCACGTCGCGCCAAGTGTCGGGGCTGCCCATCTCGCCGGCAACGGTGGAGAAACGCGCCAGCATTTCCGTGCTCGCACCCTTCTGGAAGAGAGCGGCACGCGTGAAGCGCGAAACGTCCTCCGTGGTCTCGAATACGCCGAAAGCGCCCGCGCCCTTCGCGTGCGGCTGTCGCTCAGGTACCTTTTCCCGATTGAAATGCGCCATCTGCTCCAGGAAATGGACGTCGTGGAGCACGATCGGGCCGTCCGGGCCGATGGTGAGGGAGTTGCGGTCACTGGGCGCCGGCGCGCCGGCTCCAGTGGTAGAGACTGTGCGAATGGGCTCAGTTTTGTGATTTGACATGAATACCTCCAGTCAAAGTGGGCAAGCACGCGGCGTTGCCGACCCCGCTGGAGTCGGTGCGACTGCGTGAAGTTGAGACACGCCCAACCTTAGCAAAATTCTAAACTGGGTCGAGGCGTGAAGCGTCGCAGCCCGTGCAAGGCAGCACGTCGCGGCGCTTCTCAAGCGACTATGATGCGTGCTTGTTCACCCATGCGACATACTTGTCCATCCAGCCTTGCAGAAACGCGCGGCTTGCCGAACCGATGCTGCCGTCGCTCTCGAACAGGCCATCCTTCATCTGGAGGAAGGCTTCCGGCTGGCCGAGCGTCGGCATGTCGAGATAGGCGAGAACATTGCGCAGATGCTGCTGTGCCAGCGACGTTCCTATAGCGCCTACGGAAATGCCGATGACACCCGCCGGCTTGCCAGCCCACGCGCTCTGTCCGTACGGCCGTGAAGCATGATCGATCGCGTTCTTGAGCACACCCGGAATCGAACGGTTGTACTCGGGCGTCACGAAGATGACGCCGTCTACTGCGGAGATCTCGGACTTGAGCCGCTTTACCTGCGGTGCCTGGTTCCCATCATCATCCTGATTGTAGAGCGGCAAATCGTCGATGTTGATCGTGCTGAACGTGACGTCTGCCGGTGCGAGCTTCGTAAGCGCGTTCGCGAGCTTGCTGTTGAAGCTGTCGCGACGCAGGCTGCCGACGATGACAGCGATTTTTATGCTCATGGTTCTCCTTCCTTTAATGATCCAGACGCTGGATCGGGACCCGGAGTTGATAGGCTCAGCTTCAGCAGAATAACATTCCCCAAGGATCGACAGCTTCGATCACATTGCCGTGTAGTCTGGCTCCGCCTGCTAGAAGGCGCGGGCGATGCGTCGAACACGTTGAGATCCTGCGGAATCAGTCAGATCGAAGGGCCGTCGTGCACCTTCGATGCGTGCAGACGCCCCCAGAGCCTCCATTCATCGAATGCTCCGGCACTGTGCTCGGCCCCGATCGTGTTCTTTTTAGTGGTCCATTAGGTGTCAGAGCTGGCCAATAGTTGCCGTCGGCCCCCTTGCAGTGGGGGGGGGGGGGGAGACCCCCCCCCCCCCCGG
>JAEWIJ010000021.1 GCA_023387235.1 Pseudomonadota bacterium
GGGTTAGGGTGAGGGGCGGCGGCATACTTCAACGTCAGCAATTGCCGCCGCCCCTCATCCCGACCATCTCCCCCCCCATGCCGGGAGAGGGGAAGTGCGGTGACGCAGCGCAGTCCGCAATGACAAAGAACATCGACCGGATTTCTCCACCATCATGCAAAGCGCGCCGTCGGCATCTCCCAATCCGTCGCCCCACGCGAACGTGGCGCATGGCAAGATCGGGGTGCTCCTCCTGAACCTCGGCACGCCGGATGCGACCGACTACTGGTCCATGCGCCGCTATCTGAAGGAGTTCCTCTCGGACAGGCGCGTGATCGAGGAGCCGCGCTGGAAGTGGTGGCCGATCCTCAACTTGATCATCCTGACAAAGCGGCCGGGCCCGAAAGGGCGCGACTACGACTCGATCTGGAATCGCGAGCGCGATGAGGGACCGCTCAAGACCATCACGCGCGCGCAGGCAGAGAAGCTTGCCACCGCGCTCGCGGATGCGCCTGGCGTGGTCGTCGACTGGGCCATGCGTTATGCCAACCCGACGACGGCGAGCCGGATCGATTGGCTGCTCTCGCAGGGTTGCGACCGCATTCTGATCGTGCCGCTCTATCCGCAATATGCTGCGGCGACGTCCGCGACGGCGTGCGATCAGGCATTCCGCGCGCTCATGGACATGCGCTGGCAGCCGGCAATCCGCGTTGCGCCCGCGTGGTACGACGATCCTGTTTATATCGACGCGCTCGCGACCTCCATGCGCCGGCATCTTGCGAAGCTCGATTTCGAGCCCGAGCGCATTATTGCGACTTTTCACGGAATGCCGGAGAAATACCTCCATCAGGGCGATCCCTATTATTGCCAGTGCCAGAAGACTTCGCGCCTGTTGTGCAAGGCATTCGGCTGGCCCGAAGCGAACTGGCTCACGACATTCCAGTCGCGTTTCGGAAACGACGTCTGGTTGCAGCCCTATACGGATGAAACCGTCAAGCGGCTGGCACGTGAGGGCGTGCGGCGGCTCGCGCTCGTGGCCCCCGGCTTCACGGTGGACTGCCTTGAGACGCTGGAAGAGCTCGACGTCGAAAACCGTCATTATTTCATGGAGAATGGCGGCGAGAAATACGCCTATCTGCCGGCGCTCAATGATGATCCGGAGGGCCTGCGGGTGATCGAGCACGTCGTGCGCCGCGAGCTGCAGGGCTGGATGCCCTGAGAAACTCCGGCCGATCCGCCGAACAGTTTCGCGACCTCCGAGCCGCTTTGCAGGTGCATTTCTCCGCTTCGGCGGAATTATTTTTGCCGCGCCCGACTTTCTTCAAGTAATGGCTTTACTGTTCATTTACCTTGTTTTGACTGTTTCAGATGGGAGAAACGGGGGAGATTCGCGTCTTTTGCCGTGCCGGGCTCATGGAAGGACTTGAACAATGCAACCCTTTGGTGGTTTCGAGATTTTCGGCCTTTTGCTGATCGCCCTTGCGGCGGTGGCGTTGTGGTCGACCGTGAAGATCGTTCCGCAGGGCTATAACTGGACGATCGAGAACTTCGGACGGTACACGCGCACACTGACGCCGGGTCTGCACATCCTGATCCCGGTCATGGAGCGCGTCGGCTACAAGATGAACATGAAAGAGCAGGTGATGGAGATCCCGAGCCAGGATGTCATCACCCGCGACAACGCCATGGTCCGGGTCGACGGCGTGACCTACTTCCAGGTGCTCAGTGCCGCCAAGTCGGCCTATGAGGTTGAGGGCCTGGAAGCCGCGATCATCAATCTGACCATGACGAATATCCGCACTGTCATGGGCTCGATGGATCTCGACGAGCTCCTCTCCAATCGCGATACGATCAACGCCAAGCTGCTGCACGTCGTCGATCAGGCGACGGAAGCCTGGGGCGTGAAGGTGACGCGCATCGAGATCAAGGACATCGCGCCGCCGCGCGACCTCGTCGACTCCATGGCGCGGCAGATGAAAGCCGAGCGCGAGAAGCGCGCCCAGATCCTCGAGTCGGAAGGTTTGCGCGAGGCGGCGATCCTGAAGGCGCAGGGCGAGCGTCAGGCGGATATCCTGAAGGCCGAGGGCGAGAAGCAGGCCGTCGTGCTTGCCGCCGAAGGCCGCAAGGAAGCCGCGTTCCGCGAGGCCGAGGCCCGCGAGCGCGCCGCCCAGGCCGAGGCGGAGGCGACGCGCATGGTCTCGTCGGCCATTGCCTCGGGTGACGTGCAGGCGATCAACTACTTCGTTGCCAACAACTACGTGAAGGCCCTCGAGCAGATCGCGCGCTCGCCCAATCAGAAGATCCTCATGATGCCGCTCGAGGCGTCCTCGGTGATCGGCTCGCTCGCGGGCATCGCGGAGATCGCCGGCGCTGCCTTCAACGGCAAGGATAGTCCTGCACGGCCGACCGGCGGCCGCCCGATCGCCGGCAGCGTCCCGCGCGCCGGCGCCTGACACGCAAAGGAGCCTGGCGGCTGTCCGCCGGGCTCTTAGCTTGGTAAGCTGATTGCCTGCAGTCTGCTTTCGCGCTCACGGACACGCGCGCGTGTCCATCCGTTCGCTTCATCCATCTGGAAGTGCGCCATGACACTGGTGTCGTTTTTTTCCGGCTTCGGGGCGTGGAACTGGCTCATACTCGCGCTCATCCTCTACGGGCTCGAGGCCGTCGTTCCCGGCGTCAACATGGTCTGGTTCGGCACGGCGGCACTGATCGTCGGGCTGCTCGTCTTCGGAACGGGCATCACGTGGCCATGGCAACTCGTCGCGTTCGCCGTCATCTCGATCGGCACCGCATTTGCCGTCCGACGCTTTGCGCGCTCGGGAACGCACATGAGCGATCTCCCAGATCTCAACGTACGCGGCGCGCAATATATCGGCCGTGAGTTCGTCGTTGCCGAGACGATCAAGGGCGGACGCGGCCGCGTCCAGGTCGGTGATACGCTCTGGCAGGCAGAGGGTGAGGACGCGCCGGAAGGCACGCGTGTCCGCGTAACCGGCGTCGACAATACCGTCCTGAAGGTCGTGCGTGCGTCCGCCTGACGGCGATCCCAGTGGCTTTGCCTGGCTGGTTGGTCTGCTGGGCACGATACTGCCGTGGATGGCGGTTCCGATCGGCGTCACGGGCGTCTGGATGGCGCTGAGGGGCAGCACGACGGGCTGGCTGCTTCTTGCCATTTGCAGCGCGATGCTCATCCTCGATTTTCTGATCACGCTCGCCTGGTCCCGACCGGCGCGCGAACGAAGCGATCAGCCGCAGCTCAATCAGCGTGGCGCCCAATACATCGGCCGGCAGGTGTGCGTGCTCGAGGATATCGTCCGCGGTGAAGGCAAGGTACGCGTCGCTGATACGGTTTGGCGCGTGCGAGGGCCGGATTGCGTCGCCGGCGAATGGGTCCGGATCGTATCGGTCGACGGCTCTTATCTCGTTGTGGCTCGGGACGAAAACGTCATGTCGTCCGATTAGCGGCGGCCATCTTCAACAGATGATGATCGCGGCGGGACTTGCCAATAACTGCATATGCAGATATATGGCGATCATGGAGCCGAAGACAGCATCACAGTCGCGAAAGGCGCAAGGGTGCACCGCGATGCGCCTCAGAAAGGCGGCGCGTCGCGTCTCGCAGATCTACGACCATCATCTCGAGGCGACCGGCCTCACGATCACGCAGTTCGGCGTGCTCGCCAGCCTCGTTCCCGCGCAACGCGTCGCAATCGGGCCGCTCGCGGAGCAGCTCTGCATGGATCCGACGACGCTGACGCGCAACCTGCAGCCACTGCATCGTGAGGGCCTCGTCGTCATCGAGCCGGATCGGCGTGATCGGCGCGTGCGCTGGGTGAGCCTGTCGGATGCCGGCAGGCAGGCCTTCGATATCGCCCGCCCGGCGTGGCGCGAGGCGCAGAACCAGATCCGCAAGCTCGTCGGCGAAGACGAGACCGCGATGCTTCACGACGCCCTCGACCACTTTCTGGAACACATCGCCGAATAAACTCGAGCACGATCCTGTATCTGCATATGCAGCAAACGGAACGACGATCATGAGCACGAACAGCACTGTCGACAAGCTCGCCGGAAGACCGGTTTCGTTCGGCGTCACCGATTTCAAGACGGCGACGTCGATGTCCGGCATCGAGTTTCTGCACGCGATGATGAAAGGGCAATTTCCCGCACCGCCAATCTGCGAGGTTCTGGACTTCGTGCTCGTCGAAGCCGAGCCCGGGCGCGCCGTGTTCGAAGGCATCCCGTCCGACCGCTTCCGCAATCCGCTCGGCACGGTGCATGGCGGATGGATGTCGACGCTTCTCGACTCGGCGCTCGGCTGCGCCGTGCATTCGACACTCAAAGCCTCTCAGGGCTTCACGACGGTCGATCTCGCCGTGAGCTTCGTGCGCGCGGTGCACCAGAGCACCGGCAAGCTGCGCTGTGAGGCGAAAGTGATCCACGTCGGCGGGCGCATTGCAACGGCAGAAGCGCGTCTCGTCGATGCCGAAGGCAAGCTCTACGCCCACGGCACGACAACGTGCCTCGTCATGCCCATTCCCGCAAGCTGACACAGGCTCAGCGCCTTCTCCGCTTTTACTTTGCACGAGGTCAGCACATGCGCTCCACCTCTACCCAGCCGATCATGCCGCTCTGGCTGCTCATTCTGATTGTCGGCACGATCGTCGGCGTCTCGATGGGACGCTCGCAGTCCATGGGCCTCTATCTTCAGCCCATCACTTCGGCTCTCAATATCGGGCGCGAGGCTTTTGCGCTCTCTATCGCCTTCACGCAGTTGCTGATGGGCATTGGCGCGCCGTTCTCCGGTGCGCTGATTGATATGTTCGGCGCGGGGCGCGTGGTGGTCGCCTGCGTGCTCGCGACGGTCGCCGGCCTCTATTTTATGTACGCCGCGACATCGCCGACGGACCTGCTGATCGGCGGCATTCTCATGGGCATCGGTGTCAGCGGCACCGGCGTCACGGCGCTCGTCGGCACCATCGGCCGATTGGCGCCGCCCGAGAAGCGGCTTTCGGCCATCGCCTCGATCGGCATGGCGGCGGGCATCGGCAGCTTCGTCGCGCTGCCGATCATGCATTTTCTCATCGAGTACACGGGATGGCAGACGAGCCTGCTCTGGCTCATGGCGATCACGGCGCTGCTCATTCCGCTCGCGTGGCCGATCGGCGGTAAGCCGCAGCGCGTGGACGGACCGGTGCGCGACCAGAAGGTCGGCGAAGCTTTGGCCGAGGCCTTCCGGCATCCGAGCTACTGGCTGCTTACCGCGGGCTTCTTCGTCTGCGGCTTTCATGTGGCCTTCATCGTCGTGCATCTGCCGGCCTTCGCGGTCGACCAGGGGCTGCCTTCGTGGGTCGGCCCCTTCGCGCTCTCCGTCGTCGGCATCGCCAACATCATCGGCACGTATCTCGCCGGACAATCGGGCCGCTACATCGAGAAGCGTCGCCTGCTGAGCCTCATCTATCTGGCCCGCGCGGTCATCTTTCTCGGCTTCCTTTTCCTGCCGATGACGCCGGTGACCGTCATCATGCTGTGCGGGCTGCTCGGCATTTTCTGGCTCTCGACCATTCCGCCGACGAGCGGGCTTGTCGCGACCTTCTTCGGCACGCAGTGGATGTCGATGCTGTTCGGCTTCGTATTCCTCTCGCATCAGGTCGGCTCGTTCCTCGGCGTGTGGCTCGCCGGGCGCCTGTTCGATCTGACGAAGTCCTATGACGCCATGTGGTGGATCTCGGTCGCGCTCGGCGTGATCTCGGCCCTGCTGCACTGGCCCATTGCCGAGCGTCCTGTCCCGCGCATCGCCGCAGCGAGCGCCGCAAGCAAGGCCTGAGAGAACCGACATGACCACGACGTCGATTGCGCCACCGCCGGCAAGCGGTGCAGCGCCACATCCCCTGCTTGCCGGCGCGATCCTTCCGACGCTCCTGCGCCTCGCCCTGCCGACGAGCATTGCCATGGTGGCGACCTCGCTCGTCGCCATTGCCGAGACGGTCTATGTCGGCCTGCTCGGGACGTTGCCGCTCGCGGGGCTCGCGCTCGTGTTTCCCATGGTCATGCTGCAGCAGACGATGTCCTCGGGCGCCATGGGCGGCGGTATTTCTTCGGCGATCAGCCGCGCGCTCGGCGCCGGCAATCAGGAGCGTGCCGCCGCGCTCGCTCAGCACGCTTTTCTGATCGGGGCCACGGCGGGGCTCTTCTTCTTCGCGCTCTTCCAGCTCGCGGGGGCGTCCATCTACGCGCTGCTCGGCGGCCGCGACGGCGTGCTCGCCGAGGCGCTCGCCTATTCGAATGTCGTGTTCTTCGGCGCACCGTCGATCTGGCTCGCGAATACATTCGCGTCCATCCTGCGCGGCACAGGCAACATGGTCGTGCCGTCGATCGTGCTGCTCCTCGTGGCCGCCGCGCAGATTGTGCTCGGCGGCATGCTGGGCCTCGGTCTTGGGTCGGCGCCGCGCCTCGGTATGGCCGGCGTTGCGCTCGGTCAGGTGATCGCATTCTCCGCCGGCGCCCTCTATCTCTATTGGCACTTGGCGGCGGGTCGCGCGCGCGTCACGCTGAAGCTCTCGTCGATCTCCGTCTCGTGGGACATACTGCGCGATATCCTGAAGGTGGGAGCGATCGCGTGCATCTCGCCGCTGCAGACGATCCTGTCGATCCTGATCGTCACGCGCCTCGTCTCGACACTCGGCACCGAGGCGCTGGCCGGCTACGGCATTGGCGCGCGTCTCGAGTTCCTGCTCATTCCGATCACCTTCGCGATCGGCGTCGCGAGCGTGCCCATGGTCGGCATGGCCGTCGGTGCCGGTGATGTCGCGCGGGCGCGCCGCGTGGCGTGGACGGCAGGCGCGGTCGCGACGGGTGGACTTACGCTCATCGGCATCTTCGTCGCGTTCCAGCCGCTGCTGTGGGCCGGTCTCTTTACGAGCGATCCGGGCATTCTCGCATCTGCGAGCACGTACCTGCATTGGGCCGGGCCCTTCTATGGATTGTTCGGCCTGGGCCTCAGCCTTTATTTTGCCTCACAGGGTTCGGGCAAAATTCTCGGGCCGGTGCTCGCGGGAACAGCGCGGCTGCTCGTCGTGCTGATCGGTGGCCTTTGGCTCGTCAGCTCGAATGCGCCGGCGTGGCAGGTGTTTGCGCTCGTCGGCATCGCCATGGCCGTCTACGGCGCCGCGACTGCTTTCTCCTTGTGGATCGCGGATTGGGGACCGCAAAAGCGCGCCTGAGACTGCGTTCGTCTCTCAGTTACCTGTCATGCAAGCCGCGCTGCGGTCTTGCGCACCATCCGCGCACGAAGCAAACTCTCCGGTAGCCAAAACAACGAGCTTCCGGGAGGAGCCATGTCGTCCCCAGGCAGGGAAGAAGCCGGGCGCACTGCGCTTGCAGGCATCAAGGTCGTCGATCTCACGCAGTTCGAGGCCGGCACGTCGATCACCGAAACGCTCGCGTGGCTCGGCGCCGACGTCATCAAGATCGAGAACCCGAATGGGGGCGAGCAGGGCCGCGGCGCCTCGACGGATATCAAGGGCGTCGACAGCTACTACTTCATGCTGCTCAATGCCAACAAGCGTTCGGTCACGCTCAATCTCAAGGACGAGCGCGGCAAGAACATGCTGCGCAAGCTGATCGCGAAGGCGGATATCTTCGCGGAGAACTTCGCACCCGGCGTCATCGAGAAGCTCGGCTTTTCCTACGAGGAAGTGTCGCGCATCAATCCGCGCATCATCTACGCGACGGTCAAGGGCTTCGGTAAGGGCAGCCCTTACGAGAAGCACCTCGCCTTCGACATGATTGCGCAGGCGGCCGGCGGCGTCATGAGCATCACAGGCGAGGGCGACGGCAAGCCGATCAAGCCCGGCGTCACGCTCGGCGATACGGGTACGGGCCTGCACGCGTGCATCGGCGTGCTGGCGGCGCTCTACCAGCGCACGGTCAGCGGTCGCGGCCAGAAGGTCGAGGTCGCGATGCAGGATGCGATGGTCAACTACTGCCGCATTGCCTACGCCTCGCAGCTTCTGCACAAGAAGCCGTGCCCGCGCATGGGCAATCAGGTCGTGCTCGGCACGAACGCGCCGTCGGATGTGTTCAAGTGCAAGCCGGGCGGACCGAACGACTACGTCTATATCTATACGAGCCGCGCCAACAATATTCAGTGGGAGCGCCTGCTGAAGGTGATCGGGCGCGAGGATCTGAAGGGCGACGAGCGCTTCGCGACGCCGCAGCTGCGCGTCAAGATCGTCGACGAGATCAATGGTTACATCCAGGCCTGGACGAAGGACTACACCAAGCACGAGGCCATGCAGATCCTCGGCGAGCAGGGTGTGCCGTGCGGTGCCGTGCTCGATACCGACGAGCTCATGAACGAGCCGAGCATGCGCGAGCGCGAGATCTTCGTCGAAGTGGATCATCCGGCGCGCGGCAAGGTCGTCATTCCCGGCTGGCCGGTGAAGCTCTCGGACAGCTACGTGCCGGTGAAGTCCTCGCCCATGCTCGGTGCCGACAATGCCGACGTGTACGGCGACTGGCTCGGACTGTCGAAGAGCGATCTCGATGCCCTCAAGAAGGAGCAGGTGATTTAGCGCGCTGCGCCTGCCCGTAGAAACTGAATTCACCAGAGAGGAACACCCGATGGCGATTGGTTCCGACATCATTGCCAAGGCAATGAAGAACGAAGGCGTGAGCGATTTCTTCTACATCATGGGCGCCCCCATGATGGCCGTCGAGAAGGCGGCGATGAAGCTCGGACTGCGCGGCATTGATGTGCGCCACGAGCAGGCGGCGGCCATGGCTGGCTTCGCCTACGCCCGTCTGCTGAACAAGCCGGCCTTCTGCATGGCTGCGTCCGGTCCCGCGGTGACGAACCTTGTCACCGGCATTGCGCACGCCTGGGCGGACTGCACGCCCGTCATTGCGCTCGGCGGCGCGGCGCCGGTCGTGACGTGGCATCACGGTGCCTTCCAGGACATCGACCAGCTCTCGATGTTCAAGCCGTGCACGAAGTGGGCGGACCGCGTACACCACACGAAGCGCATTCCTGAGCTGATCAATCTGGCCGTCAAGCACGCCATGAGCGGCAAGCCCGGCCCGGTCTACCTCGATATGCCGGGCGACATCCTCTATGCCGAGGTGGACGAGTCCAAGATCGAATATCCCGATCCCTACGATCACGCCAAGCGGCCGCGTCCGGCTGTGGGTGCCAATGATCTCTCGGCAATCGCCGACCTGCTCGCCAAAGCAAAGCAGCCGGTGCTGATCACCGGCTCCGGCGTGCAGTGGTCAGAGGCGGAGAAGGAGATGCTGGCGTTCGTCGAGGCGGCGGGCGTGCCCTTCTACACGACGCCGCAGGGCCGCGGCGTGATCCCCGAGGATCACAAGTATTGCTACCTGACCTCGCGCGCGGCCGCCTTCCGCGATGCCGACCTCATTCTCGTCGTCGGCACGCGCATGAACTACATCATCGGCCACGCCGCACCGCCGCGCTGGAATGCGAACGCAAAGATCGTGCGCGTCGACATCGATCCGATCGAGATCGCCTCATCGCCGCGCAATCTCGCGGTCGGCGTGATCGCGGACGCGAGAACCGCCTTCCAGCAGCTCACGGCCGCGATCTCGGGCAAGGTCACGCCCGCGACCTACGAGACGTGGCGCGAGCGCCTGCGCACGCGCAACGTCCAGAAGACGGCCGAGGCCGAGCAGACGCTCTCCAATCCGGCGACCCCGATCCATCCGCTGCGCCTCTGCAAGGAAGTGCGCGATTTCATGGATCGCGACTGCGTGCTCTGCGTGGACGGTCAGGAGATCCTGAACTACGGGCGCCAGGCCATCCCGCAATACACGGCGCGCCATCGCATCAACTCGGGCGCTTTCGGCACCATGGGCGTCGGCATGCCGTTCGGCATCGGCGCCAAGGTCGCGTGTCCCGACAAGCAGGTGATCGTGCTGCACGGCGACGGCTCGTTCGGCATGAATGCCATGGAGTTCGACACCGCCGTGCGCCACGGCCTGCCGATCCTCACCATCATCAGCCAGAATGGCGGTTGGACGGGCGATCCGAACAAAGAAAAGCCGGGTCGCGATCTTGGCTATCCTCGTCTGGACAAGTTCGCCGAGGCTTTCGGTGGACATGGTGAGTGGGTCGACAAGCCGGATGACATCCGCCCGGCGCTGGAGCGCGCCATGAAGGCCGTGAAGGCGGGTAAACCTGCGCTCGTGTGCGTCGTCACGGACGGCAATGCGCGCGCGACGACGACGGCCTTCACGAACTACTCGACCTGATCGGATGCACAAAAGAGAACGGCCGGCACAACAGTGCCGGCCGTCTCCGTTCCGAAGCTACCGCCCGCTTTAACGGCGGATCGTCATGCTCGTGACGGCGAGCGCGACGTTCAGGCCCGTCTGGCCCTGGACGCTGATCGGCTGAAGCACGATCGACTTCTCGCTGCCGCCGACGAGCGCATTGGCGCCGACGCCGAGTGCGACAGACGCCTCCGCCGAGACGCCGCCGTAGTCGCCGACCAGGAGCGGGCCGCGCCGCACATCGGTCGAGCCGATTACCTGCCAGACGAGCGTCGTATCGTTCTTGAAGCCGATGTCGACGCCGACCTTCGTAATGGTCGCGGTGTAGCCGCGCGCGCGGCTGTTGCCGACGGGCTGATATCTGCAGTCGAGCGTCTGCTGCGAGCCGACGATCATGCCGACATGCGGGCCGCCCCGGCAGGTCAACGTGCCGATGAGGGACCGCGCGGCCTGCGCTTCTGCCGTTGTCGTCGAGACGCTTGCGAAGCCGGCCACGATGCCGACGCCGAGGAGGCCAGCCGCGATGGCCGCCGTGATCCTGTTCATGTGACTCAGTGCTCCCTGCCAGTGAATTCCGGATGTGATTCGAGAAGTGCCCATCCCGAATCGGTCTGCAGTATAGCCAACCCTGCCGCAGCGATTGCGGCAGCACCTTGCGACAACGCAAACTACAGAGGTCAGAGTTTCAGGGGTTTGCGCGTTTCTACCGGCGTGATGCCCGTGCGCCACAGATTTGCGCCTGCTCAATCCTCGAAGATCGCGACCACGCGCGTGAAGCCGGCGGACGCCCGTTTGATCTTGAACGGAAAGCAGCAGACGGTGTAGCCGGTCGCCGGAAGCTGCTCGAGGTTGGCGAGTTTCTCGATGTGACAGTAGGCGCGCGTGATGCCCGCGCGATGACCTTCCCAGATGAGCGAGGCGTCGCGTGTTGCCGCATACTTTTTCGCGGTGTGAACAAAAGGCGCATCCCAGCTCCAGGCGTCGGTGCCGGTGATCTTCACGCCGCGCTCGGTGAGCCAGAGCGTCGCCGCGTGACCCATGCCGCAACCGCGCGAGACGTAATCAGGCTCGCCGTAGCGCGCGCCCGCGGCCGTGTTGACGAGCACGATGTCGAAGGGCTGGAGCGTGACGCCGGCGCGCTTGAGCTCGGCCTCCACGTCGCCGGGCGTGGCGACATAGCCGTCCGGCAGATGGCGGAAGTCGAGCTTTACGCCGCGGCTCATGCACCATTCGAGCGGCACCTCGTCGATCGTCCAGGCGCGCTTTCCGCCGTCCATGGTCGAATGGAAATGATAAGGCGCGTCGAGGTGCGTGCCGTTGTGCGTCGAAACGGTCAGCTGCTCGACGGCCCAGGCCTCGCCGCTTGGCAGTTCCTCCGCGGTGAGACCTGGGAAGTGAGGGAGCATGCGCGAGAGCGCGGCCGGGTCCTTGTGCGCGATGTAGGTGATCTTCGGCTCGTTGCCGGGCGGATCCGAGGCGATATCCGCTTCGAGCGCGACGGAGAGATCGACGATGCGGCGCGCCATGCGACCTCCCGATGTACGACTATGACCCGGCCTTGATCTTCTCGAGCACGGGCAGGATGTAGCGGCGGAACTGGGCCGGGTTCTCGCTCATGGGAAAGTGGCCGAGCTCCTTCATGATCGTGACCTCGGCGCCGGCGATGTGCGCGGCCGTACGCTTCGTGTCGTCAGGCGTGCAGGAAAAATCGTACTCGCCGGTCAGCATGTAGAGCGGACAACGCTTCGTATCGATGCGGGTGACCTTCTCGCGCAGATCACCGTCGACGCGATAGAAGTAGAGATCGCCCTTGAAGATGCCGGGGCCGCCGCACTTGTACATCCAGAGCGTCTCGTGACGGCTCTCGGCGGGGCCCTGCGGCGCTATCATGCCGGAGACGAGCGCGGCGCAGACTTCGCCGCCGTGGACATCAGGGCGGTTCAGCCATTCCGTGTCGTACCAGGGCTGCTGATGGGCGGCGGACTCGAGGCCGATGAGCGCACGGAAACGCTCGGGGTGCTCCGCCGCGAGATTGAGCACGAGGCGGCCGCCGATCGAGCAACCCATGACGACGGGTTTGTCGAGATCCAGCGCATCGCAGACGTCGAGCACCATCTGCGTGTAGTTCGCCGTCGTGAGCTGGTATTCCTCGGTTTCGAAGCCTAAGGGCGGCAGAGATTTGCCGTGCCACGGCATGTCGAACACGATGACGCGGTAGTCGCGCGTGATCGCGGGATCATTGAGGATATGCCGGAACTGCCGCCCGTCGGCGCCGGCCGTGTGCAGGCAGACGAGCGGGATGCCGCTGCCGGCTTCCTCGATATAGAGGCGGTGCGGACGGCCGGAAAGGGTCAGGTGCGCGTAGCGGCCGACGATCGGCTCGAAAGTGGCTTTCATCGGCGCGCCTCCTTACATCAGCGCGCGCGGCGCGGTGACGATGTCCTTGATGACCTGCAGGTTCGCCATGAAGGGCTGCAGATTGCCTTCGATGCGCGCGAGGCCGGTCTTCGAAAGGGCCATGAGGTCGTGCGCGCCTGGATCGGGCACGGGCTTCAGCAGCGCGAGCCACGTCTCGGGTGCGGCCGTGATCGAGAATGTCCATGGGCGCAGCAGGAAGGGGCCGCGCGCGACGGAGGTCACGCGGCCGCTCTCAACGTGCACGAGCAGCGGGATGGTGCCGACGATGATGGCGAAGTCGGTTGTCAGAAAGCGCCCACGCCGCACGAGGTCGGTATTTGCTTCGACGAGCTCCGGAAGGCGCTCGAACAAGCTGGCGACGCGGTTCGCGCCGGCGTCCAAGGCGGCGGCTTGTGCGGCCATGACTATGCCTCCACGAGACCCACGACGAGCAGGAACAAGCCAAGCATGGCAAGGGCGCCGCCGGCCGCCCGCAGGCCCACTGTGCTCCTATCGGCCGTTACGAGGAAGCGACGCGATACGATCATGGCGAGGACCGCGATTGCGGCCTGAATGATCGCAAGACCGATCAGGTAGGCGCCGATAACCGTACGCTCGGCCCCGACCACCGTCTCGCCGAAGGCATAGCCGTGGAAGAGACCGGCCACGATGGCAATCGCCAGCCAGACGCCGCGCGCGGACGTGAAGCCGATCGCCAGTGCCGCACCGGCAACGATCACGCTCGCCGCGACGAGCGTCTCGACGAGAGGCACGTTTAGCTCGATGACATGCGCGAGCACGCCGAGCGATGACGCCGCGATGAATCCGGCAATGATGCCCACGCCGCCGCTCACGAAGGCGGCTGCGATGCCGATGGCAATGATGAAGGCGAGATGATCAATGCCGATCACCGGGTGACCGATGCCGGAGAGAAAGCCCTCTATGAACGTCGTGGGCGTCACGCCGCCCATGGGGTGGTGTGCTGCGGCGGCATTGGCGCCGGCGAGGAGAAGGGTTGCCGCGAGGCCGAGCCGTCTGAATAAGGTCTGCTGCATTTCCGTCCCCGATCGTTCCGCCAACCGGCACACTCTGGAGCATATCATGCCCACGGCGACGACAGTCGATCAAGTAGGGCGCTCCGTGTGCGAGATCGTCCCCTTCTCCCCGTCCTTTGTCGCGCTGGAAGCGCGCCTCTGGCGCGACGAGAAGGTCGGGATGAGGGGCGGCGGCATACGCGGACGTTGAGCAAGTTTCCGCCCCTCACCCTAACCCTCTCCCCGTAAGGACGGGGAGAGGGGAATAAAGGCACGCCGCAGGTGCGCCTACAGCATCTCGCGCACGAGGTCGCCGATGGCGAGGGAGGACGTAAGGCCCGGGCTCTCGATGCCGAAGAGCATCACGAGGCCATCGACGCCGTGCTGCTTCGGCCCGTGGAAAAGGAAAT
The DNA here is from genome assembly GCA_023387235.1 of Pseudomonadota bacterium. Taxonomy (GTDB): domain Bacteria; phylum Pseudomonadota; class Alphaproteobacteria; order Rhizobiales; family Hyphomicrobiaceae. Next base: position 14,111 of record JAEWIJ010000021.1, read on the forward strand.
CCGGGACGGGCTCGCCCTCGCGATAGAGCTTGGGGCGGATGCCGGTGTAGTCCGGGTGCAGGCGCTCGGGATCGAGCGCGGGGTAGTACGTGCGGATGAAGCCCAGGAACTTCTCGAGCTTCTCCGGTTTGAACGTGTAGTCGATCTCGGGAATCCACTCGATATCGGGGCCGAACTTGCAGCGACCGCCGAGATCGACCGTCACGTGCAGCCCGAGCCAGGCGCCGTCCGGCATGGGATAGATGTGACGGCCGAAGGGCGACCGGCCGGTATAGGCGTAGTACTGCCCGGCGGCGTAGAAGGTCTCGGGCGGCGCATAGCCCGAAGGGAAGCTCAGCGTGCGTGCGAGCTTCGTTGCGTGCAGGCCGGGCGAGAGGACGAGTTCCTTCGCCGTGATCGTGGCCGGTGCCTCGCCGGACGTCACGACCTCGAACAGGCCGTCGGCGCGGCGCCCCACACGCTCGACAGGCGTATTGAGCACCACGCTGCCACCATTGGTTTCGACATGACCTTCGAGCGCGAGCATGAAGGCGTGCGTGTCGATGGTGCCCGTCGAAGGCGAAAGCAGCGCGGCGACGCAGAAAACCTCGGGTTCGATGGCGCGCGCCTCGTTCCCCATGAGCGGTTGGAGGTCTGTCACGCCGTTGCGGATGGCCGTTTCCTGGATGGCTTTGAGCTTCGGGATCTGCGTTTCATTGGTCGCGACGAGGAGCTTGGTGATCTGCTGGTGGGCGACACCGTTCTCGGCGCAGAATTTGTAGAGCTGCGCCTTGCCCTCGACGCAGAGTTTCGCGCGCAGCGAGCCCGGCGGATAGTAGATGCCGGCGTGAATTACCTCACTGTTGCGGGAGCTCGTCTCCGAACCGATGATGTCATGCTGCTCGAGCACCATGACCTCGCGCCCGCTCATGGCGAGTGCGCGCGCGATGGCAAGCCCGACGACGCCTGCGCCGACGACGACGGTTTCTACATCAGCAATCATGGTGTGTTCCGGCTCGTGCGCAGAGATCGATATCGGCGGTCAGCCACCTTTGCGCGCCTTGTAGCTGTCGATGGCGGCCTGGACGGCGGCCTGGTTCTCCATGCCGGCGCCCGCACGCTTGACCGTGGCGTCATCGTAGCTCCACTGGCGAAGGCTGTTGGCGCCGCGCTGGAAGTGCGGGTGCACATAGCGCGCCATGAGCTCGTAGCTGCGCTTCGTCGCCTCCCAGTCGGCCCAGTTGTGCGCGAGCAGGAGGACGGCGCCGAAGCCGCCGTTCGAGCCCTTCCACAGACGCTCGAAATGGCGAACGCAGTCGTCGGGCGTGCCGATGCAGGCAAGACCGCTCTCGGTCAGATAGTTGAGCGGATCCTCGATGCCCGGCGGCACGATCGGGAAAGTCGCGACCTCGTTGAAGTAACGGTTGAAGTCGGCGAGGCCGAAAGCCATGTCGGCGCGCGCCTTCTCGCGCGTCTCGGCGACGTGCGCGAAGGTGACGATGCGCCAGCGCGAGCGATCCGTGGCCGCGCCGGCCTCGCGCGCTGCATCCTCGTGGATGGCCCAGTTCTTGGCGTGCGCGGCAAGCGCATCATCGGACGTACCGCCGATCGAGAGCATGCCGATGCCGTGCTTGCCGGAAGCGACGGCGCCTACCGGTGAGCGCGAGGAGGCGACGGCCATCTCGATGTGCGGCCGCGAGTACGGCGCAATCTGCAGCTTGGCGCCGTTGAGCGTGAACCAGTCGGTCTGGCGCGTGACCATCTCGCCGCGCATGAGCGGCATGAGGCAGTCGAGCGCCTCGTCCATGCGGCGGCGCTGGTCGGCGGCCTTGAGGCCGATCTTCTCGGCATCGTAGATGAGCGAGCCCGGGCCGACCCCGAACATGGCACGTCCTCGCGTCATGTGGTCGAGCTGCATCATGCGGCTCGCGAGCGTGAACGGGTGGTGATAGGGCAGCGACACGACGCCCGTGCCGAGCCGTATATAGCGGGTCTCGCGCGCGGCGGCGGCGATGAACATTTCCGGGCAGGCGATGATCTCGAAGCCGCCCGAATGGTGCTCGCCGACCCAGGCCTCGTGATAGTTGAGCCGGTCCAGGTGTACGAGAAGCTCCATGTCCCGATCGAGGGCGAGCGTCGGGTTCTCGCCGAGGGCATGGAAAGGCGCGAGAAACACCCCCGTGCGCAGGTAGCGATCGTTCATGGCGCGTCCCCTGATCATCTTGACATATGGTCGTTGTCCCCCGACAGAGGACGGGCATTTGCCCTCTTCGTGCCTGCCCGGCCGTCGGCCGTCAAGCGCGCGGGCATGATGGGGCGTATGCGGATACAAGGGCAGAATGCCGCTTGACCGGGCTGGTCCATGAACGGACTATGATCGGCGATGTGGCGGAAACAGAACAAGGAACGGCACCTTGGGCGTTGTGGTCTCCATTGACGGCGCGCGCGACGCGGCGGCGAGCCTGCAGCCGTTGCTCGATCTCGTCGGCGGGGAGATGGCAGGCGTCAACCGCATCATCCTCGATAAGGCCGTGTCCGACATCGAGCTCATCCCGACGCTCGCGCATCATCTGATCGACTCGGGCGGCAAGCGCCTGCGTCCCATGCTGACCATCGCGGCTGCCAAGCTCGCCGGCTACACGGGCGAGGGGCATGTCCGTCTCGCCGCGGCCGTCGAGTTCATGCATACCGCGACCCTGCTCCACGACGATGTCGTCGATGAGAGCGACGTGCGCCGTGGCAAGGCCTCGGCCCGGCGGCTCTGGGGCAACCAGGCGAGCGTGCTCGTCGGCGATTTCCTGCTCGGGCAGGCCTTCCGCATGATGGTGGATGTCGGCTCGCTGCCGGCGCTGCGCATTCTTTCCAATGCTGCCGCGGTCATCGCCGAGGGTGAGGTCATGCAGCTCTCGGCCGCCAAGAACATGGGCACGACCGAGGACGAATATCTCGCGATCATCAACGCCAAGACGGCGGCGCTGTTCGCCGCCGCTGCCGAGGTGGGACCTGCCATCGCCGGCCGCCCCGCCGCCGAGCAGTCGGCGCTGAGGTCCTACGGACGCAATCTCGGGGTCGCCTTCCAGCTCGTCGACGACGCGCTCGACTATGCGGGCGACAGCGCGCGTCTCGGCAAGTCCGTCGGCGACGACTTTCGTGAGGGCAAGATCACGCTACCGGTCATTCTCTGCTACCGGCGCGGCAACGAGACGGAGCGGGCTTTCTGGCAGCGGACGCTCTCGAACGGTGAGATCAATGACGGCGATCTCGAGCACGCGGTGGGGCTCATGCGGCGCCACAAGGCGATCGAGGCGACGCTCGAGCGCGCCCGCCACTACGGCGCCATAGCTTCGGATGCGCTGGCGATCTTCCCGGAAAGCGGGCCGCGCTCGGCGCTCGCCGAGGCGGTCGCCTTCTGCATCGCGCGAGCGCACTGAACTCAGTCAGCCTCGCCCGGCGGCGGCCTGGGCTTGAGGCGATTGCCCGGAGGCGGCCACGCGGCTGAGGATCTCGTCCGTCAGCCCGCGCACGGCGACGCCAACGTCGCCAGGATACTTCGCGATGTAGGACCGCTCGCTCGGCTGGAAGTGCCCTGCCTGCTGCATGGCATGGATGCGCGGCAGCGCGTGCTTGAAGCAGCGGTTGTTGGCGTCAGCGGCGAGCCAGCGATGATATTCCTCCTCCAGTGCCGCGCCGCGGTCCTTCATGTTCACGACCACGCCGAGGTTCTCGGCAAAGCCCATTTCCGGATTGAGATCGCGAAAGCGCCGGAAGACATCGAGCCCGCAGACCGAGACGTAGTCCGGTTTCGTCGGCGAGATGTGGAAGTCCGCCTCCCGGAGCCAGCTTTCCGTCAGCACGGAAAGGCCCGGCGGGCAATCGATCAGCACGACGTCGAAGACGATGCGCGCGCGGCTCAGCAGACCGCCAATGGCCGAGCGAAGGCGGGCGTGCTGGCTCTCCTTGGAGACCTCCCGCTCGAGCAGCGTCAACTGCATGTCGCTCGGCATGAGATAGACCGAGCGCGCATCGTCGATGTCCGAGACGCCGCCGACGACGAACTCGGTCCATTCGGCGGGCGTGCCCTTCAGCACCTGGGCGACGAGATAGTCGACGATCGTGCGGCCTTCGTTCTGAAGCTTCCGCAGGCTGTCGGTCGCCATCAGCATGGTGCTGATGCTCGCCTGGGCGTCGGAGTCGATCACCAGAACGTTCTTGCCATGGTAGACCGAGAGGGTCTCGGCGACAGCAAGGACGATGGTCGATTTTCCGACCCCGCCCTTGGTGTTCATGATGGCAATGGTATTACGCATCTCCCCGCGCGGTCCCGGAAGCTCAAGGTCTTGGTCTGACGGTGGAATACCCGACTTATCCAGTACTTGAACAATAGTGTGGCGAACTCAAGAAGCGGGGCGTTGCGGGCGGCGTTCAGCGCCCTTTGAACTGTGGTTTGCGCTTCTCCATGAAGGCGCGGCGGCCCTCGACGTAGTCCTCGGAGGCAAAGCACGCAGCCACCATGCGGTCGAGCTTCGCGTGATCGCGTTCGGCGGCGGGACGGCCGATCTCGCGGGCGACGGCCTTGATGGTCGCGATGGTGAGCGGCGCGTTCTCGGCAATCTGGCCGGTCATGGTGGCGGCTGCGGCATCGAGACCGTCGGCCGGCACGACCTGGTTGAGGAAGCCCATGCCCTCGGCTTCGGCAGCGGTGAATTGGCGCGCGGTATAGAAGAGCTCCATGGCCTTGGAGATCCCGACGATCTGCGAGAGGCGGTGCACGCCCGGATAGCCATAGCCGAGGCCGAGCTTTGCCGCCGGAATGCCGAACTTCGAGCTGTCCGTCGCGATGCGCACGTCGCAGCAGACTGCGACGTTCATGCCGCCACCGATGCAGTAGCCCTGGATCTTGGCGATGGTCGGCTTGGGGAAGTTATAGAGCGTCTCGTAGGCCTTCGAGCTGATGGCATTGTAGTGCGCGACGCCCTCGGCCGTTGAGCGCTGCTTCTCGAATTTCGAGATGTCCGCGCCCGAGACGAAGGCCTTGCCGCCGGCGCCGCTGACGACCAGCGCGCGCACCTCCGGATCGGCCGCGAATTCGCCGAGCAGCTTCGTCATGCGCTCCCACATCTCGAGCGAGACCGCATTGTGACGGGTGGGATTGTTGAACACGATCTCGGCGACCGACCCCTTTTTGAGGCCGAGCATTTTCTCTTCGACCGGTGCTTCGACTTCTGCGGGATTGCTCATGTTCTTGTCCTCGTTGGTGTGCCGGTGGCCGGTCTCAGATCACGCCGTCCTTGGCGAGCTTCTTCACGTCCTCGGCGCCATAGCCGATCTCACCGAGGATTTCGCCCGTGTGCTGGCCGAGCGTCGGCGGCGGGCGGCGGACGGAAGCCTTCGACCGGCTCATGAGGATCGGCTGGCCGACGACCTCCGTGGCACCGCGCTCCTGGCTCACCATGGGTTGCGCGAGGCCGAGATGGCGGACCTGCTCGAGATTGAAGACCTGCTTGATGTTGTTGATCTCGCCGGCCGGCGCGCCGGCGTCGTTGAAGATCGCGATCCATTCGGCGGAGGTCTTCTTCACCGTGTGGCTCTCGATGAGCGCGTTGAGCGCCTTGCGGTTCTTCGAGCGCGCCTTGGGCTCGGCAAAGTCAGCACCGTCGAACGCGGGATCCTTGAAGAGTGCCTTGAACTTGTCCCACATCTTCTGCCCGGCGACGGCGATGTTGATGTAGCCGTCCGAGGTTTTGAAGACGCCGGTGGGAATGGAAGTGGGGTGGTCGTTTCCTGCCTGCGGGGCGATGTCCTGGTCCATGAGCCAGCGCGAGGCCTGGAAGTCGAGCATGAACACCTGCGCCTGCAGCAGCGAGGATTGCACCCACTGCCCCTTGCCCGAACGCTCGCGCTCCATGAGTGCCAGCAGGATGCCCTGCGAGCAGAAGATGCCGGCCGTGAGGTCGGCAATGGGAATGCCGACGCGCATGGGGCCTTTGCCCGGCTCGCCCGTGATGGACATGAGGCCGCCCATGCCCTGCGCGATCTGGTCGAAGCCGGGGCGGTTGGCGAGCGGCCCGTCCTGGCCGAAGCCGGAGATCGAGCCATAGATGATGCGCGGATTGATCTTCGACACGGCATCATAGTCGATGCCGAGGCGCCGCTTCACGTCCGGGCGGTAGTTCTCGACGATGACGTCGGCCTTCTTGGCGAGTGCCATGAAGATCGCGACGCCCTCCTTGGACTTGAGGTTCAGCGTCATCGACCGCTTGTTGCGGTGGAGGTTCTGGAAGTCGGAGCCGGAACGCGCGCCGCCGAGACCGATCTTGTCGGACTCGGGATCTTCGATCTTGATCACGTTGGCGCCCCAGTCGGCGAGCTGGCGCACGCATGTCGGACCCGAGCGAACGCGGGTCAAGTCAAGGACGGTGTATTGCGAAAGCACGTCGCTCGCGGGCTCGAAGGGCATGGGCAGTTTCCAGGTTCGTTTCTGAGGATTGATCGGAGAACGGAGGAGGCCGAAGCCGCCGCCATCATGAGGCTTTGCGCAAGCCGGCTTTCAAGTCGGCGACGACCTGCGCAAGGATTTCGCCAGTGCGCGTGATGTCGTCGCGCGAGACGTCGAGGTGGGTCACCGCGCGGATCATATTGCCGTAGGTCATGCCCATGCGCACGCCGCGCGCGAGCAGCGTCTCGAAGATTTGGCGCGAGCTGATCTCGGGCAGTGTCGACTCGAAGAACACCATGTTGCTCTCGATGCGCGGCGAGAAGAGCTTCAGGCCCGGCACCGCGGCAACGGCCTCGCCGAGCGCGACGGCATTCTCGTGATCCTCGGCAAGCGCCGAAAGGTTGTGATCAAGCGCGTAGAGACCGGCGGCTGCCAGAATGCCGGACTGGCGCAGGGCACCGCCGAGCCGGTGCTTCCAGCGCCAGGCTTCATCGATGAACGCGCGCGAGCCGACGAGCACGCCGCCGACGGGGCAGCCGAGACCCTTCGAGAGGTCCGTCCAGGCGGTGTCGACATGCGCCGTCATGTCCTTCACCGGAATGCCCGAGGAGACCGCTGCATTCATCAGGCGGGCGCCATCCATGTGCAGGATGAGCCCGTGGCTGTGCGTTGCCTCGGCGACATCGGCAATTTCCTCGACGGACCAGATCGCGCCGCCGCCACGGTTCACCGTCTGCTCGATGACCACAACGCGCGAGATTGGGTTATGACGCCCCGGCGCGCGCACGGCGGCCGTCACGTCGGCGCCCGTGAAGATGCCGCGCTCGCAGCGGATGGGCCACGTCTGGGCGCCCGCGAGGGCCGATGCGCCTCCGGCTTCGGACGTGAAGAGGTGGGTCACCTCCGCGCCGATGATCTCGTCACCCTGGCGGCAGTGCACGAGCATGGCAATCTGATTGCACATGGTGCCCGAAGGCAGGAACAGCGCCGCTTCCTTGCCGAGCAGGTCCGCGACGCGCTCCTGCAGGAGGTTGGTGGAAGGGTCTTCGCCGCGCTGCTCGTCGCCGACCTCGGCGTCGGCCATGGCCTTGCGCATTCCGGGGGAAGGCTTGGTCTGGGTGTCGCTGTAGAGATCGATAAGGCGGTTCGTCGACAAGGCGGGCCTCCTCTCGGGCGGCGCACAGCTCTGAGGCCGCGCGTCCGGAACAGGTGCAGGCTTGGATGGGCCGACTGGCGGCCGATGCTGGTGAAAGCATAGCAATAGCCCCGCCCGTTGGCCATTCCAGGGCGGCAGCCGTCCCCGTCCGCAATCGCGCAGGTCTCAGGCCGTAGATGAGCCTTGGGGCGGCGTCTGGGCCGGTGGCGGGACCGGTGATTGGGCCAGTGTCTGAAGTGGCGTCGGCCGGATACGGACGGCCGTGATGCGGTTGCGGATCTTGCGGACGATCTCGAAGCGGAAGCCGTGGAAGGTAAACGCCTGACCCGCATCGGGGATGGTCTGGGCTTCGTGCATGATGAGGCCGGCGATCGTGGTGGCAGCCTCGTCCGGGAGCGACCAGCCCATTTCGCGATTGAGGTCGCGGATCGGAAGCCCCCCCTCGACGAGCACCGAGCCGTCCACCTGCCGCCGCACGGGGGCCTCGCCGACGTCGTGCTCGTCCGCGATCTGGCCGACGATCTCCTCGAGAATGTCCTCGAGCGTGACGAGGCCGCGCACCTCGCCGTATTCGTCGACCACCAGCGCGAGCTGGGTCTTGCGTTTGAGGAACTGCGCGAGCTGCTCGTTGACGCCCGTCGTGTCGGGCACGAACCAGGGCGGGCTCAGCAGCTTCTCGATATCGATGCGCTCCGGCGACCAGCCGGCATCGCGCAGCGCCATGAGCAGGTCCTTGCTGTGCAGGATGCCGACGAAGTTGTCGGGCGCCTCGCGCCAAACCGGCACGCGGGAGTACTGGCTCGCCAGGATGGCGTCGATGATCTTGTCCGCGGGCGTGATGATATCGATGGTCGCCATATTCGTGCGGTGGACCATGATGTCGAGCACGCGAAGCTCGCTGAGATCCAGCACGCCACCGAGCATCTCGGCATCGTGCGGCGTGACGGCGCCCTCCGTTGCCTGCATCTCGATGGTCGAGCGGATCTCCTTGTGCGCGTCGGCATTCGACGCGTCTTCGGGCACGGGCGCGACAGGGCGCCATCGCCGGCAAAGAAGGACCGCTGCCCGGCTGAAGGGCTCCTTGATCCTGGCGATGATGTCGAAGGACATGAGTGTCGGGAATGCGCAATCGAAGTGGCCGAGGGCCCGATCTATAGCATGACCGACGCTCGGGCGCGGAATTGGGGATGCCGCATCCGGCCTTTATGCTTGACGGCACCGTCCCGACCGGCCTTCTGGCAGTGGATCAACTGAACGTCGGGACCGATAAATGACACTCCTCATCGTCGTGCAGGGGGCGGGCGAGAACTGGACGGCGGAGCCGTGGCGGCAGCGCTTCGCGGCGCGCCTGAAATCCGTGCCGGTGGCGCTCTGGCCGAAGGACACGCCGGCGCCGGAAAGCGTGCGCTACGTGGCCGTATGGAAACCGCCGCCGGGCCTGCTCGGGACATTCCCGAACCTCGAGGTGATCTTCAATCTGGGCGCGGGCGTCGATGCGCTCGTCGCGGATGCAACTCTCCCCGATGTGCCGCTCGTGCGGGTGGCGGTGAGCGATCTCACGAAACGCATGACGGAGTACGTCGTGCTCCACGTTCTCATGCACCATCGCCAGCAGCGCTTCTTCGACGATGCTCAGAAGCGGAAAGCCTGGGATACGCCCGACCAGCGTGCGGCGCGCGACGTCCGTGTGGGCATCATGGGCCTTGGCGAGCTCGGCCGCGACAGCGCGGACGTGCTCGCGCGGCTCGGCTTCCAGGTCGCGGGCTGGAGCCGCTCGAAGCGCGAGGTGCCGGGTATCGAGTGCTATGCCGGAATAGATCAGCTTCCGGCCTTTCTCGCCCGGACGGATATTCTCGTCGTACTCGTGCCGCTGACGCCGGAAACCAAAGGCATCCTCAATGCGTCATTGTTCAAGAAACTGGCGCGCAATGGGCCGCTTGGCGCGCCGGTGGTGATCAATGCAGGGCGTGGTGGGCTGCAGGTCGAGGACGACATCGTGGCGGCGCTGAATGACGGTACGCTCGGCGCGGTCACTCTCGATGTGTTCAACACCGAGCCGCTGCCGGCCGAGCATCCCTTGTGGAGCCACCCGAAGGCCACGATCACGCCGCACAATGCAGCCGACAGCGATCCCGAGGCCGTCTCCGACTATGTCGTGGCGCAGATCGAGGCATTCGAGCGCGGCGAGCCTCTGCAGAATGTGGTGGATCGCAAGCGCGGTTACTGAATGAACAGGGCGGAGGTTGCCATGAGCAGCAAGATCATCCTGCATCACGCGGCGCCGAGCCGGTCGTCGACGGTGCTCTTCATGCTCGAAGAGATCGGCGCGCCCTACGAGCTCAAGGTGATGGACCTCCAAAACACGGAGGACCAGTATCGCCCTGAGTATCTCGCCATCAATCCCATGGGCAAGGTGCCGGCCATCGAGCACGAGGGGCAGGTTATCACCGAGGCCGGGGCTATCTGTGCTTATCTCGCTGATGCATTCCCGGCGGCAAACCTAGCGCCGGCGCCCGGCGATCCAATGCGCGGCCCTTATTTCCGCTGGATGTTCTTCCAGGGGAGCTGCCTGGAGCCCGCGATCATCGACCATGTTCTCAAGCGGGAGCCGGGTCGGCGCGGGATGATGCCGTATGGCACATATGAAACGACGGTCGATACGATCGAGAAGGCCGTCGAGAAGGGGCCGTGGTTTCTCGGCGAGCGCTACTCGGCGGCCGACGTCTATGTCGGATCGGCGATCGCGTGGGGGCTGCAGTTCCAGCTTCTGCCTGAGCGTGAGACCTTCAAGAGGTACGTCGCGCGGTTGAACGAGCGACCCGCCCGCCAGCGCGCCATGGGCATCGATCAGAAGCTCATGGCCGCGCAGAAGGCCTGAGATTTTGAGGCGGCGTGATCGGGATTGCGCCGCCATCCAATTGTGACGACTATCCCCAAGTCGACTTGGCGCCGACGAGCATGATGGTGATGTGCCCCATGGTGGAGTCGGCCTTGGCGCCGTGCCAGTGGCGCTCGCCGGCCGTGATATGCGCGACATCTCCCACGTTGATCTCGAATTGCTCTTTCTCGGTCGCCACGAGCCCGGAGCCGGAAGTCACAACGAGGATCTGATCGCAATCGTGGACATGCCATCCCGTGTTGCAGCCCTGGCTGAAATTGACCACGGAGCAGGTGAATTCCTTGGAGTCACCAGGTTCGATGATGGTCTGGCGCGTCCGGTGAACCGGTCCGGTCCATCCTGCGGTCTGCTCTGCGGCCCCCTCGGCCGGCATGATCGGAATGTCCTTCAGTGTAACGACCTTGACCACGGGTTATCTCCCTTCGTTCATTTTGGGCAGGAAACTACGTGCTTGGCGTAGCACAACCGGGGAGCAGCCGCACTCGCCCAAGAGCTGGGTGCGCTTGTGCCGTCGCTCTTGGAGCTGGGCCACCCGCGTTTACAACCCGGCTTCAGGCACCTATAAGCCGCGCCCAACACCCGAATTTGCCCGAGGAGGCCAACATGCGTGCCGAGCACACTGCTCTCGTATCCGAGATCAAGGAGTCCATGGCCTTGCTCCGGAGGTCTCTTTGACTGGGATACGGCCGACATGCGCCTCGGCGATCTCAATCGCCAGGCGGAAGATCCCGCACTCTGGAACGATGCGGCGCGCGCGCAGAAGGTGATGCGCCAGCGCCAGTCGCTGGAAACGGCGATCAAGGGCTACCAGAAGATCGAACGTGATCTCGACGATGTCGTGACGCTACTCGAGCTCGGCGAGGCCGAGGACGACGAGGCGACCATCGAGGAAGGCGGCGCGGGCCTCAAGAAGCTGCTCGCCGAGGTGAAGCGGCGCGAGGTCGAGGCGCTCCTTTCCGGCGAGGCCGACACCTACGATACATATCTCGAAGTCCATGCCGGCTCGGGCGGTACGGAGAGCCAGGACTGGGCGCAGATGCTTTTGCGCATGTACATGCGCTGGGCCGAGGGGCGCGGTTACAAGGTCACGCTGATCGACGAGAGCCCGGGCGAAGAAGCGGGCATCAAGTCGGCGACGCTCGAGATAAAGGGCGAGAATGCCTACGGCTGGCTGAAGACGGAGTCGGGCGTGCATCGCCTCGTGCGCATTTCGCCGTTTGACTCGAACGCGCGGCGGCACACGTCGTTTTCCAGCGTCTGGGTCTATCCGATCGTCGACGACAGCATCGAGATCGAGATCCGGCCCGATGAGATCGACGTGTCCTTTACGCGGTCGAGTGGCGCCGGTGGTCAGCACGTGAACCGTACGGAGTCGGCGGTGCGTATCGTGCACAAGCCGACGGGCATCGTGATCTTCTCGCAGGAAGGGCGCTCGCAGCATCAGAACCGCGATGCCGGCATGAAGCGCCTCAAGGCGCGCCTCTATGAGCTGGAGCTGCAGAAGCGCGAGCAGAAGGCGCAGGCCGAGGCGGCATCAAAGACGGACAACAGTTGGGGTCACCAGATCCGCTCGTACGTCATGCAGCCCTATCAGATGGTCAAGGACCTGCGCACGGGCGTGCAGACGAGCGACGTGGCTGCCATGATGGACGGCGATATCGATCCGTTCATCGAGGCGTCGCTCGCGCAGCGCGTGAAGGGCGGCGCTGTCGACGTCGAGGATATAGAGTAGCGTCTGCATAAGCGCGAGAATCCCCCTCCCCCTTGTGGGGAGGGGTTAGGGG